>JBBQXX010000169.1:0-5846 GCA_038209235.1 Sphingomonadales bacterium | reverse complement strand
AATTTCACCCGGCTGCTGCAGGTTGCCGATCTGATGCTCACCGACAGCGGCGGTGTGCAGGAAGAGGCACCCGCATTGGGCAAGCCGGTGCTGGTGATGCGCGATACCACCGAGCGGCCCGAGGGCGTTGCGGCGGGCACTGCCAGGCTGGTCGGCACCGATCGCGCGACGATCATTGCCGAGGCAAGCCGGCTGCTCGATGATCCGGCAGCCTATGCTGCGATGGCGCAGGCACACAATCCGTTTGGCGATGGCCAGAGCGCCGGGCGGATCGCAGATATTATCGGTCGTTGGTTTTCGGATGGGCCGCCAGGCCAAGCCGGTTGAGTTTGCCCATCTTTAGGGATAGTGGCGACGCAAGGGTCGCGCTTCAATTTTCATTACGGTCCGGTGCCGGACCTGTTGCCTGGAAAATCAAATCCCATGACTCATCTATTTCACCCGACCACCTTGCGTGAATATGACATCCGCGGGATCATCGACGAAACGCTGGGCGAGGGCGATGCCTATGCCATCGGGCGCGGTTTTGCGACGCTGATCGCGCGTACGGGTGGCACATGCGTTGTCGTCGGCTATGATGGCCGGGTGAGTTCACCGGCGCTGGAAGCCGCGCTGATCAAGGGGCTTAACGACAGCGGTATCGATGCGATCAGCGTCGGCATGGGGCCAACCCCGATGCTCTATTACGCCGAAGCCGTTCTAGAAGAGGCGGATGGCGGCATTCAGATAACCGGCAGCCATAACCCCGCCAATTACAACGGCTTCAAGCTGGTCTTTCAGGGTCGTCCGTTCTTTGGCGCGGATATCCGCAAGCTCGGAGAGATGGCGGCGAGCGGCGACTGGGACAGCGGCACCGGATCGGCGCGTTCGGTCGATATCCTTGACCGCTATGTCGACCGGCTGGTTGAGGATTTTGGCGGAGCGGCTTGCCGTGTCGGCTGGGATTGCGGCAATGGCGCGGCTGGCCCTGCGGTGGAAAAGCTGGTCAAGCTTCTTCCGGGCGAGCATTTTACCTTGTTTACAGAGGTTGATGGCAATTTTCCCAATCATCATCCCGATCCTACCGAAGAGAAGAATCTGGCAGATTTGAAGGCGCTCGTCGCGGATAAGTCGCTCGATTTCGGAGTAGCTTTTGATGGCGATGGTGACCGCATCGGCGCGATCGATGGCCAGGGGCGCGTGATCTGGGGCGATCAACTGCTCAGCATCTATGCCGAATCGGTGCTGAAAGACGTGCCGGGTGCGATCATCATCGCCGATGTAAAGGCCAGCCAGGCTTTGTTCGACCGCGTCGCCGAACTGGGCGGCGTGCCGCTGATGTGGAAGACCGGGCACAGCCTGATCAAATCGAAGATGAAGGAAACCGGCTCGCCGTTGGCAGGCGAGATGAGCGGGCATGTGTTCTTCAAGCATCGCTATTACGGCTTTGACGATGCGCTTTATGCCGCCGTCCGGCTGATCGAGGCGCAGACGCTGCTGGGCAAATCGGTCACCGATTTGCGCAGTGCAATGGCGCCGATGATCAACACCCCCGAACTGCGCTTCCAGGTCGATGAAACCCGCAAGTTCGCGGTGATCGACGAGGTGCTGGCACGGCTGTCAGCCAGCGGGGCACAGGTCAATGCCACCGATGGTGCGCGGGTCAACACCGCCGATGGCTGGTGGCTGCTGCGCGCATCGAACACGCAGGACGTGCTGGTGGCGCGCGCCGAGGCGCGCACCCAGGAAGGCCTTGACCGGCTGATGACGCAGATCGACGAGCAGCTTGCCGCATCGGGGCTGGAGCGCGGCGAACAGGCCGGACACTGATCGTGGCTTTGGCGATGACCACGGTCGCTTCCTTCAAAGCAGCGCGCGGCATTCTGGTGACCGGCGGCGCAGGCTATATCGGCAGCCATGCCGTGCTGGCGCTGCGCGATGCCGGATGGAAGGTCGCGGTGATCGACAATCTGGTCACCGGCTTTGCCTGGGCGGTGCCCGCTGATGTCGCGTTTTATCAGGGCGATATCGCCGATGGGACCTTGCTGGCGCGGATCATCTCCGAGCAGTCGGTCGGCGCGATCGTGCATTTTGCAGGGTCGGTGGTGGTGCCCGAATCGGTCAGCGATCCGCTCAAATACTATCACAACAACACCGTCAAAAGCCGCGCGCTGATCGAGTCGGCAGTGACGGGCGGGGTGACGCACTTCATCTTCTCATCGACCGCCGCGACCTATGGCACGCCCGATGCCAATGGACCGATCGGTGAGGCGACGCCGCAAGTGCCGATCAATCCATATGGCACATCCAAGCTGATGACCGAATGGATGCTGCGCGATGTCGCTGCCGCGCATGACTTCAATTATTGCGCGCTTCGCTATTTCAATGTCGCAGGCGCCGATCCGCAGGCGCGCACCGGGCAATCGACCGCAGGCGCGACGCATCTGATCAAGGTTGCGGTCGAAGCAGCGCTGGGCAAACGCGATCATGTCGCGATCTTCGGCACCGACTTCGATACGCCCGATGGCACCGGGGTGCGCGACTATATCCATGTCAGCGATCTGGCAGACGCGCATGTGCTGGCGCTCGAATCATTGATCGAAAACCCTGAATCGTCGCATTTCCTCAACTGCGGCTATGGCCATGGCTATTCGGTGCTCGAAGTGCTCGATGCAGTGGACCGCGCAACCAACCTGACTATCGATCGTCGGGTGTCGGGACGGCGGCCAGGCGATCCGGCGGCGCTGACGGCGGACAACAGCGCGATCCGGCAAACTTTTGGCTGGACGCCGCACTATGACAATCTGGACAGCATCGTGACTCACGCGTTGGCGTGGGAGCGCAAGTTGACGGGGATGGACCGATGACGACGATGACCGCACCGATGAAACTGGCGACGCGCTGTGTGGAAAAGCCTTGGGGACGCGCGGTGCTTCCTGCCCCGTTCACCAATCCGGGCAGCGAAAAGATCGGCGAAATCTGGTTCGAGGCGCAGACTGGCCCGACGTTGGCGCTGATGGTCAAATATCTGTTCACCAGCGAGAAGCTGTCAATTCAGGTGCACCCCAGCGATGCCGAGGCGGATGCGATGGGGCTGGGTGGCGGCAAGGAAGAATGCTGGCTGGTGCTTGATGCCGAGCCAGGCGCCACGCTGGGCATCGGTACGCAGCGCGACCTGACTGCCGATGAACTGCGCGCGGCTGCGGTGAGCGGCGAGATCGAGGCGCTAATGGACTGGAAGCAGGTATCGCGCGGTGACTTTTTCTATATCCCGGCGGGCACGGTGCACGCTATCGGTGCCGGCGTCAGCCTGATCGAGATCCAGCAGAACGCCGATATCACCTACCGGCTGTATGATTATGGCCGCCCGCGTGAACTGCATCTGGATGATGGCGTGGCGGTGTCAAAGGCTCGCCCTTACGCGCATCCGTTGCAAAAACGCGTCGATTTCAGCGTCGATCAGATGCTTGTCGATGGTCCGCTGTTCCGGGTGCTGCTGTGCGGTGCCAAAGGTGATCCATTACCGGGCAGCGGCCCGCTGATTGTCGTGCCGGTGCAGGGTTCGATTACCACGCAGGCCGATGGCGGTGCGCTGACCATCAAGGCAGGCGAATGCCTTGCGATCGATCCTGAAACCGCGTTCAGTGCCAGCGCCGATGCGCGGCTGTTGCTGGCGCGCGCTGCATAGAATGGCCGATTTTTGATGAGCAAGATCATTCCCGTCATCCTTTCGGGCGGTTCAGGCACCCGGCTGTGGCCGCTGTCGGTCGACGAACGACCCAAGCAGTTCCTGCCGCTCGCATCGGACAAGACGATGTTTGCCGATACGCTGATCCGGGCAGGCGATGCGGCGCGTTTTGGCCCGGCGCTGATCATCGGGGCCGATCGCCACAGCGCGCTGATGGAAGCCGAGCTTGCAGGCGATGCGCATGCCCGGACCCGGATCATTCTGGAGCCCAGCGCGCGCAACACCGCGCCGGCCATCGCGCTGGCCGCGATTGCAGCGGGCAGCGGTGACGCGGTGATGCTGGTGATGCCCAGCGACCATGTGATCAGCGATCTGCCGGGGTTTCTCGATGCGGTCGATGTCGCGCTGCCCGCAGCACGCGATGGCTGGCTGGTCACCTTCGGCATCAACCCCACCGGCCCCGAAACCGGCTTTGGCTATATCCAGATGGCCGATCCGATCGACGATGCGCCCGGCGTGCGCAAGGTGGCGAAGTTCATCGAAAAGCCGCCGCGCAACGAGGCGCAGGCGATGCTCGATCAGGGCAACCATGCGTGGAACGCAGGGATATTCCTGATGCGCGCCGATCGCTATCTTGAGGAGCTCGCCGCACATGCACCTGACATGCACCGTGCCAGCCACGCCGCGGTTGCGGGCGTTGATCTGAACGCGCGGCTGATTTGCCCCGAACCCCAGCAGTTCGCCGCCTGTCCTTCCGATTCGATCGACTACGCGGTCATGGAGCGCGCCGAACGCGTCGCGATCGTGCCGGTGTCGTGCGGCTGGTCCGATGTCGGCAGCTGGGATGCGCTCGCCGAGATCGGCGAGGCGGATGATGCAGGCAACACGATCGCAGGCTCGGTGGTGGCGCTCGATACCAGCAACTGCCTGATCCGCGCCGATGGCATCACCGTCACCGTCTCGGGTGTCAGCGATCTGATTATCGTGGCCAACGGCACGCATGTCATGATCGTACCCAAGGGCCGCTCGCAAGATGTGAAGAAGATTGCTGAGGCGCTCAAATCGGCACAATCATCCTTGTCAGGCGCAAGCGGCTCCGACAGGTCAGCCAAGTGACAATCACAACCATGGCCAAAGGTGGCGCGGTGATGGACAGGAAGCCTATGCCGCCGATCACGGCGACAAGACACGGTCACAATTATGGCTATTAGTCGATTCGCACTATGGTGCCACGTTTCGCCGCCTCTGCTTGTCCGTCGCAGCAGCGATTGCCATAGCCAGATCCGCGGCGGGGTGTGTCAGCAACACGGGGGTTTAGACAAATGACTGCCCAAAGAAACATGGGCGATAAAAAGCCAATGGCGAAAAAAGGCCCACGGGCGCGGCAATCCCCCCCAATATCGCCATTAACCGGTAAATTGCAACAAAGCCTGCAACGTCGGCGTGGTACCCGCAGCCTGGTGGCAGGCCTGCTCATGTTCAGCGATCTGGCGAGCTGCTCCCTCGCTTTTGCTTTTGCCAATCTGATGTATCTTGGAGAGATCAGCTGGCAGAATAGTGGTAATTTTCTGGCGGTGTGTTTGCCCGTGTTTCTGTTGTTCTCGATCAACAATAACGCGCACAACGCCATCTATGTGCTGCGTTACTGGTCGGGCGTGGGCAAGGCGATAATGGCGCTGGCCTTTGCCGGCACATGCCTGTTGCTGGCGCTTTTCTTTCTAAAGATCGGCGCGGAATATTCGCGCGGAGTTGCATTGATCGGCGGTATCACGTGCCTGTTGGCGTTGCCCGGCGGCCGGGCGCTGGTGCGGATGGTGATGCACAGGCGGGTGGTCGACGGGCTGTATGCGCAGGTTTGCATCTTCGATGGTGTCCCGGTTAAACATGTGACAGGCGTTGTGTCGCTGGATGCGAAAACAAGCGGCCTGAGCCCGCGCATGGACAGCGCCGAAACAATCAGCCGGCTGGGGATGCTCGCCAAGGGTCTGGATCGAGTCATTGTCCACAGCCGCCCGGAAAACCGGGCACAATGGGCGATCGTCCTCAAGGCTCTCGACATTCCGTGTGAGATCGTGCTGCCTGAACTCGATATGTATCATGCTCTGGCTATCTCGCGGTTCGACGGCAACAACGCTCTGGTATTGACCACCGGAATGCTGAAGTGGAACCAAAGCCTGAT
>JBBQXX010000168.1:0-5853 GCA_038209235.1 Sphingomonadales bacterium | reverse complement strand
AGGCCAAGCGCCTTAAGACCCTGAATGAGCGAGGAATTGATTTTGCTCGATTCGGTGAACTTGATGATGGACCGACGTTTACGCAGGAAGACACACGCTTTGAATATCCCGAACCCCGGTTTCAGACCTACGGTTTGCTGGATGGTCGCTTAATCATGGCCGCATGGACGCCGACAGAAGCAGGTGTTCGGGTCATCTCGATGAGAAAATGCAATGAACGAGAGCAAGCCAAATTTGACAGCAGATTGGGATGATGATGACCTTCCCGAATGGACCGATGATCAATTTGACCGAGCCGAGTTCCGCATCGGTGGCAAGGTCATCCGCCCCGCTGATGGCACGCTTACCAAACCCGGTCGCCCCAAGTCTGATAATCCCAAGCAGCAGGTAACCTTGCGGCTTGATAGTGCCGTACTGGAAGGCTTTCGTGCAACAGGTCCTGGCTGGCAAAGCCGGATCAATGCCGCGTTGCGCAAGGCGCTAAGGCTGGATACCTGATGGTCCGCTAAAGCCCCCCGATTTCAAGACCGTGCGCGCGGTCACAGACATTTGTCCCAAACGTGGCAAATGATCGGTTAACGGTGCTTGACAGTTGCCGTGTTCGACACGACCAATTGCGCTTGAGGGAATGTTTACAAAGACATGACGGCACAGGACAGCCCATTGGACGCGCTTTCCGATATGCGCGCGGCAAACCTGCATCTGCAGGCAACGATCGACGGATTGCGCCAGAATCTGGACGCGGCGGCTGTGGAGGCGGACCGGCGCATCACCCGCGCCCAGTCCGACGAGGCGGCAAAGACTGCTGACCTGACGGCAACCATCCAGCAGATGCGCGACCAGATGGAGTTGCAGCAACAGGCATATGACCGCGCGTTGCAGGCTGAGCGCGTAGCAGCGCAGGCCGAGACTGCCCAGCTCAAGGGCAGCATCGATGCGCTGCGCCTGACGCTGGACGGCGAGCGCTTTGCCGCCGAGCAGGCGCGAATGACCGCAGACGCTGGCAACGCTCGCGAACGGTTGGCGCTGCATCAGCAGATACAGGCGCTGCGTGACCAGATGGACAGCATGGCTGGAGAGCACGTAGAATGACTCTAGCCACGACCGATACGCTGACCCGCCCGATGACCGAGAGCCAGCGCGCTGCTGCGCTGCGCCGCACCGAGGTGTTGCTTGAGGTCACGCGCAAATGCGCGACGATGACGCAGATCGACGGCGTTCTGGCGATGCTGGTCGAGCTGACCTCGCGCGAGTTGAACTGCGATCGCGGCACGCTGTTCCTCAACGACCCCAAGACCGGCGAGCTGTATTCGCGTTTCGCACAGGGCAGCCAGTCGCTGGAAATCCGCATCCTCAACAATTCGGGGGTTGCAGGCCATGTCTTCCAGACCGGCGAATCGCTGTTGATCGAGGATGCTTATTCCGACCCCCGTTTTAACAGCGCGGTCGATCAGCGCACCGGCTACAAGACGCGCAACATCGTATGCGTGCCGGTTCGCACCCCGTTGGGGCGGGTCATCGGGGTGATGCAAAACCTCAACCGGCATGACGGCGACTTCACCCCCGAGGATGTCTCGCTACTGGAAGAGATGACCAGCCAGGCGACGGTGTTCCTGCAAAGCCTGCAATCGATCGAGGAAATCGAGCAGGTTCGCGCCAAGGAACTGGCGTTCCTCTCGATGATCTCCGAAATCAGCTCGGAAGTCGATCTGACCCGGCTGCTCCAGCGCGTGGTTGCCGAGACCGTGCGGATGTTCGAGGCAGAGCGCGCGACGATCTTTATCCATGACAAGGCAACCGACACGCTGTTTTCGATGTTCTCGGCCGGCGGCAAGGTCAATGAAATCCGCTTTCCATCGGGCGCAGGGATTGCCGGCACGGTGTTCACCAGCGGGCAGAGCCTCAACATTCCGCACGCCTATGCCGATCTGCGCTTCAACCCCTCGTTCGACCGCCAGACGGGGTTTTTCACCCGCTGCATCCTATGCGTGCCGATCATCAACAAGCAGGGCGAGGTGATCGGCGTCACCCAGGTGCTCAACAAGAAGACCGGTGCGTTCACCGACAAGGATGAGCAGCAACTCAAGACCTTCACCGGTCAGATCGCCATCGCGCTCGAAAATTCCAAGCTGTTCGACGATGTCCAGCGGATGAAGCTGTACAACGAATCGGTGCTGCAAAGCATGTCAAACGGCGTGATCACGCTTGATCCGCTGGGCAAGGTGATCACCTGCAACCAGGCAATCGAGCGCATCTGGGCGTGCAAGGCTGCCGATGTGCAGGGCCAGTTGCTTGCCGATCTGCTTGGCGAAGACGGTGGCTGGATCATGAACCGCATCGAACGGGTCAAACAGGAAAAGGCCAGCGACATCTTCCCCGATGCCGATGTCGCGCTGTCCGGCGTGCACAAATCGGTGAACCTGACGATCATGCCGCTGATATCGGACAGCGACGACAGCAAGCTGGGCTCCATGCTGATGGTCGAGGATATCAGCAGCGAAAAGCGCATGAAATCGACGATGTCGCGTTATATGGACCCGGTCATCGCCGCGCAGATGATGGATGGCGATGCGCTCGATCTGCTCGGCGGGGTCAGCGCCGAAGCCACGATCATGTTCACCGATGTGCGCGGTTTCACCACGATCACCGAGGAATATGGCGCGCAAGGGACGGTATCGTTCCTCAACGAATATTTCAGCCTGATGGTCGATTGCATCACCGGCCAGGGCGGCATGCTCGACAAGTTCATCGGCGATGCGATCATGGCGTGCTTTGGCCTGCCGATGCCGCATGATGACGACCCGGACCGCGCCGCGCGCGCCGCAATCGCCATGATCCGCACCTTGTGGGAGTGGAACGTGCAGCGCAACGCCAAGGGCCTGAAGACGGTCGATATGGGTGTCGGCATCCACACCGATAACGTCGTCTCGGGCAATATCGGCAGCCCCAAGCGCATGGATTACACCGTGATCGGCGACGGGGTGAACCTCGCCTCGCGGCTCGAAAGCGCGTGCAAAGCCTATTCGGCGCGTATTTTGGCAAGCGAGAGCACCGTCAGCAAACTCAACGGCACCTACAAGATGCGCGACATCGATCTGGTGGTGGTCAAGGGCAAGACCGAGCCGGTGCGCGTCTTCGAACTGCTCGATTATCACGATGCACAGACCTTCCCGGCGATGCGCGATGTGCTCGGCCATTTCGAAGATGGCATGATCGCCTATCGCAAAGCCGACTGGACCGGCGCGATCGCCCGGTTCGAAAAATGCCTCAGCCTCAATCCTGGCGATGGTCTGTCGCGAACCTATGTCGAGCGGTGCCAGATCATGCAGGCCAGCCCTCCGAAGGCAGAATGGACCGGCATTTGGGTGATGAAGGATAAATAGGACCGCTGGTTATCACGGCAAAGAGTATCAGCCACTGAAACGAACCGGGGTCTTGGGGGTATGGTGTTAAGACACATACTGACTTGGCGCACCGGACACATTCCCGACCACGGGAACCAGCACAGGTCGCGGCGAACTCGTGCAAGGCGCAATAATGACCGGACCACTGCACGACACTGATAACGCCATGCCCGCAACCGAACCGTCGCAGCCAGCCATTGAACCGGATCGCCGTCGACGCGGGTTACGGATCGCGCGCAATATCGCAATCGGCGTGCTGGGCACGCTGTTTGCCGTATGGCTTATCCTGTTCATCACCAAGGGCCGGTTCCTCAAGGGCCCCGCCCAGAGCATCGCCTCATCGCTGACCGAACGGAAAGTTGCGGTCAAAGGCGACTTCCAGCTTTATTTCGCGCCGTTCCAGATCAAGTTTCTCGCCGAGGGTCTGACCGTATCCAACCCGGCCTGGGCAAGCCGCCCGAACCTGTTTTCGGCCCGCAAGATCGATACACGGATCGCGCCGCTATCGTTGATGTTCGGCAAAACGCGGTTGCACTGGCTCAACCTGACAGATGGGGCGATCGATCTGGAATGGAATGCCAAGGGCACCGCCAACACCTGGACGTTCGCCACCGATGAAGACGCCAAGCCGCTCGACCTGCCAACGATCGAGCGCGCGACATTGCGCGGCACCAGCTTGCGTTATCGCGACCCGGTAATGCAACTGCTCACCGATCTCGACTTCGCCTCTGTGGTCTCAAAGGATGCCAACATCGGCGAGGCGGTGCGATTCACCGGCGACGGGCAGTTGCGCGACACGCCCTTTACGCTGACTGGCGCTTTGCTCAGCCCCAATGCCACCGCCCGGCGCGGCCAGAACAAGCTGGAGCTGCGAGCCAGGGCCGCCAATAACGTCATCGACGTCTCGGGAACGCTGCCAAGCCTGGCCGAGATCGAAGGCGTGCCGCTGGCGACGAGCGCGCGCGGGCGCAATGCTGCTGAACTCATGGAAATTATCGGCGTGGTGATACCACGCACCCGTGATTATCAACTGAAGGCGCAACTGGTGAAGCAGGACCGTCTTTACCGCTTCACCGATATGACCGGCAAATTCGGCGCCAGCGATATCGCGGGCAAAATGGACGTCGATATGGGTAAGGCCCGGGTGCACATCGATGCCGATCTGGCGACAAAGACGCTCGATATCATCGATGTCGCGCCGTTTATTGGCTATAATCCTGATATCGTTGCTGCCAGAGGTGTTCAGGCCGCAGCGGCGGCAACCGGCGCTGCGCCTGCGCGGCTTTTGCCCAACGCCAGCCTGCGCGCCGAGGGGCTGCGCGTGTTCGATGCCGATGTCCGCTTTCGTGCCGGGCGCTTGCGGTCGGACAGCGTACCGATCAGCGATATATCGGTCACTATGGCGCTGGATGATGGGCTGCTCAAGCTGTCGCCGCTGGTCATGACCATGGCGCGCGGCAAGTTGACATCGGACATCAACATCGACTGGCGCCGCCGTCCGGCGCGAACGCGCTATGACATCCGGCTGGGGGCCACCCCTATGGCACGGTTGCTCAGCGGCTTTGGTGTGGCAGAGGCGGGCACTACCGGAACGGTGAAGGGCCGCATCCAGCTGACCGGCGATGGCGATGCCTTGCACGATTCGCTGGCCACTTCATCGGGACGGATCGCCTTTGTTATCCCCAAGGGCACCTTCTGGACGCGCAACGTCCAGTTGGCCGAGCTCGATCTTGGTACCTTCGTCCAGAAGATGTTCGAGGACAAGCTGAAGGAGCCGGTGCAGATCAACTGCGGATTGGTCGCTTTCACCGTACGCAACGGCGCGGCGGCTGCCGACCCGATCCTGATCGATACATCGAAAAATGTTATTGTGGGGCGTGGTGGCTTCAGCTTTGCCACCGAACGCATGGATCTGGCCTTCCGCGCAGATGGCAAGAAATTCAGCCTGATCTCGGCGCAATCCCCGGTGGGCGTTGGCGGCTATTTCTCGCAACCGTCGCTTGACGTGATCAGCCCCGAGCTGCTGGGGCGCGCAGGGGCCGGGCTTGGCCTTGCCATTCTGGCCGCACCCCCGGCTGCGTTGCTGGCATTCGTCGATGTCGGCGATGCCAAATCGGCAGCGTGCGGTCCAGTGCTGCAGGGCGCAACTGCCGCCGGTCAGCGCACCACCAAGGGCAAGCCGCGCGATGACACAGGTGACGGCAAAAGCGCTGAAGCCGGCAAAAAAGACCGCAAGAAATTCCTCGGCATTTTCTGACCGGGTTTATTTTCTCAGCGCATGCAGCTTGCGTCCGGTGACGGTGGTCTGGATCACGAACAGGATCAGCATTCCGGCGCCCAGCCCGCAAATGAACAGGTCGAACGCCGACAAACCCGTCCCCCACACCGCCTTCGGGCTGACCGTAAACATGGCAAGGCTCATCGCAATCAGGATCAGCCGCAGTTCGGT
>JBBQXX010000167.1:0-5902 GCA_038209235.1 Sphingomonadales bacterium | reverse complement strand
TTTGTCGAGACGGGCGAGGGGGGCAATCTGCTCGCCGGGTACAAGCGCGCGGCGAATATTCTTAAGAAAGAGGGTTTCTCCCCTCTCCCTCAGGGAAAGGGGCAAGGCGCGTCAGCGCTGCGGGGTGAGGGTGATGCGCCTTCCTTCGCGGCAACCTCACCCTCCCACCCGGCTGCGCCCGGTGGCCCCCTCCCTCTCCCGGAGGGAGAGGGGTTCGAAGCCGCGCTTATCGAAGCGCTCGATGCGGCAGAGCCTCTCGCGGTGGCCGCGATCGATGCCGAGGATTTCGAAGGTGCGATGGCCGCGCTGGCGGTTTTGCGCGCGCCGATCGATGCTTTTTTTGATCACGTTACCGTCAACGATGCCGATCCGGCCAAGCGCGCCAGCAGGCTGGCGTTGCTGGCGCGGTTCCGGTCGGCGGTGCACAGGGTCGCAGACTTCTCGAAGATCGAGGGCTAGGGATTATCATGACCAAATACGTATATCGCTTCGGAGGCGATGCCAGCGTTGGCGGGTCCAATACAGCGCAGGCGCTCGACAAGAACCTGCTGGGCGGCAAGGGCGCAAACCTTGATGGCATGGCCTCGATCGGTCTGCCAGTGCCACCGGGGTTCACAATCAGCACCGAGATGTGCACCCGCTATTACAGGGATGGCGAGATCTTCCCCGACAGCCTGAAGGCCGAAGTCGCCGAGGGCTTGAAGCATATCGAGCAGGTCACCGGCAAGAATTTCGGCAATCCGGCCGATCCGCTGCTGGTCTCGGTGCGCTCGGGGGCGCGCGTGTCGATGCCCGGCATGATGGACACCGTGCTCAACCTTGGCCTCAACGACGCAACCGTCGAGGGCCTCGCGATCACCTCGGGCGATGAGCGCTTTGCGTGGGACAGCTACCGCCGCTTCGTCCAGATGTATTCGGATGTGGTTTTGGGTCTGGACCATGGCGCGTTTGAAGAGGCACTGGAAATCATCAAGGAAGACAATGGCTTTTTCCTCGATACCGAGATGGAAGCCAAGCATTGGCGCGCGCTGGTTGGCCAGTACAAGGCGCTGGTGCAGGAAGAATGGGGCAAGCCTTTCCCGCAGGATGTGCATGACCAGCTATGGGGCGCGGTCGCTGCGGTGTTCGGATCGTGGCAGTCCGAGCGCGCCAAGGTCTATCGCCGCCTCAACGATATTCCCGCCGAATGGGGCACTGCGGTCAATGTGCAGGCGATGGTGTTTGGCAACATGGGCGACACATCGGCGACCGGGGTGGCGTTCACGCGCAATCCTTCGACCGGCGAGAACCTGTATTACGGCGAGTTCCTGATCAACGCGCAGGGCGAGGATGTGGTGGCGGGCATCCGCACCCCGCAATATCTGACCAGGGCGGCGCGCGAGGAGGCAAATGCCAAGCCGCTGAGCATGGAAGAGGCGATGCCCCAAACCTACGCCGAGCTGGCGCGGGTGTTCGACATTCTGGAACGCCACTATCGCGATATGCAGGACATCGAGTTCACCGTCGAGCGCGGTAAGCTGTGGATGCTACAAACCCGCTCGGGCAAGCGCACCGCCAAGGCGGCGCTGCGCATCGCGGTCGATATGGCGGGCGAGGGCATGATCACCGAACAGGAAGCGATCCTGCGCGTCGATCCGATGGCGCTCGACCAGCTGCTCCATCCCTCGCTGGACCCCGATGCGGTGCGCGATGTGCTGACCAGGGGTCTGCCGGCATCGCCGGGCGCGGCCAGCGGCGTCATCGTGTTCGACGCCGACACCGCCGAGCGTCGCAACGAAATGGGTGATGCGGTGATCCTGGTGCGGATCGAGACCAGCCCCGAGGATATCCACGGCATGCACGCCGCCAGGGGCATCCTGACCGCGCGCGGTGGCATGACATCCCACGCTGCGGTGGTGGCGCGCGGCATGGGCCGGCCTTGCGTTTCCGGCGCGGGCACGCTGTCGATCGATACCCGGCAAAAGCTGTTGCGGATTGGCACGCGCGAGCTGCGCGAGGGCGATATCATCACCATCGATGGCTCCACGGGCGAAGTGATGATGGGCGCGGTTGCCACGGTGCAGCCCGAACTGGTCGGCGATTTCGGCGTGTTGATGGGCTGGGCCGACAAGGTCCGCCGCCTAAAGGTGCGCACAAATGCCGAAACCCCCGAAGATTGCCGTGTCGCGCGCGATTTTGGCGCAGAAGGCATCGGCCTGTGCCGCACCGAACATATGTTTTTCGAAGCCAGCCGGATCGCCAATGTGCGCCAGATGATCCTGGCCGAGGACGAAGCGGGCAGGCGCGCCGCGCTGGAAAAGCTGTTGCCCGAACAGCGCGCCGATTTTCACAGCATTTTCCGGGTGATGGCGGGTCTTCCTGTCACCATTCGTCTGCTCGATCCGCCGCTGCACGAATTCCTGCCGCACAGCGAGAACGAGTTTGCCGAGGTCGCCGAGGCAGCAGGCGTTGGCATTGAGGTGCTCAAGCGCCGGGCCAACGAACTGCATGAGTTCAACCCGATGCTGGGTCATCGCGGTTGCCGTCTGGGGGTCACCTACCCGGAAATCTACGAGATGCAGGCGCGGGCGATCTTCGAGGCGGCGTGCGATGTCGCCACCGCCAGCGGTGATGCGCCGATCCCCGAAGTGATGATCCCGCTGGTCGCTACCCGGCGCGAGCTGGAGCTGATGAAAAAGGTGGTCGATACCGCAGCTGAAATGGTGTTTGCCGAGAAGGGGCGGCGGATCACCTATCTGGTCGGTACGATGATCGAGCTGCCGCGCGCTGCCTTGATGGCCGACGAAATTGCCGAGGTCGGCGAGTTCTTCAGCTTCGGCACCAACGATCTGACGCAAACCACGCTGGGTGTCAGCCGCGATGATGCCGGGCGGTTCCTGACGCAATATGTCGACAAGGGCATTTTTGCGCGCGATCCGTTCGTCAGCCTGGATATCGAAGGCGTCGGCCAGTTGATCGAGATCGCGGTGGCCAAGGGTCGCAAGACCCGGCCCGACGTCAAGCTGGGCATCTGCGGCGAACATGGCGGCGACCCGGCCAGCATCGCGTTTTGCGAGAGCGTCGGGCTCGATTACGTCAGCGCCTCGCCCTATCGCGTGCCGATTGCACGGCTGGCGGCGGCGCAGGCGGCGTTGCGCAAGGATTAATTGGTACGTGCAAACTCCTCCCCGAACCGGGGAGGGGGACCGTTCGCGCAGCGAATGGTGGCGGGGCAGCTGAGGCCAATCCGAAGCCGGGGTGGGCCTGAACGCAGTGTCGTGCCCCCGGCCCACCCCGGTTAAGCAAGCTGAACCTGCCCCTCCCGCATGCGAGAGGGGAGAAGCTTGATCAACCTTGCCTTTACCCGCCACCATGCGGCATAGCCTGTGCCAAAACAGGAGAGCGGGATGCGCAGCGGGTATCGTTACGGGCTGATGATGGTTGCCGGGCTGGCGCTGGGTATCGGGCTCGCCGTCCTGCAGTTGCGGCAGAGCTTTGCGGCCAATGGCATCATCAACGGCGCTTGGCGCACCGCGCAGAACGTCGGCACAACCGATGCCAGCGTCGCCACCGGCGCCTCGGTGGCGCTGCGTGGCCTGCTGGCCTTGCCCGAGCGCGAGGCGATATACTTCAACGCCGCAACCGACATTACGGGTCGAACGCTCACCGGCAAATGCCGCTACCGCGTATCGGGCGGGGCGATGGATGCGCGCTGGTGGAGCCTGACGCTGTACGACAGCAAGGGCTATCTGATCGCCAATCGGGCGAGCAGCCATTCGCTGGGGAGCGCCGCGCTCAGCCCGGCAGAAGCCAACGACTGGCAGGTTGAGATCGGGCGTGACAAGACCGATGCCCGCTGGATTGCGATGCCCGACGACCAAGGCTTTGAACTGACGTTGCGCGCGTATCACCCTTCGGCGCGGTTGCTGGGTCAGCGCGGGAGCGTAGCGCTGCCGCGGATCGAGCGGTTGGAGTGCCGTTCGTGACGCGCTGGATTGGCCCGTTGCTGCTCGCCGCAATCGCCGCGTTTGCAGGCTGGTATCTGACGCTGGCCGCAACGCCCCAGTTTATCATGGGCCGTGCATGGGATCGGCTGTCAGAGCAAACGGGTGTCAACCGGATGACGCACACGCGGCTGGTGACCGCCGAGCGGCAGACCATCGTGCGGCCCAGCCCGGACCTTGCCTATTCGGTCTGCGCCTTCGATCTCACCAAAGGCCCGCTCAAGGTTCATGCCCACCCCGTGCCGGGGCATTACTGGTCGCTGACCGTGTTCGACAACAAAACCAACGTCGCGTTTGTCGAGAGCGACCGGGATAGCAAAGGCGCTCCGGTTGAGGTCGTGCTGGCGACTGCGAAGCAGACGGTGCCGCGATCAGCGCGCCGGGTAGCCATGCCGAGCGAGAAGGGGGTCGCGCTGCTGCGGGTACTCTTGAAAGATCGCGCCGAGTTTGGAACGGTGACGCGGTATCGTGCGCAATCCTTCTGCCGCCCTTTCGCGTAACCCAAATCCGGTGTTCGGCGAACGCCGGAGTTCAGGATTCAGGTTGCGCCGTAGTCGCTCTGGATTCCTGGCTTTCGCCGGAAAACGGCGCAGGCGCGCGCGGATCACTCTAACATCTGGACAAGCGCCACACCGCCCTTCATACCCCGTTTAACCGAACGATTAAACTAGCGCGAATCCCGTTGCGCCCACCGACCGTGCTTCCAGGAGAGAGATGATGTCATCGCGCCCGACCGCCGCCGAATTGGCCGATTACGAGGTTCAGGCCGATGCCTGGTTCCGGGAGAATACCCCCAAGGATCCAGGCTTCATGCTGCCGCTGACCTTTATGGAGGTCAGCACCGATCAGCAGTTTGCATTCCTGTGCGACTGGCAGCGCAAGGTTTATGAGGCGGGATATCTGGGCGCGAGCTGGCCAAAAGCCTATGGCGGCGGCGGGCTGCATCCCGATTTCCAGCGCATCGCGACCAAATGCATGAAGAAATATGACGGGCCGATCATGCTCAATGCGATCGGCATCGGCTGGGCCGGACCGCTAATCCTCGATATCGGCAGCGAGGAGGAGAAGCACAAATATATCAAAGGTATGCTGAACGCAGAGGATATCTGGTGTCAGGGATTTTCCGAGCCTGAGAACGGCTCCGACCTTGGCAATGCCCAGCTGAAGGCGGTCAAGGACGGCGATGATTATGTGCTCAATGGCTCCAAGATATGGACCTCGCTGGGCGACCGCGCCAGATATATGATCTTGCTCGCGCGCACCTCGAATGAGGGGCCAAACAAATACGCAGGGCTGAGCTTCTTCCTCGCGCCGATGCACGCGCCGGGGATCGAGACTCGGCGGATCAAGAAACTCACCGGCGAATATGGCTTTGTCCAGTGCTTCTTTACCGATGCGCGCATCTCGGCAGACTGCCTGATGGGCGGCGAGGGCGATGGCTGGAAAATCGCGATGAAGACGCTGGAATACGAGCGTGGCGCCAAGGTCAACCTGGCCGGCGGCTATTTCCTCAAGGAGCTCGATGCAATGGGCGTGGTCGAACTCGCGCGGCATTCGCAGCGCGGCGGCAAACCGCTGCTCGATGATCCGGTGATGAAGGACAAGATGGTCGATTTCATGATCGATATCCAGGCGCTCAACCTCAACAACCAGCGCCGCCGGATGGGGCCGCTGGTGCAGGACCGACCGATGGGTCTGGCGCTGATGAACAAGCTGGCGCGTACCGAGATGATCCGCGAACTGACCGAATTTTCCATCGGCTTTCAGGGCACGCGCGGCGGCTATTATGTCGATGATCCCAATGCGGTGGACAACGGATATTGGCACCGCAGCTATCTCAACAGCTTTTCGGCCACCATCGGCGGCGGCACATCGGAAATCCAGCGCAACATCGTCGCCGAGCATGTGCTTGGCCTGCC
>JBBQXX010000166.1:0-5915 GCA_038209235.1 Sphingomonadales bacterium | reverse complement strand
AGCACCGTCTCGATCATGGCGCGGGCCTCTGCGACGCGGCCATTGCCGAGCAACGCGCGCGCCAGTGCGATCTTGGCCTCGCCATAGGGGCGGGCCTTGTGGTTTTGCTGCGCCAGCCGCAGCGCGCACGGCCAATCGCGTTTTGCCACGCAATGGTCGATCGCGTGGCCGTATGTGGCCTCGGGAAATTGCTTCAGGCGCCGGGTCCAGATCGTGCCTGCCTGGGCATACAGCCGCCGGGCGCCCGCCGCATCACCGCGCGCTTCGGCCATGCCTGCCAGCGCGTCGATGAATTCGGGGTGGCCGGTGCGGCGGACGATATCACGATACAGCTTTTCGGCCTCGCGGGTCTTGCCCTGCAGGTTCAGCACCTCGGCGATATGCTCCTCGATCAGCCACCGCCCCGGAAACATGCGGTCGGCGCTTCGAAAATGCGCCATGGCATCGTCAAGCTGGCCCCGATCGAGATCGAGTATGCCGCGCTGGAGTTCCATATAGGATCGGGTCTGCTGGGTCGGGGTGCGGAACCCGCGTTCGGCCTCGACAAAATACGCGTCGGCCCCATCGGTGTCCCCCGTCCTGGCGGCGTAGATCGCGCGGCGGAAGCCGGCAGCGCCTGGCACCAGAGCGTCGGCGCGGTCATAGCTGTCGAGTGCCCCCTGCAATTGGCCGCTGTAGAGCGCGATGTCGCCGCGCATCGCGGCTATTTCGGCGCGGTCGCCCGGGTCGGGCGGCACGGCATAGCCGTCCATCGCCGCAAGCTGAGCTTCGGCACCGGCGAGGCGGTGCATGCTGAAGTTGAGCGACGCGCGCATCATGTGCGGACCGCTGCCCGGCGCGGCGACCTTGAACGCCGCATCGAGCGCGCGTTCAGCGGCAACATAATCGTCATACGAACCCGACAGCTGCGCGCGAGCCAGATACTCGCCGGCAAGGATTTCATGCATCAGCCACTGGTCGCTGCCCGCTGTTGCTGCGGCGCGCGCGTTGCTGATCGCCCCATCGGCGCGCGCCAGTGCTTCAGTGTAGGAACGCGGCGGGCCACTCCCTGAAAATGGCGAGTCTTCCCAGACTTGCACCGACGGTGCGCTGTCGCGGGTTACGAGGCGCTCGACTGCCCACAGAGCAGCGAGCGCCAGCAACGCCATGATACCCCATTTCAGCGCCGCTGGACGCGCCCTCGCGGCTACCGAGGTCATACCGATACCGCGGTGATCAAATCGGCCGCGCGCAGATGGTGAGACCAAGCCGGGTAAAGTCATCGGCCAGCGCATTGGTGAGAATAGTCAGCGTGCCGGCAAGTTCGGGCACCCATCTGCCGGTCGCATCAATCCCCGGATTGTCGTCATTATAGGCGTTTTTGTTGGGATTGCCCGAGATGAGTGCGGTCGAAACCGCAGGCATGCCGGCACGATCGACTCGCGTATAGGCCGATGCCGGATCGCTGCGGAACTGGAAGCGGGTGCCAGAGCCACCCGATGTCGGAGGATTGCCCAAAGGCCTTGCCAGGAACGGGAAGGTGGTGGGCAATGGCTGATCGATGCCGTTCGGGTTGACCGGGATTGCAGCAAAGGTGGTGGCGGGGTGGCGCCTCAGATCAAGGAAGATCACCGCCAGCGTAACGTCGATCACCGGATCGAGGTAACGGCGACCGTTCGGAAAGCCGGCCGCCTGATTGAGATCGAGCCTGAGCACATCGGGCACCACCAGATCGGCAACAGTACGACCCGGCACCACCATCTGGTTGAGGCAAGGCGCCACATCGAAATTCGCTGCTGTTGCAGGCGGCGTGGGGGCCGGTGTTGGTGCAGGGCCTGCTATCGGCGGCACAACAACTGCCGCTGGAGCCGGTGAAGACGATTCGTTACAACCGGCCAGGACAAAAGACAGTGCCAGCGTGGAGGCGAGCATGAGCGTTGGAATGGTTCTGGTCATGTGCTTATCCCCTGATCCGTGCCGACGACGACCAGACATCAAGCGGCTGGCCCCGGTCGATCAGCCCACGCGGGATTGCCACGATGACGAAGGTCGAGTTGAGATTGGCGAACCGGTTGCGCATGTTGTTGAACGACAGGTTGCCGGTGGCGCGCGATTCGCGCAGTCCCTGCGGGTCGAAGAAGAACGGATCATCAAACAGCCCGGCGCGCACCATGATGCCATTGCTGGTGAGCAGATTGCGCTCGACAGGACCCTGGATCACGCCAACCCCCGGAAGGTTGCGAACCTCGATGCCGGGGCTGGTGCCGTCCCGCCCGAACCGGATCTCGATCGGAAACTCGATGTCGGTGCGCGTGCCGGCGTTCGACACGTTGATCGTATAAAGCACATCTGGATCATAGAAACCGGGCAGCGTGGTCGCCGATGGGCCGCCAAAGCTGATCGCCAGAAAGACATTGGACGCATCATGGAAGGCATAGATGTCGGCGATGTCGGCTGCCACGTCAAAGCCGGCGGTGTTGGTGTCTGAGCCTGTTCGGGCGGGCGGATCAAAGTGGTCGGCCGCTTCAAGCGCGCGATCTGCGACAAAGGCCACGGTCAAGAAAGCCAGTGCGCCTGGCAGCGCGATTCGGGCAAACGGTATCGCTTTCATACTTCCCCCCATCAACAAAACGGCGAGTGTTTTTTTGCGATCCGGCACTTTCTTTAGGGCAAAATGGAATATCAGCCAATCGATTTTTTTGGCCTGAGGTAGGCCTGAGGTAGGGTGGTGAGCTTTGCCGGCCTGTAGTGTTCGTCGTCAGATTATTTGCGACAGTTGGCGAGTTAGCCCAAGGCTTGAAGATCGTGACCCGTGTGGGGTGGACAGCAGCGTGGCGTATTGAGGCAACATGGCAAACGGATTGGGGTTTGAATAGTGTCTCAGTTTGAAAAATGACGCATAGAGTGTCGCACCCCAGCCGCGCTTGCTATCTGCTTAAAAGAAAGCAAGAAGGAATATATGACACCCGTCGATAGAGTGCTGCGCGACATTAAGACATTGCAGGAACCCATGCGCCTCAGTTGGCAAGACGTAGTTACTCACCCCCTTGCCAGGCGGGTGGCGTTGTGATTCAAACTCTCCATGAATCGCGAGGACCTCAAGCGGCTTACGAAGCCTGAGTTGATTGATCTTCTGCTGGGACTGAATTGCCCGGGCAAGACATCGCGGACATCATCAAAGCCGCCATCGACCGACCAGAAGGGCAACCGGGAAGGCTCGCGGCCCGGTGGTGCCAGGCCTGGGCATAAGGGGCACGCCCGCGCACTGGCCGAGGAACCCGATGCATACGAGGACCATCACCCGGGGCACTGCCAGCATTGCGGCCCGCCATTTGGCGAGGATGCGCATGGCGAGGTGATTGGCGAATATGACGAGATCGACCTGCCGCCAGTTAAGCCGGTTATCAAACGCCACCGCAGGCTCAAGTGCTGCTGCGCGACTTGCGGCAAGGCAACCAAGGCGTCCATGCCACAGGCGGCACAAGGCACGCCGTTTGGTCGCCGCATCCATGCGCTGGCGCTCTACCTCAAGACCAACCAGCTGTTTTCGTACCAACGGCTCCAAGGTGTATTTCGCGACCTGTGCGGGTTGGATATCAGCCAAGGTGCGCTGATGAACATGTTCAAGCGAACAGCGCCGGTCTTTGCCGCCAAACGCGACGATGCCCTGGTGGCCTTGCGCCGCGCACAGGTTGTGGCATGCGACGAAGCCGGAATGCGGATCGACGGCTGCAACGGTTATCAATGGGTCTTCTGCGCGCCCGATGCGGTCGTTCATAGCGCCGCTTTCAGCCGCGCCGCCCAGGTCGTGCGCGACATTATGGCCGGGCACCAGCCTGACGTGTGGATATCGGATCGCTATTCCGGCCAGCAAAGGCGTGGGCAACATCACCAGACATGCCTTGCCCATCTCGACCGCAAAGCGCGCTTCGTCGAGAAGCATGGCACCGACCTTATCGGCATGCGCCTCAAACTCTGGTCAAACTCTGGTCAAACTCTGGCTGGATCGTGCCTTCGGTTTTGCCCGCGACATTACAAAGCTCGCCACCGCCACGATCAAAGGCAGAAGGCGCAAGCTGATGCGCGACCTCGATGCTATCCTCGCCACTGCTACCGACTGCGAACTGGCCTACGAGCTGCTCGGGCAAATCAGGCGCGCGCGTGATCAGCTGCTCACATTTTGCGAATTCCCCGGCAAAGTCGACGCCACCAACAATGTCAGCGAGCGTGCGCTGAGACCCAGCGTCATCCAGCGCAAGGTCACCAACGGCTATCGCGCCAAATGGGCCGCCGATGCTGAAGCTGATCTGCGCACCACCATCGACACCGCGCGACTGGCGGGCGCCAATCCCTTCAACACCATCCTCAGCACCGTCTCCGCCTGAGAGCTCACTGCGGGACGTGGGTAATTACCGCAGCGTTTATGCTGCGAACGGTTCGGTCAGGTAATCGTGCCAACAGGCAGGCACGCGGCTTCCACAGGGCTTGCACAGGGCTTGCTGGGAGCGCAGGCACCGGATGATTCGGCGCGTCGTCCCAATGCCGGACGGGCATCGATACGGTCGCGGCGCAAGGCGGCGAGCAAGTTCATTGTCTTCCGCTGACCATAAGGCACCTAGTGGTCCTATTCTGACATTTGCATCACCATCCGGCTTGGGCTGGAGCAAATGTCCCAATCACCAGAACCACCAGTAAATGTATGTTTCTGGTGAATTTCATGATTTTGACATTCGAAGTGGGACCTGACCGCACGCGGGAGTCGAATGTCAGAATCAATCCACTAGGCATGGAGCCGCTGTACTTTGGGTGCCCGGCCACGCAGCGGGACTCCTTCAACCGAACTCAGGACATGCAGGTTGGCTTTGGCTCAGGCCTCGTCGATGAAGACCAGACGACGCCGATCGATCCGCCCCCGATATTTCTTTCATTGGCTGCGCCGCTTTACTACCTTGGGGCTGGGTTGCCCGGTGGGCAGCGCCCCCCTTTTTTCCAAGCTCAAATTCTCCATACGAATGGAGTTCCAGACCTGCACCTGATCGACCCGCTGCCCACGGGTCGCGAGATGGGCAACGAACCCTCAATAGGTGGGGTCACTGGCAGCGGTTCCAAAAGCCAGTCTCCATACGTGCCCGAGAGCGGATTGGGCCAGGCAGAATATTGGCCCTGAAAGAATATCGGGCTGATGACCTGCAACCTGGCCGGGGGCTGCGCTACCCGTCGCAAGATGGCGTTGCGACCATCGAACCTTCGTCGCAGTGCGGACAGTGGCTGCCATTCCAACAGTTCGGGCAACCTTGGCCGCCAAACATGGGTCGCGGCCCGCTCGCGCAATTCCATCGAATAAAATCTGCGTCCAGCCGCTGGCCCCCAAAAGCCGACCTGATGCTTGGATCATAAATTCAAACCGATGGGAAATCCCGATTATTCATACAAATTTTAGTCCGCTCCAAACTGCACGACCGGGGGCACAGGTGCCCCCGGTCGTGCGTTTGTGCACATTCAGCCCTTTGGCAGCAGCACCGCATCGATGACGTGGATGACGCCGTTCGAGCAATTGATGTCAGCCGTCACAACCTTGGCGCCGTCGACGGTCACACCGTGAGTGCCATCGACATGAACCGTGGCACCGCCGGCAGTTGCCGGGTCCATGACCTTACCAGCGACATCGCTGGCCATCACCTTCCCCGGAAGCACATGAAGCATCAGGATTGCGGTCAGTTTTTCCTTGTTCTCAGGCTTGACCAGATCATCGACTGTTCCGGCAGGCAGGGCGGCAAACGCGTCATCCGACGGCGCAAAAACCGTGAAGGGCCCTTCCCCCTTAAGGGTGTCAACGAGACCTGCGGCAGTGACAGCAGCGACAAGCGTCTTGAACGATCCAGCCGCAACGGCCGTATCGACGATGTCGTGAATTGTGTCAGTCATACTTCTTCCTT
>JBBQXX010000165.1:0-5916 GCA_038209235.1 Sphingomonadales bacterium | reverse complement strand
GCGGCTTCTGGTCGGGCTGGCGGCAGGCGCAGGCGATATACATGCGGTGTATGAGGTCGATGATGGCGAACCCCAGGGGTGGAGCCATGCCGGGTTCGCCGATGCATTGGGCGAGGCTGTGGGCCGCAAGGTGCGCACGCTGCATGCGCCTAAACTGGCGCTGTATATGGCGGCGCGCGGCGACCGGCTGTTGCGTGGCGGCAAGGCCAAGCTGACCCCCGACCGCGCCCGCTATCTGGCGCATAGCGACTGGACCGCAGACCGCGCACACCGTCCGCCCCGTGATCTGTGGTATCCCGATATTCCAACGCGGCAAGGGCTTGCGAACACCGCGCGCTGGTATCGCGCGCAAGGGTGGATCAAATAAGCGCACGGCCGATTATGGTCTCGAGCGCAAACAGCGCAAACGTAAGGCACAGATAGATCACGAACAGCCGATGGGCATAGCCCAAAAAGCGGTATTTCTTGTGCTGCAGCGCCAGCCCGTTCTGGTGAATGTCACGCGACATGAAACGGTACATGCTTTCCTCGTCGCGCAGCATGGCCACCATCTGATCGGCAAATTCGGTTTCGCTCATGTGTGAAAACGTACCGAAGAACAGCAGGTTGGGGTTGGCAGGTGGCTTGCCGCCGCCAATCGAGGGCAGCACCGCAAAGACCGCGAGCAGCGCCGGCAAAAACGAAAACGACGCCAGAACTGTCAACGGCAACGACACTTAGCCCGCCGTCGTCTGACCCACCGCCAGCGTGAACACGACAAAGGTTGCACCCATCAGGATATTGGCCTTCTGGTCGGCCATCTGGCCGAGTTGCAGCGTCATGATCTCTGTGGTGCGGATCATGTGGACGGCATTTAACGCAAACCCCGGATCGGGCTTTGCCGGAACGTCCTGTTTTGCATCTTGCCCCCAAAAGTCATCATGCCGTGCGGCTCGGCGCCGGGCAATGCTCCGCGCGAGAACGATGTTGGCACCGCGATCTACCCGCAAAAAAACGGCTAGAACAAGGACCGCCCCAACGTCAGTTCGCCCACAAAGGTCAGGAATGTCAGCACCAGTCCGGCGAGGAATATGCGATAGGCGAGGCCAAGATAGCGGTATTTCTTTTTCTGCAACACCTGGCCGTTCTGGTAGATATCGCGCAACATGGTGCGGAAGATGGTTTCGTCCAGGTGGAGTTGATCGATCACCTTGTCAGCAAATTCGCGTTCGGACATCCCGGAAAAAACGCCGAAAAACATGAAGTTGGCATCCATCATCTGGTCGGGATGGACCGGTGAGGTACCACCGCGCACTGCCGGCAGCACCGCAAACACCGCGCACATCGCCGAGAGAAACGCAAACAGCGCCAGCACGCTCAACGACAACGTGAAATTGCCGCTGCGCGCCTGGCTGACAGAAATGGTGAACACCACAAACGTCGCGCCCATCAGGATGCTGGCCTTTTGATCGGCCATCTGGCTGAGCGAAAGATTGGTCTGCACAGCGGTGCGCACCAGATGAATGGCATGCGGAGAAAACGTACACGGCGTCTGCGGCCATGGGTTTGTCGCCGCCGGTTGCGGTGTATCGATTCGCTCGATGAATGCCCCCTGTTCCATTACAATTTAATGACACAGTCGCACCGTGCTTGACAAGCGCCGCCGCACTGCCTTCCAGGCTCCGCCATCGTGCCGCGTTTGTGCCGCAATCGCGCGGCAAGGCTAAAGTCGAAAAAGATCAGCGAGAGACCAACCCATGACCGACCGCACCGCCACCAACGATCGCATCACCGCGCAGATCGAACCCTTTAACAAAAAGGGCGTGGCACTGAGCGACAGCACAACCTTTGCTGGTGATCTGGAATGGGACAGCCTGACCGTCATGGATTTCGTCGCAGCCGTAGAGGATGAGTTCGACATCATCATCACCATGAACATGCAGGCCGAAATCGAAACCGTTGGCCAGCTTGTCGATGCGGTCGAGAAGCTGACCGCCTGAGCCTACCCCTGAGCCTCCGCGTCTGGGCCCCACCCCTATGCGTCCCCATACCCGCCCCCCTTTCCCCGCGCCCCAACAGAGATTACACCCATGACCGACCTGTTCTCAAAGTTCGACGCCCTGATCGGCGAGCGCGAAGCGCTGCTTTCCACCGGGGTGCGCGATCCGTATTCGCTGGTGATGGAATCGGTCAAATCGCCCACCGTGGCGATGTGCAACGGCAAGGAAACGATCCTGCTGGGTACGTATAATTATATGGGCATGACCTTCGACCCCGATGTGCTGGAGGCGGGCAAAACGGCGCTCGATGATTTCGGATCAGGCACCACCGGCAGCCGCGTGCTCAACGGCACCTACGCGGGGCATCGCGATTGCGAAGAGGCGCTCAAAGAGTTTTATGGAATGGACCATGCAATGGTCTTTTCCACCGGCTATCAGGCCAATCTGGGGATCATATCAACGATGGCGGGCAAGGAGGATTATATCATCCTCGATACCGACAGCCATGCCTCGATCTACGATGGCTGCGCGCTCGGCAATGCGCAGATCGTCGCCTTCCGCCACAACGATGTCGAGGCGCTCGAAAAACGGCTGAAGCGGCTTCCGCCCGAAGCGGGCAAGCTCGTCGTGCTCGAGGGCGTCTATTCGATGCTCGGTGATGTCGCGCCGCTCAAGGAAATGGTCGCGGTATCGAAGGCTGCCGGCGCGATGATACTGGTCGACGAGGCACACTCGATGGGCTTTATCGGCGAAAACGGACGCGGCGTGGCCGAGGCGGCTGGCGTGATGGATGACGTCGATTTCATCATCGGTACGTTCAGCAAGTCGATCGGCACGGTCGGCGGCTTCTGTGTCTCCAACCACCCCAAGTTCGAAGTGCTGCGCCTCGTCTGCCGCCCCTATGTTTTCACCGCCAGCCTGCCGCCATCGGTGGTCGCCACCGCAGCGACCAGCATCCGCAAGCTGATGTATGCGGGCAACAAGCGCGCGCACCTTTGGGAAAATTCCAGGCGGCTGCACCAGGGCCTGCGCGATCTGGGCTTCAAGCTTGGCACGCCCGAAGCGCAGAGCGGCATCATCGCAGTGATCATGACCGATTTGCTGAATGGCGCGCAGATGTGGCAGGCGCTGCTGGAGCGCGGGGTTTACGTCAACCTGGCCCGCCCGCCGGCTACCCCTGCCGGAATGACCCTGCTGCGCTGCTCGTTGTGCGCAGAGCACACCAGCGAGCAGGTGACGCAGGTTCTGGGAATATTCGAAGCTGCCGGCAAGGAAGTGGGCATCATCTGAGCAACCGATACAGCGCGACACTGTCCTCCGGCAAAAGCGGAATTCGAGGAGTCGGGTGGCACGATCTCGCTCCTGGATTTCCGGCTACCGCCTGAAAACCGTGCTGGCAATCTTCGACCAAACGCAACGCTTCAAAAGCGATCAAATTGCTGTATTGGCGGACCCTTTAGATGTCCCCGGACGATCGTCTTTTGTATAGATTAGAGCCCTTGCCATGACCGAACTGCTTGCGCTGCGCGATGCGGTGCGCGCCCATCACCGTGCCGATGAAACGGTGGTACTCGATTATCTGACAACCCGTCATGCCCCCTCGCCCGAGCTACGCACCCGCATCCGCGCGCGCGCTGTCCGTGTGATCGAGGATGTTCGCGCCGCATCGGGGCCGACGCTGATGGAGAGCTTTCTGGGCCAATACGGCCTGTCGAGCGACGAAGGGCTGGCGTTGATGACGCTGGCCGAAGCCTTGCTACGCGTGCCCGATGCCGAGACCATCGATGACCTGATCGAAGACAAGATTTCGCCCGCCAACTGGCGCGAACATTTCGGCAAGTCCGAAAACACACTGGTCAACGCCAGCACCTTTGCGCTCTCCATGACCCAGTCGGTGTTGGAAGCATCTGTGAGCAAAGGCCCGCTCGACGCAGTCCGCGGCGCGATCAAGCGGCTGGGCGAGCCAGTCATCCGTGCTGCCGTCCGCCGTGCGATGAAGGAGCTGGGCAACCAGTTCGTGCTGGGTGAGAACATGAAGGAGGCGCTCAAGCGCTCGCGCAAATGGGCAGCAGAAGGCGCGACCTTCTCATACGATATGCTGGGCGAGGCGGCGCTGACCTTTCCCGATGCCGACCAGTATTTCGCCGCGTATATCGATGCGATCCGCGCGATTGCCGCTACCGCAAGGTCCGATGACATGCGCGAAAACCCGGGCCTGTCGATCAAGCTTTCGGCGTTGTATCCGCGCTATGAGATGAGCAAGGCGGACGAATGCGTGCCAGCGCTGGCCGACCGTGTGCTCGAGCTCGCGTATGCCGCGCGCGATGCGCGCATCGGCCTCAACATCGATGCCGAGGAAGCCCATCGGCTGGGGCTTTCGCTCAACATCATCGAACTGGTGCTAAGCGATCGCGGGCTTGCCGGTTGGGACGGGCTGGGCGTTGTGGTGCAGGCATTCGGCAAGCGCGCCAGCTTTGTCATCGACTGGCTGTATGGCCTCGCCCAAAAGCACGACCGCAAGATCATGGTCCGGCTGGTCAAGGGTGCCTATTGGGACAGCGAGATCAAGCGCGCGCAGGTCGAAGGCGTGCCCGATTTTCCGGTGTTCACCAGCAAGGCGGCGACCGATATATCGTATATCTGCTGTGCAGCGCAGTTGCTCAAGCTGACCGACCGCATCTATCCGCAATTCGCCACGCACAACGCGCACAGCGTTGCGGCAATTCTGGAGATGGCGGGCAACCGCGACGATTTCGAATTCCAGCGGCTGCACGGCATGGGCGAGCCGCTGCACGGCGCGCTGCTCAGCACGGAAAAGGTGCGATCGCGCATCTATGCACCGGTCGGGCGGCACCGCGAACTGCTCGCCTATCTGGTCCGCCGCCTGCTGGAAAACGGCGCGAACTCCTCGTTCGTCAACCAGCTTGCCAACCACGCGGTTCCTGCCGAAGCGATCGCTGCCGATCCTTTTGAGCAACTGGACGCCGCGCGCACCGAGGCCGACCGCAAGATCATATGTCCCAATGCGCTTTACGCGCCCGAACGGATCAACTCGCGCGGCTGGGATCTGGCCAACCGCGCTGATCTTAACGGCTTTGTGGAAGCGCGCGCGGCATTTGCCGAAACGCAATGGCATGCCGCGCCGATCATCGCCGGGGACTTGGCTGCGGCGAACGCCGAGCGGGCAGTCTACAGCCCCTCCAACCCCGACCGCCAGATCGGTACAGTGCGCGATGCCACCGCCGAGCAGGCGGCCAGCGCCATTGCCGCAGCGCGCATCTGGGACGTGCCGGTCGCTGAGCGCGCTGCTGTGCTGACCGCCGCTGCCGATCTGCTTGAGGCGCACCACGGCGAGATTTTCGCGCTGCTGGCGCGCGAGGCGGGCAAGAACGCGTCCGATGCGATTGCCGAACTGCGCGAGGCGGTCGATTTCCTGCGCTATTATGCCGCCCAGGCCGCAGCGGCTCCCGCGTCCACACCACGCGGGATCATCAGCTGTATTTCGCCGTGGAACTTCCCGCTGGCGATTTTCACCGGGCAGATTGCGGCAGCGCTGGCGATGGGCAATGCGGTGCTGGCCAAGCCTGCCGAACAGACGCCGCTGATCGCGCATCTCGCCACCCGTCTGCTGCATCAGGCAGGCGTTCCTGCGCACGCGCTGCAACTGCTGCTGGGGCCGGGCCAGGGGATCGGCACCGCGCTCACCGGCGATGCAGCGGTCGCAGGCACCTGCTTTACCGGATCGACCGCCACCGCGCAGGCGATCAACCGCAACAGGGCCGCACATTGCGCGCCAGGTGCCATGCTGATTGCCGAGACCGGCGGGATCAACGCGATGATCGTCGATTCGACCGCGCTTCCCGAACAGGCGGTGCGCGATATCGTCTCCTCGGCCTTCCAGTCGGCCGGGCAACGCTGTTCGGCGCTGCGCATGCTG
>JBBQXX010000164.1:0-5957 GCA_038209235.1 Sphingomonadales bacterium | reverse complement strand
AAAACCGATCAGCCCCCCGGTCAGAAACCCGTTCTGGCCGGTGCGCAGGATCAGCAGCACCGTGGGCAATATCGCGATCAGCACACCGGGAAGATACTCGCCCGCAATGCGCCGCAGGATCAGGATATAGAAAATGAAACTCAGCGACGCAAATAGCATATAGGCCAACCCGATCGGGATTGATGCCAGGCCCGCGACGAAAAGCGTAAAAGGTGGCGGATACGTCCATGGCATAAAGGCTGTTGTGCCGGTAAGCTGCTGCTGCGCCACCAGCATCGTCTCCATACGATATGCGTCTGCGGCCCGACCGTTGTTCGCCAGAGTGCCAGCGACGTAGAAGGCATCAAAATCCGTCATGGTCTTTTGGCGACCCAGCATTTCAGGAGCCTGAAAGGAAACGGCTGAAACACCGATCAACAGCGCCGCGACCAACAGGATGGCCTTGAGCAACAGACGACTGGTGGCCAATGGATGCAGGGGATTGGGCGCTGCTATCACAGGTTCAACTTCTTGAAGATTCCTTCCGGGATCAGACGGATCACCGCCATGACCGGTCTCCAGACGGGTTTTGCGAAAAGCACGTTCTTTTGCGATGCAGCTGCCCTAAACACAGCATCGGCGACTTTTTGCGGCGAAGTGGTAAGGCGCGGTGGCAGATCCATGTCTGCGGTCATGCGCGTGGCGACAAAACCGGGCAAGACGGTCAGCACGTGGACGCGCTTGCTTGCCAGACGGTTGCGCAGCCCTGACAGGAAAGCGGTAAAGCCGGCCTTGGCGGAACCATAGACATAATTGCTGGCGCGCCCCCGTTCGCCTGCAACCGAACTGATCCCGATCAAGGTGCCGCCACCGCGCGCAACGAAGCGATTGGCCAGCACACCCATCACCAGGGCAGGCCCCTCGAAATTGCTGCGCATGACCAGCGCGGCGGCATTCTTGTCTGCTTCCGAGGCCGCCTGATCACCCAGCAACCCGACCACACACACAGCCGTGACAGGCAGCACTGCAAGTCCGTCAACGAAAGCATCGAACGATGCGATATCCAGGACATCGAAGGGGTAACAGGTTACTGCGACACCATGCCGCAGCGCAATGTCAGCCTGGTCTGCGGCCAACCGCTGCGGATCGCGCGCGGCAAGGTAAATGGGATGGCCGGCCGCTGCAAAGCGATGGGCGATGGCAACGCCGATATCAGACGCGCCGCCGATGATCAGGACCGGGGCTGCCGTCACAAGCCCAGCCTTTGCGATTGGCTGGACTGAAAATGCGACGCGCCCGTTGCGGTGCGCATCGCAACGAAATCGGCCGCCCTCGGATCTGACAAGCGCAAGGTTTCGGCTGTCATTCGGCTATCCTTCGCAAGATAAAATCGTCCGCCGTGATCGATAACGATCCGGTCAAGACGCAGCATCAGATCGAGATTTTTCGGCGAAACCGGAAAGTCGAGCGCCAGCGTGTAGCCTTCGATGGGGAACGAGATCTTTCCTTCGCCCGGTCCAAGCCGCTTGAGCACCGCCAGGAACGAGCCCTGGCCGCTGCTGGCAATCGCACCGAGCAGACCGGACAATCCGGCACGCGCCGCTTCAAGCGGCAAGGCACACTGGAACTGCATGAAGCCTTTGCGGCCATAGATACGGTTCCAGTTGGCAATTGCATCAAGCGGATAGAAAAACGCGTCCCAACCGACCAGCCGTTCGCCCTGTCTGGCGATGCTGGCGCGCCAATAGGCGGTATTGAACGCTTTGATGGTCAGGCGGTTGAGCGGCGTGAACGGCGGCGCAAACGGGATATTCAGCGCCGTCAGGCGCGGCGTGTGGAACGGGGCGCTGCGCTGTTGTGCGGACAGTTCGCTGGACGTTGCGTGTTCACCCAGCGTCAGTGCTGATCGGCCCAGGTGCGCACCTTCTGCAAGGCAATCGATCCAGGCCACCGAATAGCTCGCCTCGGCATTGTCCTCGAACAGCGCCATAACCGTCTCGAGGTCGCGCGCCGGGATGCTGCGCTGGCGAATCCAGCCTGTCTCTACCCGACGCAGCCGGAAGGCGGCACGCATAATAATTCCGGTGAGACCCATGCCGCCAATCGTCCAGGCGAACAGCTCGGCATTTTCATGCGGGCTGCAATGTTGAACGACGCCATCTGCGCCGAGGATCTCGATCCAGTCGATAAAACTCCCAAACGATCCATCGCGGTGATGATTCTTGCCATGGACGTCTGCTGCCACCATTCCACCAACCGTCACGAATTTTGTACCTGGCGTAACCGCAGGGAACCATGCGCGTGGCAGAAAACTGGAGATAATATCGGCCAGTAGCACGCCTGCCTCGGTCACCAATTGGCCGGTCGTCTCGTCAAAAGCCAGCATCCGGTCGAACCGGCGCATGTCGACGGTATTGGCCTGATTCAACGCACAGTCGCCATAGCCTCGGCCATTGCCCCGGCCGATCAACGGCCCCTTGTGCAGCAAGGCTTGCAGATCGCCTTCTGTTCGCGGCACGCTGACATCGCACGGCTGCCGCGGATATCGGCCCCATCCAGACAGCATCACGCCGTCTTGCCCAGGCTACCGACAAACACATAGCGACGATCAAGATGATATTTGACGCAGTATCCGATGGCCAGGCCCAGCAGGGCACCGGCCTCGCGCGCGCTGTGGTTCTGCCACGCAAGCCAGAACGCGGTCTCTGTGCCCCAGAAGATCATCGTCGTCACCAGACCCATCAGGGAATAGAGCGTAAACTTGCGGCCATGGGCGGCAAGGCCGCTGCTGGGGTCGGCAAATATCCAGCGCTTGTCGAGCGCGTATTTGGCAACCAGACCCACCAGCGTTCCGGCAATCAGCGCCATGGCATAGGTCGATGGGTGATCACCGGCCGCCAACACTGCGCGCTGCGTACCCAGGTTTGCAATCGTCGCCAGGATCGCAAACGCGCAATAGCGCACCAGCAGCGCATAGCCGCTCATAACACCTTGCCCGCCACACCCAGCGCACCGATCAAGGCGACGCAGCAAAGGCTCACCCGGTCACGCGCTGCGAACACCACCGGATCATCGTGCATCTCACCACGATGGGTCAGCAAGGCGATGCGGTTGGTCCAGAACAGCAGGATCAGGCATATCCCCCACAGCACCTGCGGAGTGCGATAGAGTTGCTGAACCGGTTCCGAATTGGCGTACAATGCCAGCACGAGCACCGACACCAGCCCTGATGAAACGATAATGTTGCCAATCACCGCGCGGTCTTCGACGCGATACCCTCGCCCGGCGGCCTGGGTTTTGCCAGATGCAGCGCCATCGATCAGCTCTGCCTGGCGCTTCACCGCAGCCAGCGAGAAGAAGAAGAACGTTGCAAAGGCGAGAAGCCAGACTGAGGCCGGAATACCGGTCGCCGCGCTGCCCGCCAGGATGCGCAGCGCATACAGCAAGGCAAGCGTGCAGATATCGACGATCACCATCCGCTTGAGCTTCAGCGAATAGAGCACCGTCGTCGCGCAATACGCCACCAGCATCGCAAACAGTTGCCAACCCACGATCAGCGCAACCGCACCGCCCGATATTGCCAGCACCGGTGCCATCCAGCTGCCATGGACAAGCCGGATGCTACCCGATGCAAACGGGCGATTGCATTTGCGCGGATGGGCACGATCGGCAGCAAGATCGAGCAGGTCGTTCAGCACGTATGTGCTCGACGCCAGCAGACTGAAGGCGACAAACGCCAGCAATGTCTGAAAAAACAGCGGCACTTCAAGTTGATGGGCGGCAATCATCGGCACAAAAACCAGCAGGTTCTTAAGCCACTGGTGGGGCCGCATCACCCGCAGGTAATCGCGGGCGCGCGGCGCAGCAGCATGCAGATGCAGCGTTTCTTTGCCCAGCGCATCGACACGCGCGCGAAAGCCTTTGTTCGGATTGAGCGTGACAGCATACGCAGCGCCTTGCCACACCGGAATGTCGGCTGGCGCATCACCGATGTAGCTGTAACCGGCTGGACCAAAGCGTTCTTCCAGGAAGCACGCCTTTCTGGTGCCAGTCAGGTTGATACCGTTGGCCGATCCATGCGCCTCATCGAACAGACCAAGATGGCCAGCGACCGCATCGGCGGTGGCCTGGGTCGCACCGGTGACAAGCGCAATGCGGCCACCGCGGGCGCGCCATTGCCTGATAATGTCCAGCACGTCCTCGTTATACGGCAGCCGCGCCGGATCAATGGCAATGATATCGCCAAGCCGCTGCTTCAACGCGAGCCGTCCTTGCGGCAATGCAGCCAAAGCCAGCAGCGGCGTGGTCCATTTGACCGAGCAGGCCAGCCAGAAGTTCTCGACAAGCGAATCGGTGCGGATCAGCGTGTCGTCCAGATCGACGACAAGCGTCAGTTTGGCTGGATTCCAGTTCGCGATACTCATCGGATGTTCCGCACAGGCCCCATGTGTCGCTGCCCCGGGAAGAGCGCGTCTATGGCTGTGTATTTTCAAGAGGCTTAGATGTGGTTAACAATATGCTGCCTAATATGCCGGGGCACAGACCCAAAGCGGCCTGTGTTACCTGGCGGAAGGAAGTGCATCCAGGCTCCTGCCGCCTCAAAGCCTGCGCTTCTTGGCCGCCGACCACCAGGGCTCGGTCACCCCGATCGCCGATGTCAGCGGCAGCACCACCGCGATCAACCGCTACGACGAATACGGCATCCCCGGCGCGGGCAATATCGGCCGGCTCCCGTATACCGGGCAAGCGTGGCTTGAAGACCTCGGCATGTACCATTACGAGGCCCGCATCTACTCACCGACGCTGGGCCGGTTTCTACAGACCGACCCCATCGGGTATGAGAACCAGATCAACCTCTACGCTTATGTGGGGAATGACCCGATTAATGGGAGAGACCCAACAGGAATGAATTGCGCCAACAACGGAAGTGGAACGGCTGACGAGAATCTCAACAACAACTGCGAAAATGCCGATCCTATCGTTGTAACTGCGGATAGATCACCGGAGCGACCAACAATGCGCGCGCAGGCAGAAGCCACTTTGAATATGCCTATCGACTCCGATGGTGGGCGGGGAGCAGCAAGTGCAGCGCAGTTTATTGTCCTGATTGACAATATCGTTGTAGAGTTGGAGGTCGGGCGGTCCGTTCTAGGCGCAGCCATTGCGGTATTGGGAGCAAAGGCCGGTGCTGGCAAGAATGACCCACACGGTAGAGAGCCTGGGAAGAAGCAACTCGATCAGCTTAAGGTGCTTGAGAAAAAATATGAGGAGGCAACCGGAGCCGATAAAACTAAAATTGGTAATAAAATTAAAAATATCAAAACCAGTATTGCTGCGGGCTGGACTGGTGAAACCCATGGCAAGCGAGGGAAAGGGCGGCGTTAGATGATAGAAATGAATTTAACGCCCGGGAAAAGTGTTGGCAATATATACTTCGGTTCATCACAGTATGAACTCCCGAAATACTACTATTTCCAAGAGAACAAAGCTATATGCTTAGATGCCGCGACATCGAATTCGTATTATAGTGACCCCTTTGGAATTCGCGTCGATTTTGACAGTAACAAATTAACGACTATTGCCTGTTGTAAAAAACTACTATTCAACGGATTTGAACTGATAGGAAGTGTTTTTAATAGATCATTTGCGGTACAAGTTTTCTCAAACTTTAAAGCGTCGTATGATGAAGATCAAATCTTTATCCGTGATACTTGGCAGCACATAGTGTATTACGACGCATTAGGTCTAGGCCTCTGGCTGGATCGATTTGATGTGGTCAGATCAGTGGATTGTACGCAGATTTGGTGCAAATAGACTAATTAGCGATAGTATAGTCAATTTTAGAGGTTTTTATTAAATAGCGTAGTTAGCCGGAATGCCGTATCCTTTTTTTACGAGTCCGGCACGTCATGTTAGCTATTTAGTTGTTGGTTGCACGCTCAGCGATGAATAAGTTTCGGCTCTATCGTTTCCTCGCG
>JBBQXX010000163.1:0-5958 GCA_038209235.1 Sphingomonadales bacterium | reverse complement strand
GTCCAGGGATGATCGGGAATGGCAAGGATGAGCGACAAACCCAGTTCCTCCCCGGAAGGGGGAGGGGGACCGCGAAGCGGTGGAGGGGTGGCGGGATCGTGCTGCCCTTCGAGCATTGCATCTGGACGCTGCCCCTCCGTCAGCGCGGAGGCGCTGCCACCTCCCCGTTCCGGGGAGGATTTGGCCAGATAGTTCTCAATCACCCGGCGACTGAAAGTCTGGGTAATTGAATTGGTGGTGACAAAGCCAAAGCGGCGCAGCCGGGTGCCGGGCCGGGTGAGAATATGCGCGGCGCGGTCCCACCATTGCATCACGAAATCTGCCGACTTGGGCACACGCGGATTTGCCTTCCACAGTGCTTCCACATACTTATCGCCAAGCGCTTCACGCAGCAAGGCACCCTTGCCGATAAATGGCGGATTGCCGACGATGAAATCGGCTTGCGGCCAGTCTGGCTGCATCGGGTGGTCGGTATCGGCAACGCCAGTCGGGCTCAGTCGCAGCACCGCATCGAGCCCGCCATGGGTGCCGCCATTGATGTTGGTCAGCGTGGGCAACACCGGATCGCCGATGGCCTGCGGATGGTTGGCTAGGCGGTGCCGGAGCCAGCCGATCCACAGCACCAGTTCTGCAATCACCGCTGCGCGCGGGTTCAGCTCAATCCCCAGGAACTGGTTGGGGTGGATGCGCGGGGCCAGTGGCGTGCCAAGCTCTGCCGCCAGCTGCAGCACGTCGTTTTCCAGGCGCAGCAACGCTTCCATAGCCACATACAGAAAATTGCCAGTGCCGCACGCCGGATCAAGGATGCGGATACCGGACAGATAATCGTGAAACGCAGCCAGGCGGTTCGCCGCTGTACCCTTGTCTCCTGCATCGGCCAGCGAGCGTGCGGCATTGCGCACCTCGGCCCATTCAGCATCCAGAACCTCACTGATGGTCGCGCTGACGAGCCGCTGAACATAGGGGCGCGGCGTGTAGTGTGCGCCCAGCTTTGCCCGTTCAGACGGGGTGAGCACCTGTTCCAGCAGCGTGCCGAAGATGGCCGGTTCCACCGCCCGCCAGTCCTGTTTGGCGGCGACGAAAAGCTCTCCCTTGAACTCGGGATCAAGACCATAGACCCGGGTCTGGGCAAACAGGTTTCCGTTGAAATGCCTTACGATGGCGTCGCCATAGCTCCAGAACCGGTTGGGTTCATCAGCCTGGTTCATCTTGTTCCAAAGATCGGCAAGGCCGTTGCGCCACCACAGATCAGACTTGTCGCGGGCCTCCTCAAGAAAGCGGGTAAAGCTGCCTTTTGGCAAAAGCTCAACGTCTTCGGCAAACATGCAGAACAACGTGCGCATGAGGAAAAGCGCTGTGGCTTCGATACCAAGGACGATTTCATCATCCTTTCGGCCAGGATTGGCCAATCGCTGCTGGCCTTCAAGATGAGCGGCAACCCTCGATAGCCGGATCGCTATGTCGCGCGTGACCTCTGCCGCTTTAAGCCGCGGATCGACGCTGGCCGGGTCGGTCCAGATGGCACGCAGCAGTTCCAGAGCCGTCCTGTCCGTATTCCCGGACTTTTCGACGTCTTTCAGCGCGTCCAGCGAAATGCGATAATTCTGCTGGTCGGGGAAAAAGGAGTAACCACGGCCATTGCCGGCCCAGTCGAAATAAAGTTCAAACGAGCGCCCGATATCTGCCACGATCAGGAATGGTGGCGATTTATGATCGGCAGGCAGGCCCAGCGCGTAACGCTCTGCCTGCAATCGCGCATCGGCCATGTGCTTGTCATAGCGCGCAGCAGGCTTGCCGGGTTTTTCGTACCCGACCGGCTTGCCGAACAGATCATAGACTGGCGTAAGCGGCTCGGCATCCGGTACAGACGCAATTGCCTCGTCCGACTTCAGTTGCGTTTGCTTTGCTTCAAGGATGAAGCAATTGCGTTTGTACAGGTCAATCCGGTGCGTGCCCTTGCGACCGAACGCTGCTTCGGAACGCACCGGTGCCTCGAACTCGTAATTGCCAAGCCCCTGACCCTTGGGATCAGGCGCATCGACGCCAAGGACCTGGCACAGCTCGGTGAGGAACATCTGGTATGTCCCGCGTTCGCCGCCGCCTGCCAGCCCGCTATATTTCTTAATGAACGTATCGATAGTCAAAGCTGTCCCCTGTGTCGGCCTTCTCATGCCAACTGGCGCCGGGAATGGCAATCAGGGGTTCAAGTCATCCTGGCGCTACCGTCCTTCTTGAGCCCCCATAGAAAAGCGCCCCAGGTTTCCCCAGGGCGCTTTCTGGCTGGTGTGAGTTGTCGTTGCTTACCAGCTGTAATACATATCGAATTCGACAGGCGACGGCGTGGTTTCCCAGCGGCTGACTTCGTCCCATTTCAGCTCGATATAGGCTTCGATCTGGTCCTTGAGGAACACATCGCCCTTCAGCAGGAAGTCGTGATCGGCGATCAGCGAGTCGAGCGCTTCACGCAGGGACGCGCACACGGTGGGCACTTCCTTCAGCTCTTCGGGCGGCAGATCGTAAAGGTTCTTGTCCATCGGATCACCGGGATGGAGCTTGTTCTGGATGCCATCGAGGCCCGCCATCAGCAGCGCCGAATAGCACAGATACGGGTTGGCCATTGCGTCGGGAAAGCGGAATTCGACGCGCTTGGCCTTCTCGCCGGTGCCGTAAGGGATGCGGCACGAGGCGGAACGGTTGCGGCTGGAATAGGCCAGCAGCACCGGTGCTTCAAAGCCCGGCACCAGCCGTTTGTAGCTATTGGTAGTCGGGTTGGTGAAGGCATTCAGCGCCTTGGCGTGTTTGATCACACCGCCGATGAAGTACAGGCACATGTCGGACAGGCCAGCATAGCCATTGCCCGCAAACAGCGGCTTGCCGCCCTTCCAGATCGAGATGTGGGTGTGCATGCCTGAACCGTTGTCGCCCTTGATCGGCTTGGGCATAAAGGTTGCGGTCTTGCCATAAGCCTGCGCCACCATGTGCACGACATATTTGTAGATCTGCATGCGATCGGCGGTTTCGACCAGCGTGCCATAGGTCAGGCCCAGTTCGTGCTGGGCAGCGGCGACCTCGTGGTGGTGCTTGTCGCAGGGCAGGCCCATCTCCAGCATGGTGCTGACCATTTCGGCGCGGATATCGACAACGCTGTCGATCGGCGCGACGGGGAAATAGCCGCCCTTGGCGCGCGGGCGGTGGCCAAGGTTGCCGCTTTCATAGCTGCGACCAGAATTGGTCGGAAGTTCGATATCGTCGATCGCAAACATCGATCCGGCATAGCCATCTTCAAAGCGCACATCGTCGAACATGAAGAATTCGGCTTCCGGGCCGACATAGACGGTGTCGCCAAGGCCGGTCGATTGCAGATATGCCTCGGCGCGCTTGGCGGTGCTGCGCGGATCACGCGAATAAAGTTCGCCGGTGCCGGGCTCGACGATGTCGCAGAACAGGATCAACATCGGATCGGCCGAGAACGGGTCCATATAGGCCGCGTCCAGATCAGGCCGCAGGATCATGTCGGATTCGTTGATTGCCTTCCAGCCTTCGATCGATGAACCATCGAACATCAACCCGTCTTCCAGCTCATCTTCGCCGATGACCCGTGCGCACATGGTGAGGTGCTGCCACTTGCCCTTGGGATCGGTAAAGCGGACATCGACCCACTCGACCTCATTCTCCTTGATCATCGCCAGAATGTCTTTGGCTGTTTTTGCCATATTCGCTTTTCCCTCTTCGTGTTGTCTGAGCCGGGCCTGTTGCCTGGCCCCCCTGATTGAAACCGATGTCTGTTATATACGCCTCGCCTGGCAGACCCCGCCCAGATGCGCGTGCCCTGAATTCAGACCGCGTCGTTATCGCGTTCGCCGGTGCGGATGCGCAGTGCCGTCTCGACCGGGATCACAAAAATCTTGCCATCGCCGATGCGGCCGGTCTGCGCGGCAGCAGCAATGGCCTCAACCACACGATCAGCCAGCGCATCATCGACCACCACCTCAAGCTTCACCTTAGGCAGAAAATCGACGATATATTCGGCACCGCGATACAGTTCGGTGTGGCCCTTCTGGCGTCCGAAGCCTTTGGCCTCGGTCACGGTGATGCCCGAAACGCCAACCTCGTGCAGTGCTTCCTTCACCTCGTCGAGCTTGAACGGTTTGATGATCGCTTCGATCTTTTTCATGGGTTACCTTGATCGTCCTGTGGTCGGCACCGCGCCCGGGGCAGGGCACGGCACAGACGGGAAAAATCGAAAGCGTTTGACCCCTCCCGACCGGCAATTCGCGCGATCGCCAACCGGACAATTGCACCGCCCGCCGAGTCCCGCCTTGCACACTGTCAAACAATTAACGTGCCAAGACGCAAACCGCTACAATTGTGTGGTCGCTTTGCAATATTATTGCGGGCCATGATGGAAATGCGGGCAACGCGGATGTCGCCTGCCTATAAATCGGGCATGGATCGGGCATGGAGCGGACATCGTTGCGGCTATGAGAGCCAAGGTCAGGCCCGGGGATTTTTTATGCCGGTGGACATCGCATCGTTTTCGCATGCAATCGGCGACCCCACCACGTCTGGGTGTCAATAGGGCGGGTGATCCAGCCCCGCCTGGCTCCGGGTAAAAATCTCGCAGCCGGTTTCGGTGATACCAATCGAATGTTCGAACTGCGCCGACAGCGAACGATCGCGGGTGACTGCGGTCCAACCATCTTCCAACATCTTCACTGCCGGTTTGCCGATGTTGATCATCGGCTCGATGGTGAAGAACATGCCCGGTTTCAGCTCGGGTCCGGTTCCGGGCCGGCCGGCGTGGACGACTTCGGGTGCATCATGGAACAAACGTCCGACGCCATGTCCGCAGAAATCGCGGACGACGCCATAGCGGTGGTTTTCGGCGTGGCTCTGGATGGCATGCGCGACGTCGCCCATAGTATTGCCCGGTCTGGCTTGCTCGATTCCCAGCATCAGGCACTCATACGTCACATCGATCAGCCGCCGCGCCTTCACGCCGACATCGCCGATCAGATACATGCGGCTGGTATCGCCGTGCCAGCCATCGACAATCGGTGTGACATCGATGTTGATGATATCACCATCCTTGAGCGTGCGCTCCGCCGGAATACCGTGGCACACCACATGGTTGATCGATGTGCAGCAGCTGTGGGTAAAACCGCGATAGCCAAGAGTCGCCGGAATTCCGCCGCCTGCCAGCATCAGTTCGCGCGCCTTGGCGTCGATCTGCGCGGTGGTGACGCCTTCGGTCACGAAAGGAACAAGCGCGTCGAGCACTTGCGCGGCCAGCAGCCCGGCCTTGCGCATACCGTCAAAGCCTGTCGGCCCATGCAGCTTGATGGTACCATCGCGCACAGGCATCTCGGCATCGGACAAGGTGACATATTGATTCATCAGGGTTTCCATATAGTCAGCACGGCAGGATTTTGCGAGCCACGATGGTGACGGACTTAGTCCATTGACTTAGTCCGGTCAATGGATTAGCTTATTTGTCATGACAAGTACCGTCAACGTCCATGATGCCAAGACGCATTTTTCCAAGCTGCTTGAGCGCGCGCATGCAGGCGAAGAGATCATCCTTGCCAAGGCGGGCAAGCCCTACGCCCGAATGGTGCCGCTGGAAAAGCCCAAGGTTGAGCGCAAGCCGGGTCGATTGAAAATCGATATCCCCGACAGCTTCTTTTTCGATCCGCTGCCCGAGGAAGAACTCGCGGCCTGGGAGTGAGCGACTATTTGCTCGACACCCACGCACTGGTCTGGTGGTGGACGGGTAATTCCGCCCTGCGCCCAAAGACCCGAGCCATGATTCTGGATTCGGGCAATGCGATCTTTGTGAGTGCAGCGTCTGCCTGGGAGATTGCATTAAAGTGCCGCATCGGAAAATGGCCCGAAGCTAAGCCCGCGTTTGAGCAGTTTGAAGACCTGCGCTGCGCTGATGGGTTCGCGGCAGTGCCT
>JBBQXX010000162.1:0-6060 GCA_038209235.1 Sphingomonadales bacterium | reverse complement strand
TCAGCTATGCAGAAGGCGCCGAGCAGGCGCTGGTCGATGCGCGGACCGAGCTGACCGGCGAGCAGACGGTGTTTGCCGGGACCATCCGGGTGAGCGTGGCCGAGGGGTTTGCCGCATGGATCATCAGCCGCAACCTTGCCGGGTTCCACCGCCGCCATCCCGCGATCCGCATCGAGCTGGTCGCCACCAACGGTTTCCTCAACCCCTCCAAGCGCGAGGCGGATCTGGCGATCATGCTGTCGCGGCCCACCGCCGGGCCATTGAAGGTGCGCAAGCTGGTCGATTATCAGCTGGGGGTCTATGCCGAGCGCGCCTATCTGGCCGCATCAGCGCCGATCGACTCGGTCGATGACCTGCGCGGCCATCCGCTGATCGGCTATATCCCCGATTTCATCTATGCCGACGAGCTGCGCTATCTGGACGAGATCGGCCCCGGACTTGAGCCGGCCCTCGCCAGCTCCAGCATCAACGTCCAGCACAGCCTGATCGCCTCGGGCGCAGGCGTGGGCATATTGCCCTGCTTCATCGGGCAGCAGGACGCACGGCTGACGCGGGTGCTGGCCGATACCGTCGCGATCCGCCGCAGCTTCTGGCTGGTCGTCCACCGCGACATGCGCAAACTGGCACGGGTCGATGCGTTCATCGGCTGGCTTGAAGAGGTGGTGCGGGAGATCGCGCCGCTGACGGGGGAGGAGGTGGGGCGATGAGGGATACGACAATGCCTGCTTTCACCCCTTCAGGGGATAGCTACGAAGCCTTGCCAGCTCGATGGCTAGGCGAAGTTAAGAGGGGCCAGCGGCAGTGCATCCCGCTATACCAACCCTCTCTCCCCTGAAGGGCAGAGGGTTTCAGATGCCCGCCACCCCCTCCGATAACCTCGCCACGCCGCAGTCGCACTGCTGCAGAACGCAGCCTAACTACCTCTACTCACCCTGAGAAGCGGGCGCAGCCCACGAAGTCGAAGGACCCGCCGCCACGTTGGCCAAATAGTCGGGCCTTCGACAAGCTGAGGCTGCTCGGGGGTTGGTGGCGATGAGGGCTGTTTAAATTAAAGCTGCATGTAGGGTGCGACCATTCGTTGGTCATCAGTCTATCATCGGGCGCGCGCTAAAGCGGTCTGTCGTTCAGGTTTTTGTGTCGACGAATCTTAGTCTTGACCCTACTGATTGGTCCGACAGTCAATCGGGAAACGGGCGCCATTAAGGCGAACTTGGGACTGGCGCAGCATGAGCTATATCTGGGTTGACGGGTAACCGAAAATAAATATAATTGGGACGCTAACCTTTAATTATAACGTTCTGTTCCTTAGGAGAATAGAGTTCTTGCAATATCCTTACGCGCAACGGGAGATTTTATAATGCCAAAATACTATGAGACTCTCACGCAGGAAACTAACCTGAATCACAAGCGTGGCAGCGCGCTGGTCGTATCACCGGATTTTCAGGTTCTCAGCTCAATTATATTATCACAATGTATTTTTATGCAGAATTTGATTCAGGAAATAATTTTCATATCACACGATAAGGAATTAATTGGTGCTAAAAAAACTTTAAAGAAGTTCCCAAACCCAAAGTCCAGAGTAGATTTTCTTTGTTCTTTTAACTATGTTCACGATGATCCCGTGATTATAAAAGTATTTAATTTTGCTCGTGGATTATTTTCTGAAATATATGAACTTAGAAATGTAATGTCTCACGAAGTTTGGTCATCCAGTGAATCATACCCCGATCTTGTTCTATTTTCGAGTCTCGATGAAAATGCTCGATTGCAGATGGCATCTGGCTTATTATTGCATGTCGATGAAACAACGTCTAAAGAAATATACGCGGCAATAATCAGATTCATACGGTCTACGAAAATCATATCTCATAATAATTTGATTACGGCGAAAAACGATCTTGACTTGTGTAATATTTGTTTAATGGGGATTATGAATGTCTTAAAAGAAACAGATCCTGCTCGTAAGGAAGAGGCTAGGAAGTCATTTTTTGTTTATCAAGGAACTTCGCATTTGTTTGAAGATTCTCTCAGATCGTCAATTCCATCCGAATTTTTCGCTTCTAAAACAAAAACAATTAATCAATAGTTTAAATCGCCCCAACGGCTGCGCGGCTAATCTATAGCGTCGTGCTGAGTATTCACCCAATACTGGACAGGTTGCTATATTAGGCCTGCGTGCGAATGGGTGGCGTAGCGAGAGATGTCATTCGCTCATATCGCCCGCCGCCGCTCACCCCCCTATTTCATCGCCGCCAGTTGGTACATGATCTCGGCGTAGCCCAGCGTCGCATCGGTCATCCCGGCGACCTTGGGGTTGGTTGATTCCACCACGTAATATTCATCGGGGGCATGCGCGCCGCTGCCGTGTCCGATGCCGAAATGTCCTGCTGGAATGCTCACCGGCGGCGCAGTGAAGGTCGCGCCTGGCCATGATCCGGCGAGGCGCGGGTTGAGGCTCGCCTTGACGCCCAGCTTCTCGTAAGCGGCCAGCTCCGCCTTGATCAGGCGGCTGTCTTCGGACACCTCGGTGGGGTCGTAACCGCCCGAGACGATCGCTTCGACATCGCTAAAGCCGTTTTTATCGAGATGCGCGCGCAGCTTGGTTTCGGCTTCAGCGTGGGTCTGGTTGGGCACCAGCCGGAAATCGAGCTTGGCGACCGCGCGGCCGGGCAGCACGGTCTTGCCGCCCGGTCCGGTATAGCCCGCCACCAGCCCCTCGATATTGGCGGTGGGCTCCTGCTGGAGCCGCACCAGCGCCTGTTCCAGCGGCAGATTGTCGATCCAGTGGGTAACGCCGAACGCCTGCTTCATCTGCGCCTCGTCCATCCCCCTGGCGGCCTCGGCGATCAGCGCCTTCTCGCGCGCCGTCAGCGGGCGAACATTGTCCGCCCAGCCGCCGATGACGACGCTGTTGCCATCGGCCGAAACCAGCGTCTGCAACGCCTGCACCAGCCGCCATGCGGGCGAGTCGATCATCGCCTTGTAGCTGGAATGGACATCGCCCCTTGGCCCGCGCCCCCATTTGGCGCCGCTGGCGATCAGTTCGACCTCGATGATCCCCTTCGACCCCAGATTGACCTGCACCTCGCCCTGCGAGCCTTGCCAGCTGGCCGGGATGAAAATCCCCTCGCAGCGCTTGAGTGCGGCCAGCACATCGGGCCGGGTGGCGATCTGTTTGAAATTGGGTGAGCCGATTTCTTCTTCACCCTCGGCGATCAGCACGATGTTGACCGGGGGCTTGACGCCCGCCGTGTTCATCGCATGCAGCGCAGCAAGGAACGTCGCCTCGGGGCCCTTCTGGTTGACCGCGCCGCGCCCCATGATCGCCTTGCCCCAGCCGGGCTTGTCAACGATCCGCGCCTCCAGCGGCGGCGACGACCATTCCGCCGGATCGAACTGTTTTACGTCGTACATGAAATAGATGCCGAGCGTGCGTTTGGCCCCGACATCAATCGTGCCGAACACCCCGGGATGGCCATCGGATGGCACGGTTGTGACCCCGGTGAACCCGGCGGATTTTGCCAGCTCGGCCATATAGGCTGCGCCTTCGGGCATGTTGAGATTCTCGGCAGCGATCGATGGCAGCGCGATCCAGTCCTGAATGCGCTTGATATCGGCATCGCGGTTGGCGTCAGCTGCCCTGCGAATCCGCGCCATGTCGCCGTCTGCGGCCAGCGCCGCGCGGCTGCCCCCGGTCAAGGCGATGCCGCCACCGATCAGCGCGGCGGACCGGATAAGAGCACGCCGGTTCGGCGCGGTTGAAACCATATCGTTCATGTGTCTGCTCCCCAAAGGCTTGGCTTTGAGAAGCAGAGTGGATCAGGTGCGATCGTTAGGCAAGCTGGTAACCGGGCATAAAGGATTGCAGCGTTATCCACTGCCTTGCCGTCTCGTTTCCCGTTCAAGTTTTTCTCCGAACCTCTTACGAGTCTACACCACATGGCATTCCGAAAATTTGCTGACCATCATGATCAGATGGTTGACCTTTCTGCCGCAATCATCGACCTGGCCATCGTCAACTCGGCTGACGCCCTGATCGAACTCCAACAAAAACGCATAGACTTGTCGCGCAAGGTTTCCGAACACTGCGCGTCGGAGATCGAGGCTTTGAACAAAAGCGGGTTCGATCGGCGACCAACACCCCAGAAGACGGCCCTGGTGCGCAGATACCATAGCGAATTGCTCGCGTGGCGCGGTGCATTGATGCAGTGCAATGCAAACTGGCCGACAAAGCGCATCAGCCAGGAGCCGCAGGGCTTTTTGCGCGTTTTCAAAGATATCACCGCACAACTGCGTGAGCGCGTGCGTTGGGAAGAGCATGAGTTTTACCCCGCAATTTTTGGAACTGCGGTTTTGCGCTAACCGATTATTCCACCCAGGCTGTGCGGCTGCGGGTGACGTGGAACAGCGGCTGCATCGGCTGGGCTGCGACATCGGCGAGCGGGATGGCGGTCTCGCACGTGGCGCATTCTGCGCTCATCCGCCCGACATGCCAGCTCTGGCCGCCGCATCCGGGGCAGCGGTTGACACCGCCTGCATGATAAAGCGGCATGAACCCGCGCGTCGCGATATTGCGGGCAAATGCGTGGCCTGCGGCCAGATCATGCCCCGGATCAAAAGCAACCGGCGAAAATAGCATCGTCATGTCCTCTTCCCTTAACCTGCGCCCGCGCTTGTGCGGGCCGATCCAGTGGTTACGCGTGAACGGCGAAACGGTTTCATGTTGCGACGAACCGTTGTTTGCCTCGTTTACAGCGGATCATCCTGCCGTTTGTGATGCACCGCATCGATCCGTTGGCCAGAAGTGAAAATAGCTGTTGCCCATCGGCTGATATGATATGATTATGATATCAGTGTTTCGATTCACAAATGGGGGACTACATATGCAAGACGCACTGACACCGGCCAGCCTTCCAACCGGGGCAAGCCTTCCAACCGGGGGCAGCGCTTTAATCGGGGGTACCGGCAGCGATGCGATGGTCGCAAGTACCGAACGACCCGCGCAGACCTTCAACGGCTACATTTTCCTGATCATCTTGCTCGCCAGCATCCTGCTGCCGGTCATCGGGTTCGGCGCATTTGTATCGGGCTTCGCGTGGGTCGGGGTGCTGGTGCCCAGCGTGTTTGCCTTTACTTTTATCCTGTCAGGCTTTTACATGCTCAATCCCAACGAGGCCGCCGCGATCCAGCTGTTTGGGAGCTACAAGGGCACAGATCGCAACACCGGCCTGCGCTGGCGCTGGCCCTGGCTTAGCCGCAAGAAGATTTCGGCGCGCGTCCAAAACGTCACATCGGAAAAGGTCAAGGTCAACGATCTGCGCGGCAACCCGATCGAGATCGCTACCAACGTCGTCTGGCGCGTCGCGGACACCGCCAAGGCGCTGTTCGATGTCGAAAATTACCAGGAGTTCGTCGACATCCAGATCGAAAGCGCGGTGCGGGTGATTGGCTCGCGCTATCCGTATGACGATTTCAATGCGGATGAGGTAACGCTGCGCGGCGATGCCGATGTGGTCAGCCACGAGCTCGAAATGCAGCTGCAGGAGCGGGTTGCAGCCGCAGGCGTGCAGATCGACGAATGCCGCCTGACGCACCTTGCCTATGCGCCCGAGATTGCCCAGTCGATGCTGCGCCGCCAGCAGGCCGAAGCCGTGATCGCGGCGCGCTCGCGGCTGGTCGAGGGTGCAGTGACGATGGTCGAACATGCGCTGGCGATGCTGAGCGAAAAGAAGGTCGTGAACCTCGACGATGATCGCAAGGCAGCGATGGTCTCCAACCTGATGGTGGTGCTGTGCGGCGACCGCGATACCCAGCCGGTGATCAACGCCGGATCGCTTTACTGAAGCAAACATGGCCGCCGCTCACAAAAAGTCCTTCGCGTTGCGGCTCGAGCCGGCGCTGTACGACGCGCTCGAACGCGCAGCGGCGTACGAGTTTCGCAGTGTGAACGCGCAGATCGAGGTGCTGCTGCGCGAGGCGCTGGCGCGGCGCGGGGTGAAGCTGGCGGTGCCTGAGCAGAGGCCGAGGGGGCGACCGCCGAAGGAATAGCGGGCTGGGGTG
>JBBQXX010000161.1:0-6088 GCA_038209235.1 Sphingomonadales bacterium | reverse complement strand
CAACATCACCAACTTCGAGCCGAATTATCTGGCCGTGATCGACTTCGATCCACCCGATTTCCCCTGGCTATTGACCCCAGCCAAAGCCAACGCCAACAGCAACCTGCGCCCCTGGCTGGTGCTCGCGGTGTTTGATCGCAGCGTTGTTAAGACTTTGCCAAGGGTCAAGGCGGGGCAACCCTTACCGTCGATCAGCCTGACGGCCACACAGGTAGCAAGCGAGTTACCCGATCTGGCAGAGTCATGGCTTTGGGCACACGCACAAGCCGTATCCAAAAACACTGACGCAACCAATCTGGCAAAGGAGCTTACCGCCACACCCGAGCGCAACATCTCGCGCCTGATCTGCCCACGCCGATTGCAGCCGCGTAAAGATTACGTCGCCTGCGTGGTGCCGGCGTTTGAGGCCGGACGTTTGCGCGGGCTGGGGCAGCCCCTGCCGCCCGCAATGACTGGCTTGACTCCGGCGTGGACTCCGGGGCATGAAGTCGAACTGCCGGTGTATTTCCACTGGGAGTTTTCCACCGGCCCGTTGGGCGACATTGAGACGCTGGCGCGGCGATTGAAGACGCCGCAGCAGTATCGGGGCGGCACCGAAGCCGACATCGAACTCATTGCGCAGCTAAAGCACATCGGTGAGCAGCCAGTGATGGTCGATGGTGACCATTTATTGTTCGTTGACAAAACGCCGGATCAGACCGTTTTCGAAGGCACCATGGTCTCGCTCGAATTCCAGCCAAACGCCGCCAGCCTGCATCCGCTGTTTGGGCAAAACCTGCAGGCAATGCTCAACAGCGGCAATGCCCTGGCAGAGCAAGGTACTGAAAAGGCGGTCAACGTACCAACGCTGTCGCCACCAATCTATGGCGAGCACCCGGCTCGCCGCCACTCCGTCGATCAGTTGCGAATTGGCCAGCATTGGCTCGACGACCTCAATCTGCAACCGCGCTACCGGCTGGCGGCCGGTTGGGGTGCGGAGGTGGTGCGGCAGAATCAGGACGAGTTCATGCAGGCGGCATGGACGCAGGTTGGCGAAGTGCTGACCACCGAACGCGCCTTGTCGCTAAGCCGACTGGCCCATGACGTATTGAAGCGCATAGAAAAGCGCCATCTCGACAAGCTGCCAGAACACCGGCTGCTGGCGCTGCTCGGCCCGGCGCGAGCGCGCATCAAGGTCGCGCCAAATCAGAGCCTGTATGGCCGTATCAGTGCGGCAACGTTGCCCGACGAGCTTTTCGATGGTGCGATGCGCCGCCTCACCAGCGCGCGTCGGCCAACCTTCCGCATGGCGCAGTTTCGCGAACGGGATCTTGGTGTAGAGCAACCCGGCATCGTCAGCCAGATGGGGACGCTGGTCAGTACCTTCGCCAACGCCGCGCTGAATGTCAATCGCATTGATCCCAACCGTTTCGTGCCCGACGGCATCATGGGTAGCCGCTCCTTCGATGGCATCGCGCTGCCCGACGATCCGGCAGCGCTGATCGACCTGCAAGCCTACACCGGCTTGCCCGGCCAGATGAGCGTTGCTGCGATCCGCCAGATCCAACAGGCGAATCAGACGGCACTCGAGCTGGCGGCGAAGAGCAAGCGCAATCCGCCCAAAATGGGCGACGTCTGGCACAAAGGGCTGGTCACCGAAACGCATCGATTGCGCCTACTCGAGCTACAGCAGGCGACCGGCCAAACCCTCCAGGGCGACCTGCCGCAACTCATCCGGCAAGTCAGCACCCGCGGAGCGGAAGGCGTGCTGCTGAGCATTCAGGAAGACGGTCAAGTCAGAGCCCAGGCGCTGAAGATCGACGGTCGCAGTGGCAACCTCAAAACGTTTGGCATCACTGCGCGAACACGTGCGCCCGGTGCGCCCGGTACGATCGGCGCCGCGCGCATCGCTCCCGGCAGCCTGGGTGCCCTGCCGCCACAAGCTCTGCGCCTGTATGGCAACAACGCCGTGTTCACCAGCCTTCCTCCCGGCGCCCTTGGCGGCGCGGCAGCGGTGAGCATCGGCCTTGACGAGCCCGGACGATTCAGCCCGCTGCAGCCTGCCGCAATCATCGCGCCAACCATTACCGTGCCGCCGGCGATCAAGAATCGCGCGGTGCTGCAACGCTATTCCGAAGCCTTCAAGGACTTCCAGAAAACCTGGCACGACCCGCACAATCTGGCGCAAGTCACTATTCGCCCGCTTGATTTCGCGCTCGCCCAATCGACTAGCCAGGTACGCAGCCGCATCGACCCGGCGCAAACCGTTCCCGCCCGGCTGGTCAGCATGCTGGCGCTCGCCGATCACCCCGTCGCCTGGTCGCGCGAGCTCGGGTTGACGCACGACTTTGTCAGTGCCCGACTTGATCTGGCAGCGGCCACGCGCCTGCGCTATGTGATTCCGCGTACCTTCGACCGGGTGATGGCGTATCCGCATTTGATTTTCCCGCTGTCCAGGAAACTGCAAACTCTCGCGCCCGAAGTCTTCCTGCCTGGGGTGGGCAAGTTGCCCGACGATTTCATCATGGTGGTCAAGACCAATCCGCGCTTTGTCGAGGCGCTGATGCTCGGTGCCAACCACGAGATGGGCCGCGAGTTGCTATGGCAGGGCTTCCCCACCGACCAGCGCGGCACGCCGTTTCAACACTTCTGGCAACGGCTGGACAAGGCCAACGATATCGAGGAAATCCATCGCTGGCATGCGGAGCCTCTCGGCAAACAACCGGGTAGCGGCGAAATGCTGGTGTTGCTGATCCGGGGGCAGTTGCTGGAGCGCTTTCCGACCTTGTCCGTTTATGCCTACCCCAAAATCGCAAATGAAGCGCGTCCTGGCGACAGCACCGAGGCGAAGGAGATGGCCCCAAATGACGTCAAGTTGCCAGTCATGAAAGGCCATCTGGGCAAGGACATCACCTACCTGGGCTTTGACATCAACCCGACTCGCGACCCCAACATTGCCGACCCCAAGCTCGACTTCAAATACATGGAAAACTTCTTCTTCATTTTGGAAGAGCAGTTGACAGAGCCGCGCTTCGGCTTTGACGAGCCTGACGGCAAAGGGCAATTCGGCACCGGTTGGCAAGACGTCGACTGGAATGAAGTGGGCGTGCAGGGTGTCAATGGTGGAGCGTACTTTGGCGGCAATCAGTTGCAGCAGGCGCCACCCGCTCAGGGCGCCGGTGCCGCGAAGTGGCTCAACCCGCACGCTGCGACCGTCGCCGACGCCCTGCTGCAACGCCCGTTCCGTGGCTTCTACACGGGTGCTCAATTGAAAATGCCGAAGAGTTAACCAAGGAATCGCGCCATGCCACGCCTTGAATTGAATTTGTCCGGACTTAACCAGCAACGCACAAGTCTGCTGGAGTTACAAGCCAAACAGCGACAGCTCGATAGCGATCTGGCCAAGCAGCGGGCAACGCTTGATGCGGCCTTGCGCGCGGGTCAATCGCCCAATGTCACCGGTGTGATGCGGGCGCAGCTCGAAGCCGCACAGGAGAAACGCAGCGCCCTCGATGCACGGCGGCGTGACATGCAAATCGGCGTTGACCGGGTGGCCGATGGTCTGCTGGGCGAGCGCGACCCGGCGCAGCTAACCGAGGCGCTGGACGGCGGCCAGCCCATCGCATTGTTGCCAATGCGCCTGGAAACGCGCTATTTCCCCACGTTCCCCGAAACGCCCAACTCTCTGCGCATCCGTGTTTATCCGGACGACATCAACATCATCCAGCACTCCGCGGCGCTGACCGACAGCGAACGCCAGGCCGGGATGGATTATTGGCGATCGCAGTTTCTCCAGAATAACGGTGAAGCCGAACGCATCACGCGCGATCTGGCGTTGACACATGGGCGCAGCCGATGTGCGTGGATCGTGCGCGTGCTCACGCCGGACAACGCCGCTCAGCTCGGGCAGGATGATCCGCAAAACGGCGGGCTGGTCGTCCCGCAATTCCCCGATATGCCCAGCATCGACGCCAAAGCCAAGCAGACGCGCGCCTTGCTGCTGCCCGACCGCTGGTGCGCCATCGGCTACGCCAGCGGTCGGCGCGAAGTGTTCCGTGTGTGGGGCAAACGCGTCCCCGATGAGTTGTCACTATCGCCAGATTGGCTAAACCTCGACGACAAGCAGCGCGAAGCCTTGTTCGACGGCGAACGCGCCTGGCTGGTAGATTTTGACGCGGCGCTGGAAAAAGGCATGGCGCTGCAAGTCGACCAGTCAAGCGTCAACGAGTTCCTGCGACGCCGCCACGACGCCCGCAGCTTCAACCTCGCCACCGACACACTTGAGCGGCTTATCGTCGTCGGTCTGGAGTGGACCAAGGATGCCACGCAGAGCGCCGAGGAACTGGCCGAACTGCTGGCTGCGCAGCGCGATTCGGAGGGTCTCGGCTTTGTTCCGCTGGGCACGCCGACCAACAATACTGAACTTTCCCCATCGGGCTATAGCCAGGCTGAAGAGCGCAATCCGCCGTCCAACGCCAGCGAAAGCGCGCAATTGCCGAAGGAAAAGGACGCCCTGCAACTGTTGACCGACGCGCTCGGCCTGCCTGCCGACAAACTGACAGCTGAGGGCATCCACAACGCCCATCTGGCCGAACAACGCACCCAGTTGCATATGCTGAACGCTCTGTGGCGAGGCACCTTCGGTCACTATCTGATGGAATTGTGGAACCCCAGCGGGGCGGAGGATAGCGAGCGTCTGCTCAAGATGCCGACGCTGTATGCCCTGCGCCGGTACGCCGTATCCTACTTACGCCCAGCGGGCGCCCTGCCCCTGTTGCGCGTGGCCAAACAGCCCTACGGCATCTTGCCGATAGTCGGCAAGGCGTATTCCGGGGTTGGCGATGGCGTGCTGGAGAGCGGCATTGGCAAGGTCCTCGGCGTGCTGCGCCCGATATGGGAAATCGCCGTGCAACAAAAAGTGCCTTTGCTCAAAGACGGCGATGTGGACAAGGCCAAGGAGATCCTGCAAAGCGCTGCTTGGTCACAAACGGCGTATTACCGAGATGCGGCTAACTTGTGCCTCATCCAGAACAATTTTTTTCCGGACGGCCTGAATCCGCAGAAACCTAGCAAGGAGGGTTTGATACAGAATCTGCTCGCCACTTTTGGCGTGATGTCGAATTCTGGATCGCTGCCCATCGTCAGTTGCACCAGTTTTCCGCCCGACCCCCCGTTTCCGGCGGTCCAGCTTACCGGCGTGCCCTGGGTCCTGGCGGACGCTCAGGATCAATCCAAAGAGGCACCCGCAGCGACCACTTTCGCCACCACCCCAGCACAAGCGAACTACTTGCGCTACATGGCCAACAACATCACCAACGACGCCCTGCTCAACAGCTACCAATCCGGCCCGACGCTGCTGCAGGCCTTGCTGTCGTACTCGGTGCAGATGGAACGGCACGACGCCGTTGCGTCCAATGAATACCTCAGCTTGGCAGCGAACAAAGTGGCCTCGGTTGCTGCAGCGGGAATACTCTATGTCGAGGCGCGCCAGGAAAACGTCATGCACTTCGCCGTTAACAGCCCAAAAGAACTCGCCAACGTGGTGATCCCCGCTCTGACCGGGAACGCCACGCTCGGCCAGTATGTCGCACAAAGCTTAGCTATGCAGCCAGCGACACTGCAAGCAAGTGTGGCCAGTAAAGCGTCGGACACCCTGTTCGAATCAGTCAAACACATTTTCCCGGCGCTGCGCGACGTAAGTACAGTCAAGCTCAGCATCGGCTATCTGGCAGACCGTAGCGTTGGCGAACTGAACTGGGCATTGAAGTCCACGCTCGATGCTTTTTCCTACCGCCTCGATGCCTGGTACAGCGCGCGCGCCAACCGTCGGCTGGAACAGTTGCGCGCGAAAAAGCCGACCGGGGTTTATGTGGGTGGCTTCGCTTGGGTCGAGAACCTCAAGGCCGACCGACGGCCGGACAGCGACGGTTGCCTGCTGGCGCCGTCACTTGCCCAAGCGGCCAGTGCGGCACTGTTGCGCAGTGGTTTCATGGCCAACCATGAGCAAGGCGCGTTCAACATCGAGCTCGATTCACAACGCACGCGCCGGGCACTGGACATTCTGCAAGGGTTGACCCGCGACCAGCCGCTGGCGGCGTTGTACGGCTAC
>JBBQXX010000160.1:0-6112 GCA_038209235.1 Sphingomonadales bacterium | reverse complement strand
TGACGGGCAAGCCGGTCAACGCACAGGATTCACGCAGGGTGGGATTTAAGGATTTCGCGGTCAGCGGGACGACCGACATGACCGGCGGCGACCTGATCCTCGATCTGGCCAACGCTCCGGGTGTCGCCCCGATGATCGCCGACTTGCTCGCCCAGAATTTCGAGCGCGATTACGCTGAATTGCTCGGCAAGATAGATCGCGCCGTCGAGCGCAAGCAGCAAGGTGATCTGCTCATCCGCGCCGATCTGAAAACGGCGCGCACCGGTCAGTTGCAGGCCGCAGGCGCGGGTCTCTACCTTCCGGTCTGGGCCACGGGTACAGCATCGATCACTGTTGCCCGATAGAACACGCCCGATAGAACGGCACGACGTCTATCTGCCCCCCGGCTTCAGCCTTTCGGCATGCCAGCGCAGATGGTCGTCCATGAAGGTGGCGATGAAATAATAGCTGTGGTCATAGCCGGGCTGGAGACGCAGCGTCAGCGCGATGCCGGCGTCGGCACAGGCCCCTTCAAGCAGGTGGGGCCTAAGCTGTCCGGCAAGGAAATCGTCGGCATCGCCCTGATCGACGAGCAACCCGTCAACCCGCGCGCCATCCTCGATCAAGGCGACCGCATCGTGCTTGCGCCACACCGCGGGGTCATCGCCCAGATAGCCGCCCAGCGCCTTTTGCCCCCATGGCACCTGCGATGGCGCAACAATCGGCGCAAACGCCGATACTGCCCTGAAGCGATCCGGAAAGTTCAGGCCGATGGTCAGCGCGCCATGCCCGCCCATCGAGTGCCCCATGATCGACTGGCGATCCATATCGGCCGGGAAGCAATCGCCGATGATCTCGGGAAGCTCCTTGGTGACATAGCTCCACATCCGGTAATGCTGCGCAAAAGGCTCCTGCGTGGCATCGACATAAAAACCCGCGCCCAGACCGAAATCATACGCCGCATCGCGATCATCGGCGACACCATCGCCACGCGGGCTGGTATCGGGTGCAACGAAGATCAGACCCAGTTCGGCGCACAGCCGGCGGTATTCGCCCTTGTCGGTAACATTGGCATGGGTGCAGGTCAGGCCCGACAGATACCAGACCACGGGCATTTTGGTGCCCGGCGCGTGATCGGGGACATAGACCGAGAAGGTCATCGCGGTGCCGGTCGCCGCCGATTCATGGCTGTATACCCCCTGCTCGCCGCCGAAGCTTCTGGCAACGGCGACGGTTTCGACATCGAGGGTGTTGCGGTTGTTCATCAGAACACCACCACGCTGCGAATGCTTGTCCCGGCGTGCATCAGGTCAAAGCCCTTGTTGATCTCTTCGAGCGATAGCAGGTGGGTGATCATCGGATCGATCTCGATCTTGCCGTTCATATACCAGTCGACGATCCTGGGTACATCGGTGCGGCCTTTTGCGCCGCCAAACGCGGTGCCACGCCAGTTGCGCCCGGTGACCAGTTGGAACGGCCGCGTGCTGATTTCCTTGCCCGCCTCGGCCACGCCGATGATGATCGAGGTGCCCCATCCGCGATGGCACGCTTCCAGCGCCTGGCGCATCACATCGGTGTTGCCGGTGCAATCGAAGGTATAGTCCGCCCCGCCATCGGTCAGCGCCACCAGATGCGCGACGATGTCGCCGTGGATATCCTTGGGGTTGACGAAATGGGTCATGCCAAAGCGCTTGCCCCATTCCTCGCGGTCCGGGTTGACATCGACGCCGACGATCATATTCGCACCCGCCATCCGCGCGCCCTGCAGCACATTCAGGCCAATGCCGCCCAGGCCAAAAACGATGACGTTGTCACCCGGCGCAACCTTGGCGGTGTTGACCACCGCGCCCACGCCCGTGGTCACGCCGCAGCCGATATAGCAGGCGCTGTTGAACGGCGCGTCTTGCCGGATTTTCGCCACCGCGATTTCAGGCAGCACGGTGAAATTCGAGAAGGTCGAGCAGCCCATGTAATGGAAGATCGCCTGCCCCTTGTAGCTGAACCGGCTGGTGCCATCGGGCATCAAACCCTTGCCCTGCGTCGCGCGGATCGCGGTGCACAGGTTGGTCTTGCCGCTGAGGCAGCTTTTGCACTGGCGGCATTCGGGGGTATACAGCGGGATGACGTGATCACCGGGCTTGACCGAGGTGACGCCTGCGCCAAGCTCACGCACGATGCCTGCGCCCTCATGGCCCAGCACGCTGGGGAATATCCCCTCGCTGTCCAGCCCATCAAGCGTATAGGCATCGGTGTGACAAATGCCCGTCGCCATGATCTCGACCAGCACCTCGCCCGGCTGCGGGCCTTGCAAATCGAGCTCGACGATCTCAAGGCGCTGCCTGGCTTCAAAGGCAACGGCGGCGCGGGTCTTCATGGCAGGCTTCCTGTGATATCCTCATCGATCGCCCAGCCTTTACCATCGCGCTGTCCGCGCGTTAACCTGATAAATCGCAAAGCCGTGGTCTTTAGCGCGGCTTGATCGCATGCTAGTGGTCCTGATGATTTTGCCATTCGAAGTTTGAGCTGACCGCAAACGGGACTCGAATGTCAAAATCAATCCACCAGCCCCGCCCGGTTGCTTATCAATCGTATCGCCTATCGCGCCTGCTGCGCGCGGTCGCCCGATGCGGTTGGCGCATGCGCTTCGCCTGGCTATGTCACCCCTGCTCAGCGTCAAGCCGGCCATAGTGCGGTCGGCATGCCGAACAAAAACACCGACCGTGCTGGCTTTGACAAACATCTGGCCTATAGAGGCACACCAAGGCGGGGATCGGGATCGCCACGCAACCGGAAAAAGTGCGCATGCAGCTCAGCTTGAGCGATACCATTTTCAGAGGGGACGACGATGCGGCACGGCTTGCTGCATTGCGCGCCTATCGGCTGGTTCCCGAAGAGGGCGACAACAGCCTGTATGCCGATCTGGTCGCGATCGCCCAGACGATCGGGGGCACCGAGGCGGCGTACATATCGATCGTTGAGCAAGAACAGCTGTGGTTCAAGGCATCGCGGGGCATTGCGCTGACCCAGACGCCGCGCTCGATCGCCTTTTGCGATCACGCCATCCGTTCATCTGAAGTCATGGTGGTGTTGGATGCAACGCGCGATGCGCGCTTTGCCGACAATCCGCTGGTTACCGGCGCCCCCCATATCCGCTTTTACGCGGGTGCGCCGATCATCAACCCGGAAGGCTATGCGCTGGGCGCGCTGTGTTTGTCCGACTCCCGACCGCGCGATTCGTTCGATGCAGCCCCGCTGCTGGCCGCGCTCGCCCGGCAGGTCGCAGCGTTGCTGGAGCTGCGCAAGAAGCTGATCCACCAGCAGCTGGCTGCCGATCTGGCCGCCGATCAGCGCGACCGGCTGTGGGATTCGTCGCTCGACATGATGCTGATCACCGATCCGCAAGGCGGGCTGGTGGCGGGCAACCCGGCCTGGGAAAGGGCGTTCGGCGCGGTTCCCGGCGATGGCAGCGCGCACGTCAACCACTATCTGGTCAACGCCGATGCACAAGACCTGATCGCACTGCACAGCGGCGCCAAGGATGTGCGGTTCGAGCGCGAGATGCGCGGGCGCGGCGGCGAGACGATCTATACCAGCTGGAGCCTGGCGCGTGAGGGCGACCTGATCTTTGGCATCGCGCGCGACATCACCCGTGCGCGCGCCGCCGAAGCACAGCTGGCGCAGGCGCAACGGATGGAATCGATCGGCCAGCTGACCGGCGGCATCGCGCACGATTTTAACAACCTGCTGACGATCATCTCGGGCAACCTTGATATCGCCAGGAGACGGATCGCCAATGGTCAGGTCGATCGCGCCCAAACCGCGATCGGGAACGCGCGCGACGGTGCGCAGCGCGCCGCCAACCTGACCCAGCGGCTGCTGGCCTATGCCCGCCGCCAGTCGCTCACCCCCAGCCGCATCAAGCCGGCCGATCTGATCCATGGTCTGGTCCCGCTGGCAGCCCAGGCGCTCGATGAACGCCACACGCTGACGGTGGATTGCCCCGAAAGCCTGTGGCCGATCACCGTCGATGCCAGCCAGCTGGAAAACGCGCTGCTCAATCTGGTGGTCAATGCGCGCGATGCGATGGAGCAGCCCGGCAAGGTGACGATCCACGCGGTCAATGCCGAGCGCACCGCAGCCGATATCGGCGATGGCCATGATGCGCCGCCGGGCCGCTATGTGCGCTTTTGCGTCAACGATACCGGATCGGGGATTCCACCCGAGGTGATGCGGCACATTTTCGAGCCGTTCTTCACCACCAAGGAGATTGGCAAGGGCACCGGGCTGGGCCTTAGCCAGGTGCAGGGTTTTGTCGAGCAATCAGGCGGCTTTGTCATGCTCAACAGTACGCCGGGCGAAGGCACCACGGTGATTTTGTGGCTGCCCGTTGCAGGCGATGTCGCAGGTGCAAAAGATGAAGCGATTGCCGGGAAGGGCACCGCATCGCTCACCGATCTGTGCCCCGATGATTGCATGATCCTGCTGGCCGAAGACAATGCCGCGTTGCGCGCGCACGTCTGCGACGTATTGCAGGACGCAGGGTTTATCGTGGTCGAGGCCGAGGATGGTCAGGCAGCGCTAGACCTCATCGATGCGGCGCCAGCCAAGCCCCATCTGCTGCTTAGCGACATCACCATGCCGCGGCTGGACGGCAAACAGCTGGCAACGCAGGTTCGTGCGCGCTACCCCGCGATCCCGATCGTGCTGATGACAGGCTATGCCGGCGGCGGGCTGGACGACGATTGCCCGCACGAGCTTTTGATCACCAAGCCGTTTTCGCCCGATAATCTGGTCGCGCTTATCCGCAAGACGCTGGCGGCAGCAGCGCCGGTGCGCTGATCGCCCGCGCGACCGGTCAGCCGACAACCCCCGAAGATGCGAGCAGCGCCAGCGTCAGCAGTTCGCCTGCGGTCGATGACATGGCGGCGATCTGCACCGGCTTTTCCATCCCGATCAGCATCGGGCCGATCATCGCATCGCCACCCAGTTCGCGCAGCAATTTAGCCGACAGGTTGGCCGATTGCAGGCCCGGCATGATCAGGATGTTGGCCGGAGCCGACAGGCGGCAGAACGGATAATTTGCCATCAGCTTGGGGTTGAGCGCGACATCAGGCGACATCTCGCCTTCATATTCGAAGCTCACCTGCCGCTCGTCGAGGATCGCGACGGCATCGCGGATATTCTCCAGCCAGCGCCCCGGCGGATTGCCGAAGTTGGAGTAGGAGAGGAAGGCGACGCGCGGATCGTGCCCCAACCGCCTGGCGACCTGCGCGGTATTTTCCGCGATGCATGCCAGTTCTTGGGCGCTGGGCCGTTCGTTGACCGTGGTATCGGCCAGAAACACCGTGTGGCTTTTGCCGACCATAAGATGGATGCCAAACGGTGTCTGATCCGCCTTGGGATCGACCACGCGCATGATCTCGCGCATTGACTGGCCGAACGTCCGCGTGATGCCGGTCAGCATCGCTTCTGCCTCACCCAGCTGGAGCAGCGCTGCGGCGAAGATGTTGCGATCCTGATTGACCATGCGCTTGACGTCGCGCTTCAGATACCCGCGCCGCTGCAGCCGCTCGTAAAGCATCTCGACCATGCGCGGCACCAGCGGTGAGTTGACGCTGTTGTGCACCTCAAAGGCCATCGGATCATCGACCGCCAGCTCCTTGAGCTTTTCACGCACCCGCGCTTCGCGGCCGACCAGCACCGGGGTGCCATAGCCGCCATCGCGGAACTGGATTGCAGCGCGCAGCACCACCTCTTCTTCGGCCTCGGCAAAGACGACACGCTTGGGATTGGCGCGCGCATCTTCATAGACCTGCGTGAGCACCGCCGTGGTCGGGTTGAGGCGGCTTTTGAGCGAATGGCGATATTCGTCCATGTCGAGAATCGGCTTTTGCGCCACCCCGGTATCCATCGCAGCCTGCGCCACCGCAGCGGAAACCCGTTCCATCAGGCGCGGATCGAATGGCGCAGGGATGATGTAATCGACGCCGAATTTTTGCGTCGCACCGCCATACGCTGCCGCCACTTCCTCAGGCACCTGTTCGCGCGCCAGCTCGGCGATTGCCTTGGCCGCTGCGATCTTCATCTCCTCGTTGATAGCGGTGGCGCGGACATCGAGCGCACCGCGGAAGAT
>JBBQXX010000159.1:0-6130 GCA_038209235.1 Sphingomonadales bacterium | reverse complement strand
GGTTGCAGCCCGGGATTGACCACGGTCAGCCCCTCGACCGCTGAAAGCACCGAGATCGCAGGCGTTATCATACTGTCACCATAGAACAGCGCGGTGGCAAACACGCCAAGCAGCAGCAGCAGCCAGCCATAGCTGGTGCGGCCGATGCTGCGCGAGATCAGCGCGACCAGGGCAAGGCTACCGCCCTGCCCCTTGTTATCGGCGCGCATCAGAATGCTGACATATTGCACCCCGACAACCAGCGTCATCGACCAGAAGATCAGGCTGACGACGCTGAAAATATGCTCGCGATCCGGGGTGAGCGGGTGGTGTCCGGCGAAGGTCTCGCGAAACGCATAGATCGGGCTGGTGCCGATATCGCCGAAGACGATTCCAATTGCACCAAATGCCAGCAGTGCGACCGAACTGGAATGCGTATCCGCGTTGCCAGCCGGATCGGTCACTGGTGCGCCTGAAACCGGTCCGGCAGAAGGCTGCGGCGGCGGGGTATCATGGGGAGGCGGGTCAGTGATCATCGGGTCTGTGAGAGCGCTTGTCGGTGGAACGCGCGCTCGTAATCCCCCTTCGCCTATCGCCCAATCGGCGATGCGACGCGGCTTAGCATGACCAATGATGCAGTGCAATATAATCGCAATAGAGCGATTATGGTTGCGATTCAATGGGTTGGGCGGCTGCCGCAGGTGGCGGGACCGCTCCCGGCATACCCGGAGCGGGTGCACCGCTTTGCTGCGCAATCATCGCATCGATCCGCGCGAGTCGTTGCGTCAGGTCATCGCGCCACTCCGCCTCGGGGGGTGAGCGCTCCAGCAACTCGGCCCAGATGGTGCGCGCCTGCTGCACCTGCCCCGATGTCGCCAGCGCCAGCCCCAGAAAGAACGGTGGTGCCGGGTGATCAGGCGCCAGCGTTGCCGCCTTTTGATAGGCGAACTGCGAGGCAGGCGTCAGCAGACCATTGCTGTGTCCGACCAGCGCATTGCCCAGCGCAACCCACAGGTCGGGGTCCTCAGGGAATGTCTCAAGCCCCCTGCTGAGCGCGGTGGCGGCGGTGGCGAACTTGCCCTGACGGCTCTGGCTGTCGGCGAGCACCAGCCAGGCGCGCGCGTCGCCAAAATTGCCACCCATCTCGTCGCGTTGCTTGGCAAGGTCCTCGTCGAACATGCCCAGCTTCTCGACCGGTGCCTTGGGCGATCCGGCAAGCGAGGGCTGCCCCTGCCATGCATAGCCCGCGATCCCCAGAAAGAGGCCCGCTGCCGACAACTCCCACGCCTTGCGCGGCAGTTTGCCCAGCCAGATCATGCCGCCCATGATCAGCGCTGCGACGAGCAAAACGACAAGCCAGGCCATCAGCTTTTCCCTCTGGCGGTTTTCGCCCCGGCTGCCTTTTCCCGGCCAAAGCGTTTGCGCGCGATCACCGCCGCCAGCAGCAGCAGCACCACCGGTGCGGCAAATAATGGCCATGTCATCGCGGTGACCTGCGGCCGATACGAAACCCAGTCGCCATAGCGTTCGATCAACCACGCCCGGATGGCTTCGGGGTCTTCACCCGCCGCGATCCGTGCGCGCACCTGATTGCGCATATCGCCCGCCATCGGAGCGTCCGAATCTGCGATCGACTGGCTTTGGCAGGTCAGGCAACGCAGCGTCATCATCAGATCCTGCGCGGCCTTTTCCTTCACCGGATCGTCGAGCTGCTTATAGGCATAAGGAGCAGGCGGCAGGGTATCTTGCGCCGCCAGCGGTGGGGCAAGCAAGGCCAGCAGGAGCAGGATAATACCCCGGATCACTGCGCTTCCTTCAGTTTTTGCAAGATCATCGACACATGTTCAGGCCGGATATCGCCGATATGCTGGTAGGTGATGATGCCCTTGCCATCAATGACGAAGGTTTCAGGAACCCCCGATGAACCCAGATCGAACTGGATCTTGCTGACATCATCTGCGCCGATCCGTGCATAGGGGTTGCCATTGCGTAGCAGAAACGCTGCGACATCCGGTTGCCGGTCGCGAATCGCGACACCGTTGATCTCGACGCCGGCATTGGCAAGCTGCGCGAGATACGGCGCTTCGGCCACGCACGGCACGCACCAGCTGGCAAAAACATTGAGCAGCCTGGGCTTGCCGTCCGTAAAGTTGGCCAGGCTCACCGCCGGACGGTCGGGCACCGCCTGTGGCAGATCGAACGCGGGTAGCGGCTTGCCGATCATCTGCGAGGCGATCGTGCGGTCAGCGGGCGCCAGCAGGCCCGATGCAAACACTGCAAACAGCACGCCAAACATTGCCAGCGGCAGCCAGATCGCCCAATGTTTCATGACTGAGCGGCCGTCATGCGAGGGCTGGCTTGCCTCCGACCGGTCGAGGCTCGGGGGTCGGAGCAACAGGATCAGGCTCAGGCTCGCCCTGTTCCTTGCGACGCCGGTCGCGCGATGTGCGCCCGGCCAGCGATAGAATTCCGCCGAGCCCGATCAGCAGTCCGCCATACCAGATCAACGGCACGAACGGCTTCCACCACAGACGAAGCTGCCAGCGGCCATCTTCACCCTCTTCTCCCAGCACGACATAAAGCTGGCCGTTCCAGCGGGTGAGCAGCGCGGCCTCATTGGTCGCGGTGGGCGGCGATGCGAACATACGCGCCTGCGGGCTGAGCACCGTCTGGACGTTGCTGTCGCCATAGCGCGCGACCAGCCGCGCTTCGAGCGCGGTCCAGTTGGCCCCTGCGACCGGGGTTACGCGCTGCAACTCGATACTCCACGGCCCGACCTTGTGGCTCTGGCCAAATTCGCTTGCCACCAGCTTTTCGGTGTTGAACGCCGATTCCGATGCCATTCCAGCCAGCGCCACCGCGATGCCGAAATGCGCCAGCACCATGCCCCAGATATGCGCAGGCGTCCGGCGCAGGTTGCGTTTCCACAACGGCAGCAGGCTGGCGACAGCAAGCCCTGCGGCAAACACCAGCCCAAGCAGGGGCAGCAGCCCGATATCACCGCCGAATAGCACCACCAACGCCAGCGCCGCTGCCGCTGCCAGCGCAGGTGCAGCCAACAGGTTGGCGAGCTTGCGGCCATTGTCGGCGCGCCAGCGCATCAGCGGACCTACTGCCATGATCACCAGCATCGGGAAAACGAAAATCGCGCCCACCGGGTTGAAATAGGGCGGTCCGACCGAAACCTTGGTGCCGAACGCTTCGGTGACCAGCGGATAAAGCGTGCCCATCAACACGATGCCCAGAATGCCGACGAGCATCACGTTGTTCATCACCAGCGCGCCTTCGCGGCTGAACAGGTGAAATTTCGAGCCCTCGGTCACAGTCGAGGCGCGCAGACCGAACAGCGCCAGCGCTCCGCCGATATAGATCGCGAGCAGCGCCAAAATAAAGCTGCCGCGCTCAGGATCGACCGCAAAGGCGTGCACGCTGGTCAGAATGCCCGAGCGGACCAGGAACGTGCCGACCATCGACATCGAGAAAGCGACCACCGCCAGCATCACGGTCCATGCCTTAAGCGCGCCGCGCGTTGCCAGCACGCTGACCGAATGGAGCAAAGCGGTCGCTGCCAGCCACGGCATCAGCGAGGCGTTTTCGACCGGGTCCCAGAACCACCAGCCACCCCAGCCCAACTCGTAGTACGCCCACCACGAGCCTGCGGTGATGCCGAGCGTCAGGAATATCCACGCTCCCATCACCCATGGCCGCATCGCGCGGGCAAAAGCCGGGCCGACGTCGCGGGTGATCAGCGCCCCGATCGCGAACGAGAACGCGATCGAAAGCCCGACATAGCCGATGTAAAGCGTTGGCGGATGGAAGGCGAGGCCGGGGTCCTGCAACAGCGGATTGAGGCCATTGCCTTCGGCCGGGGCAGGATTGAGCCGCTCGAACGGGTTCGAGGAGAACAACATGAACGCGTAAAAGCCAAGGCTGACAAAGGCTTGGCCGGCCAATGTGGCAACCATCGTACGCTCATTCAGCCGCCGTTCGAGCAAGGCGACAAAGCCGCCCGCCATCCCCATGACCGTGACCCACAGCAGCATCGAGCCTTCGTGATTGCCCCATGCGCCTGCGATCTTGTAGATCAGCGGCTTAAGCGAATGGCTGTTGCTGGCGACCAGCTTGACCGACAGATCGGTGCGGAGAAACAGCACGATCAGGAGCGCAAACGCCAGCGCGACGAGCACCCCCTGCACCACCGCAATCGGCCGGATCGCACCCTGGAACTCCGCCCCGCGCATAGTCAGCGCATAGCTGCCCAGTCCAAGCTGAAGCACCGCCAGCGCGGCGGCGAGCCATAGCATCGCCAGTGCAATTTCAGCGATCATGGCTGCTGCACCGTGCCTGCGACTTGTTTGACATCGGCCTTGGTCATGTCGCGCATTTCACGCGGCACGTAATTTTCGTCATGCTTGGCAAGCAGGTTGTCGGCGACGAAAAACCCGGCCTTGTCCATCCGCCCCTCGGCCACCACACCTGATCCTTCGATAAACAGATCGGGGGTAATCCCGGTGAAGCGCACCGGCACCGTACCCTTGCCGTCCTCGACGACGAAATCGATGGTTACGCCATCGGCCTGCGTCTTGACCGATCCGCGCTGCACCATGCCGCCCAGCCTTATCGCCTGCCCGGCGTCCACGCCCTTTTCGGCAATGTCGCCGGGCGTATAGAAATAGCTCGCCTGACCGCGCAGCGCATAAGCCGCGATCAGCCCGGCGGCCAGCAGACCGACAAAGGCGATGCAAATCAGGACGAGTCGCTGGTGCTTTGCTTTCATGGCCGGTGTTGGGCTTTCATGGCTGGTGGTGGGCTTTTAATGGGAAATGTATCCGGTTCATTTGCGCTTGAGCGTATCCAGCCGCGCTTCTGCGCGCTTCAACGTCATCCAGCAATAGCCGATGAGGCCGATGCTACCGCCGATGCCCAGACCATAAGCCATGATGACATAGCTCCACTGGGTCATGCCGCAGCCAATCTGCGCATCCGCGCCTCAGTGCGGATGTCGGCGAGCAAGGTGCGCATCCGCATCAGCACGATAGCGCCGAAAATCAGGCTGAAGCCGATAACCGCTATGCCCAGCGGCCACAGGAAGGCAGGGTCGATTGCCGATTTGCCCATCGAAATGCTCGCAGGCTGGTGCAGGCTGTTCCACCAGACGACCGATCGGTTGATGATCGGCACGTTGATTGCGCCGACCAGCCCGAAGATCGCGGCAACGCGCGCGGTTCCGGTACGTCCGGCGGCGGCCTCTTTCTGGCTGGCGTCAGCAAGCGCGATATAGCCCAGATACAGGAAGAACAGCACCAGCATCGATGTCAGCCGTCCATCCCATACCCACCATGTTCCCCATGTCGGGCGCGCCCAGATGGAACCGGTGACAAGGCACAAGGCACAGAAAAACGCACCGGGCAGCGCCGAGGCGCGTGCGGCGATCCCGGCCAGCGGGTGCCGCCAGACCAGTTCGACCAGACTGGCAATCGCGATACTGGTCCAGCCCGCCATGCCCAGCCAAGCGGCGGGCACATGGATATACAAGATGCGTACCGTCTCACCCATCAACCGGTCGGCAGGCGCAGTGAACAGCCCCATGAACAGCGCGATGACGACCATGATGACGCCTGTCACCATCAACGCCGGAGTCAGCGGTCGGGCTATCGACAAGAACCGGGTGGGATTGGCAAAACCGTGCATGAGCAAAAGTGCGTCAGCTTCCTAGCACCGAGACATATCGGCGTTGTCCCCTGTTGCCACGATGGGCCCAGAGCCTCAAGCGGTTTCATGTCGGCAAACCACACAACACGCAGGGTCATCATCGAAGTTGCATGTTTTCCGCCGAAAGTCGCAATCCAGGGGCGACTGCTGTACAACATGACTTTTGGGCACCGGCTTCCGCCCGAAAACGAGTCAAAATTTCAAGCACGGGTAAACATTTCAACTCAATGGGGCTAACCGCGACCGATCAGCTTTTGCGCCATGCGGTCGGCGACCGATGCGGGCGACTCGCCGGTGCTGCGGCTTTCTTCCCAGATGCCAAACAATCGCTGCGGGATGCCGGTCAGCCGGTCATAGACCTCATCGACCTGTGCAAACCGGCTTTGCGCCAGCGCGAAATACTCCAGCGCGACCGAGATGATGCCGCCTGCGTTGATCA
>JBBQXX010000158.1:0-6246 GCA_038209235.1 Sphingomonadales bacterium | reverse complement strand
CGCCTCCAGCCGAGCCTCGCACTGCGCATATTCGGCCTGGATGGTGCCGCGTTCACCCAGCGTGCGGGACGAACCGGCACCTTTCTTGGTGGTGGCGAGCGCCTTGAAATCATCAAGCGCGGCGCGGGCGTTGCCGCTGGCGACCGCGGCAATGCCGAGCGCGAGCAGACCGAACGGCGGGAAGGCATACAGCGCGCCCTTCTCCTGCGGCGGATCGGTGATGAACGACACCGATCGCGATTGCGGCACGCGGACATCCTTGACCGCCATGTCGCCCGATCCGGTACCGCGCATGCCGCTGGCATCCCAGGTGTCGATCAGTTCGACATCATCGCGGCGAAAGAACATCATGCGATGGTCGGGCGCGCCATTGGGCAGGGTGCGCAGCGTGCCATTGTCGAAGATCAGCGCGCCGCCGGTCAGCCATTGGCAGTTGGCGGACCCCGACGCCCAGGCCCAGCGGCCCGACACGATAAAATCGTCGCCATCGACCACCGCCCGGCCCATCGGCGCGAACACTCCGCCGCTGATGCCCAGCGGATCACCGAACACGGCAGCGGCGTGCGGTGCGGGCAGCCAGGCCGAAGCCAGCGCCGTGGTGCCGGCGATCATCGCGCACCAGCCGGTGGCGGCATCGGCGCGGCCCAGGATTTCCAGCGCGGCAAAGATGTCGGCGGGCGGCGCTTCGGCGCCGCCAAGGCTCCGCGGTACCGCCATGCGGAACAGGCCGGCAGCGGCCATTTGCGCGGCAAGGTCCGCCGGCAGGCGGCGGGCGCGTTCGGTTTCGGTAGCGCGGGCCGCGATGATGGGCGCCAGGTCGCGGGCGGCGGCGATGATGGTCATAGCTTCAACAGGCTCGCGAGGTTGTTCTTTTGCATGTCGCTAGAGCCGCCGACGATCGGCATACCGAGCAGATCGCGGACATGACGTTCCATGTCAAAGGCGTCAGTAAGCCCGTAAGCGCCGAGAATCTGCTGGCAGATGAGGGCGATCTCCACGCCGATATCGGCGACGAACAGCTTGGCCATGCTGGTTTCCACCGAGCACGGCCGTCCCTCATTGGCCAGCCAGGCGGCGTGGGAGAGCATGTGCCGGGCGGCCTGCAGCTTGGTCCGGGCGGTAACGAGTTTGTGGCGGACGCTTTGATGCTGGGCGATGGGCTTGCCGAACTGGTGGCGGCCCTGGGCATAGTCCCAGGCTTCGGTGACGGCAGCTCGGGCGATGCCGAAGGCGACGGCGGTTATCTCGAGCTTTTCGACATCGAGCGCGCGGCCGGCGAGCAGTTTCCAGCCCTGGTTCCACATATTCGGCCCGCCGACGATATTGGCGGCCGGAATGCGGACATTGTCGAAAAACACGTCCTGGCTGGCCATGTAGCGCAGGTTGGAATGTTCGATGCCGTGCATGGTGACGCCGGGGGTGCCGGTGGGGATGAGCACGAACGACAGGTTGCGGTAGCGGTCGCCGGGTTCGCCGGAGCGGACGAGAGTGTAGATGACATCGGCCCAGTCGGCGCCCGAGCACCAGCGCTTGGCGCCATCGATGACGACGGTGTCGCCCTCCATGCGGGCGCGGGTGGTGACGCTGGCAAGGTCGCCGCCGACATCGGGTTCGGACAGGCCATAGGCAAAGAACAGCTCGCCCCGGGCCAGACGCGGCAGGAACTGAGCTTTCTGGCTTGGCGAACCATTTTCGCTAAGGTTCATGCCGCCGTAAAAACTGGTATGAATGAACGGCCCGGCAAGGCATGGCCCGCCTGCGGCCAGCTCCTCGATCACCGCAATCGCAGCGACCAGATCCTGCCCCGCCCCGCCGAATTCCTCGGGCACGGTCAGCGCGGTAAGCCCCAGTACGTTGAGCTTTGCGTAGACATCGCGCGGCCAGCGCGCCGCCTTGTCCCACGCCTGCCGCGCCTCACGCGGCGCGTGTTCGGCCAGGAACCGCTGCAAAGTGGCGCGTAGAGCGGAGACATGATCGGGTTCGTCGGTGAAGATCTGGAGGGTCATGATCTGGTGCCCCTATCCCTTTCCCCTCGGGAGAGGGTTGCAAAGACTTGGAGGCGCAAAGCGGCTCCTAGTCGAAGCTGGGTGAGGGGATACCCCCTTAAAATCTGCATAAATCGCCCTCATCCTGGTTCGGCTAAGCCTTGGATTGCATCCGGGGCAAGCCTGCCCGTTCCTTCTCCCGGCGGGAGAAGGAATTTTTACTCCCCCGTCAGCTTGGGCGCGCGCTTCTGCGCCATCGCAGCGACCGCCTCGCGCCGGTCGTCCAGCGAATTCGACATCGCCTCCCAGCCGATCGCCGCGTCCATCATCTGTGCGGCCAGCGCGCGTAAGGGTATGTTGGTGACGGTCTTGGTCCAGCGCACCGCCCATTTGGGGTTGGCCTGCAGCTTGGCGATGATCTCGTCGACTTTTGCATCGAGCTGGTCGGCAGGCACCGCATGGTTGATCAGCCCCAAAGCCTTGGCCTCGCTGGCGCTCAGCATATCGCCGGTCATCAGCAATTCCTTGGCGCGGGCATAGCCGATCAGCTGCGGCCAGATCATCGCGCCGCCATCGCCTGCGACCAGCCCGACCTTGACATGCGGGTCGCCGATCAGCGCCTTTTCGTCCGCCACGATGATATCGCACAGCAAGGCTATCGTCGCTCCCAACCCGGCCGCTGCACCGTTGAGGCGGCACAGCAACGGCTTTTCCATTTCGAGCAGGCTGGTGACGATCCGCTTGGCATCCCAGGCGATGGCACGGAAACTGGCGGGATCATCGATCTGCTGCTGGAACCACGCAAAATCGCCGCCAGCGCAAAACGCCCTGCCCTTTGCAGTCAGCACGATGATATCGCTTTGGCTGTCGCGCTGAAGATCGGTGAACACCCGCGCCAGCTCGTCATGCATCGGGCCATCGACACCGTTGACCGGATGGTCCGATGTGATGACCGCGCGCAGCACCCGGCCATCGCGTTCGAACGTAAAGCGGCTGTAGCTCTGGTCCTCGATGCAGAAATCATGGCTCATCACGCGTCTCCCAGCCGCACCAGCCGCCGTCCGAAATTGGCACCGGTGAACAAGCCGCAAAATGCCTCGGGCAAGCGCTCAAGCCCGTCGAAAAATTCCTCGCGATAGATCAGCCTGCCATTGCGGATCATGCCGCCCATTTCGGCTTGGGCGGCAGCAAACTGCGGCAGATCATCGAACACCACCATGCCGCGCATCGTCAGCCGCTTGGCGATGAACTCTGCGGTGTTGGTGATGCCGGTGCGTTGGTCGTGTGGCACATTGTAATCTGCCACCTGTCCCGACACTACGATATGACCGCCCAACCGCATCAGCGGCAACACCCGGTCGATCATAGCATTGCCGACATTGTCGAACAGCAGATCGACACCCTTGGGGCAGGCCGCTGCAAGAACGCCTGACAGGTCATCGGTGGCCTTGTAATCGATCGCCGCATCGAAGCCGCACACCTCGACAAGCCAGTCGCATTTCTGCTTGCCGCCCGCCACACCGACCACGCTTGTTGCACCCCAGGCGCGCGCCAGCTGGCCTGCGGTCGCGCCCACCACCCCTGCTGCAGACGTCACCAGCACATGGGCGCCCTCACGCAGGACACCGACCCGCTTCAGGCCGAACCAGCTGGTCATTCCCGGGATGCCCAGGATGCCGAGCCGTAACGAACGTGGCAGGCCATTATCGGGCAACGGCGCGATAAAACCACGACCATCGCCGATGCTGTGGCTTGCCCAGCCGCCGCCTGCGGTCACCCAGGTGCCGACCGCAAACCGGTCGTTGCGACTCTCGATGACCTGCCCGACGACAAAGCCGTCGATCCGCCCACCCGGCGGGATCGGCGGCGCATAGCTGGCCCCGGTCGCCGACAGCCGCGAGCGCACCCCCGGATCAACAGAGACGATGGCGTGCTCAATGAGGAATTGATGCTCTTTCAGCGCAGGGATTTCGCTGTCCACAATCTCGAAGTCCTGCGGCTGCGGCAGACCCGAAATCGGTGCTTTCAGCACCACGCTGCGCATCATTGCCATAAGGCTGCCCACTCCTGAAACTCTTCTGATTTGCGCCAAGTCTACAGATGCGCTGGCTCAGGAAAAGCGGAAAAGTGCAGGCTTCCGGCTACAACAACCAGAACGCCCGATGCCCTAGCGGCGCTCGCTGCCCAGTTCGGCGAGCAACGCCCGGTCGACATCGGGGACCAGTCCTTCGAGCACCCGCCAGAAGCCGGTGACCGATTCCTGACCAGCGCGGCGATAGGCTTGCGAGAGGCGGGTGCGCAATGCATCGAACAGCTCGGCCTCCAGCGCCAAGCCGGACGCGGTCAGCCGCAACAGTTTCTGCCGCCGGTCGGCCTCACCGCTGCGCGTTTCAATCAGGTCGCGGCGCTGCAATTCGGTCAGCACGCGGCCCAGCGACTGTTTGGTGATTGCCAGCGCGCGCAGCAACTGGCTAACGGTCAGGTCAGGGTTGCGCGCGATAAAATACAACGCGCGGTGGTGCGCCCGGCCCAGCCCCTGTTCGGCCAACTGCTCATCGATCGATTTCGTCAACCGGGTATAGCCGAAAAACAACAGCTCGACACCGTGCCGGATTTCATCCTCGCGCAAAAACAGCGCCGAAGCGGTGGGAGAAGATGGGACAGGCATGTTGACCTTGATTGCCAGCCAGATTAGGTCTTGGCAAGCCCGCGTTGCAGCAAGACCAACCGGCGGGAGAGTGTTTCAGTTCCGATCCTTGCAGTTTTAGGGGATAACATGCTGTCCTTCGCCGTTGAGCCCAACGCCAACCCCAGCCCTGCCGACGTGCGCGATGCCGCGCTTGCCGATCCCGGTTTCGGCAAGCTGTTCACCGACCATATGGTGGTGGTGCGCTACGATGAGGCGCTTGGCGGCTGGTGCGATGCGCGTGTCACGGCACGCGCACCGATCCCGATGGATCCAGCCTCCTCTGTGCTGCATTATGCGCAAGAAATCTTCGAAGGGATGAAGGCCTACAAGCGTGACGATGGCAGCACCGTCCTGTTCCGCCCCGACGCCAATGCGCGGCGCTTTCAGGAATCGGCAGCGCGCATGGCGATGCCCGCCGTGCCGCACGACCTGTTTATCGAATCGGTCGAACAGCTGGTTCGGATCGATTCGGCCTGGTTCCCCAAGGTCGATGGCGGCGCGCTGTATCTGCGTCCGTTCATGTTCGCCAGCGAGGTGTTTCTGGGGGTGCGCCCGGCAAAGCAGTATCTGTTCATCACCATCGCCTCGCCGGTTGGTGCCTATTTCAAGGGCGGCAGTGCGCCAGTGACGATCTGGGTATCGCAGCATTATACCCGCGCCGCGCCGGGCGGCACGGGTGCGGCCAAATGCGGAGGCAACTATGCTGCCAGTCTGGTCGCACAGGCAGAAGCCACCGCGCAGGGTTGCGATCAGGTGGTGTTCCTGGATGCTACCGAGCGCAAATGGGTCGAGGAACTGGGCGGCATGAACCTGTTCTTCGTGTTTGCCGACGGCAGCATCACCACCCCGCCGCTTACCGGCACGATCCTTCCCGGCATCACCCGCAACTCGATCATCCAGCTCGCGCGCGCGCAGGGCATCACCGTTCGCGAAGAGCCCTATGCGATCGATCAATGGCGCGCCGATGCGACCAGCGGCGTACTGCGCGAGACCTTTGCGTGCGGTACCGCAGCGGTGGTGACCCCGGTCGGCATGGTCAAATCGCCGGACGGCAGCTTTACCATCGGCGGCAACCAGTCCGGCCCGGTGACCGCAGCGCTGCGCTCTGCACTCGTCTCGATCCAGCGCGGCGATGCTGCCGATCTGAACAACTGGGTGCATCGCGTCGGCTGACTGCGGCAGCACGGCGTCCGGCCAAAAAGGCGCTTGGCGCTGTCCCGCTTTTCCGTATATAGGCCGCTCCCGCGCTGCCCCGTCAGCGTTGCGAGCAAGGGCATTGGGGTGTCGCCAAGTGGTAAGGCACCGGTTTTTGGTACCGGCATTCGCAGGTTCGAATCCTGCCACCCCAGCCAGTTTTTGCTGCCCGTCCAAGACATTGAAATTAAGAGAGATTGCCTGCGATTCGAAATAGCGTGGCTACCAAGCTGGCACTCTAGCCCGTATTATTCATCGTGGGTTGGCAGATGTAGCGTAACGGTCTGATTTGACGTATGATTTGGTTGTCTAATCCGATCAATGTCATTTCAGGAAGGCCACACCCGCCATGGACGATCTTACACTGCCGCTACCGGG
>JBBQXX010000157.1:0-6293 GCA_038209235.1 Sphingomonadales bacterium | reverse complement strand
CGGCTGGGCAAAATTGTTGTGGTGGCTGCGGACCTGCCGGTCGCGCTCGGTGCGGGTGCCGCTGATGGGGGTGAAGCGCGAGTTGCAAGGCTCACGCCTCGCCGCGCAAATCGCCCTGATGCTGACCGAAACCATCCGGCCGATCGCCGCAAAAAAATACGGCGCGGTGCGGGGTGAACTGGGCTGGGTGCTCGATGACAACCAAGGCATGCTCGCCATCGCCGATGCGATAGGCAGCAAGATCAACCGGGAATATGTGATCTACGAGAAGGGGTTGTAAAAAAGGAGGGCGGGTGGTCCGCAGTCGGTTCGGCAGATCAGTTCGCAGATAGCTGCGGCACCGTTACGGCGAGGCGGTGAGCACATTTGAATATCTGGAAATAGCGCTATCAGGAAACCGCCCCACCCCCGCTCAGCCCGCCCCCGCTCGGCCCGAGCCTGTCGAAGGCCCTGCAATACCGCCAGCGATGGCGCGGGTCCTTCGACACGGAGCCTGACGGCTCCTGCTCGGGATGGGCGGGGTGGGTGCGGATTCACGAATTGATAGTCCGCCAGCGGTTACCCGACCGTTGCTGGCCGCCTTTTTTGTATCCGGAAGATCACCGGGCCTTGCGGCCCCGCGTGATCATGAATTCTTGCGCATGGTTGCGAAATAATCGATCGTCTTGACCAGTCCATCGCGTAGCTGGACCTGCGGTTCCCAGTCGAGATGCTTTTGCGCCAGCGTGATATCCGGCTTGCGCTGCATCGGATCGTCCGAGGGCAGCGGGCGATATTCGATGACCGACTTCGATCCGGTCATCTCGACGACCAGTTCGGCCAGTTCCTTGATCGTGAACTCGTACGGATTGCCCAGATTGATCGGCCCGGTCACCGTTTTATCGGTATCCATCAGGCGCATGAAGCCTTCGATCAGATCTTCGTAATAGCAGAACGAGCGGGTCTGGATACCTTCGCCATAGATGGTGATCGGCTCACCCGAGAGCGCCTGCAGCACGAAATTGGAGACGACGCGACCATCGGCCGGGTGCATGCGCGGGCCGTAGGTGTTGAAGATCCGCGCGACCTTGATGTCGAGCCCGTGCTGGCGGTGATAATCGAAGAACAGGGTTTCGGCGCAGCGTTTGCCTTCGTCATAGCAGGAGCGAAAGCCGATCGGGTTGACGTTGCCCCAATAGGTTTCAGGCTGCGGGTGGACCGAAGGATCGCCATAGACTTCGCTGGTCGAGGCCTGGAAAATCTTGGCCTTGAGCCGCTTGGCCAGACCCAGCATATTGATCGCGCCGTGTACCGAGGTCTTGGTGGTCTGCACCGGATCGTGCTGATAATGGATCGGCGAGGCCGGGCAGGCGAGGTTGTAGATCTCATCGACCTCGACATAAAGCGGCATGCACACATCGTGGCGCATGAACTCAAAGCGCGGATGGTTATACAGATGGTCGAGATTGCGCTTGTCGCCGGTGAACAGATTGTCGACGCACAGCACTACATCACCACGATCGAGCAGCCGGTCGATCAGGTGTGAACCCAGAAAACCGGCACCACCAGTAACCAGAATGCGTTTGCGACTGCCGTAAGTTCTCGCCATAAAAATGCCTTTGCTTGATATTTCAATTGGTTAGGAGGTTATTGGCTGGCCCCGATTCGGATTGCCGAGCAGCTTTAGCCTAGATCTGTCACAAGCCAAGCAGCGGCTGTCTTTCCCGGCAAATTCCCGCTCCCGATCGAGCGGTCATCACATACCGGCACCCCGTCAATAGGTGCCCATTGTGTTGAACGGATTGTTGGCGGCGTGCATCCACACCCATGCGGTCGACAGGATCGTATCGATGTCCGAATGCGTGGGCGTCCAGCCAAGGCCTTGCGCAGCCTTGGACGCATCGGCAACCAGGCTGGGTGGATCACCGGGGCGGCGCGGGCCGACCACGGCATCGAGCGTCTTGCCGGTGACGCGCTGTGCTGCGGTCACCACTTCGCGCACCGACAAGCCATGGCCGGTGCCCAGGTTGAACGCATCGAAGCCAGGCTTGCCGGTCAGCGCCTGAAGCGCCAGCAGATGCGCGCGCGCCAGATCGTTGACGTGCAGATAATCGCGGATGCAGGTGCCATCGGGCGTGTCGTAATCATCACCCATGATCGAAAACTTATTGTTGTGTCCGGCAAGTGCCGACAGCACCAACGGGATGATGTGCGTTTCAGGATCGTGCAACTCGCCGATCTCGCCCTCGGGATCGGCACCCGATGCGTTGAAATAGCGCAGCGCGATGCAATCCAGATCGCCGGTTGCGACCATTGCCTTCATCATCGTCTCGCCAAACAGCTTGCTTTCGCCATAAGGGTTGATCGGCGATTGCGGCGAATCTTCGCGGATCGGAATCACCGGTGGCACGCCATAGGTTGCGCACGAACTGGAGAAAACCAGCTTCATCACGCCTGAGTCGGCCATAGTATCGAGCAGGTTTAGCGTGCCCGAGATGTTGTTGCGGTAATAGGTGCGCGGGATACGCATCGATTCGCCGACATAGGCCGAGGCAGCGAAATGGATCACGGCATCGGGCTTTTCGGCGGCGAACACCTTGCGCAGCGCGCTGGCATCGTTGATATCGCCATGGTGCATTGATCCAAACCGGACCAGCGCACGGTTGCCGGTGGACAGATTGTCGAACACCACCGGATCGTGCCCGCTGTTCTTGAGCAGCTTGCACGTATGGCTGCCGATATAGCCAGCGCCGCCAGTCACCAGAACCTTCAAACTCGCTCTCCTGAATGCTTAGAAACCACAGATGGCGGGCGCGCAAACCCGCGCGCGGGTGTCGATCGCCCCAGCACGGCTGTCATCGTCAAAACGCGTTGCTGTGCCGGATGACCAGAAAGGTCTGCAGGATAATGCTGATATCCCGCCAGATCGACCATTGCGTCAGATATTCCAGATCGGCCTGGAGACGGTTGGTGAGATCCTCGGTCCGCTCGGTATTGCCGCGAAATCCGCGCACCTGGGCAAGTCCGGTGATCCCCGGCTTCATTGAATGGCGGTGGCGATAGCGCGGATCGACATCCCAATAGAGCTGATCGGCGGCCTTGGCAGACAGCGGGTGCGGCCGCGGGCCAACGATGCTCATATCCCCGGTCAGAACATTGACCAGTTGCGGCAGTTCATCGATGCTGGTGCGGCGGATGAAGTTGCCGACGCGCGTGACGCGGCTGTCGTTGCGCGTCGTCAGCTTGGTGGCGTTGGCGTCGCATTGATCGGTGAACATGCTGCGAAACTTGAACATGCGAAATAGCTTGTTGTCGCGCCCGACGCGGTTCTGCATGAAGAAGACCGGCCCCTTGCTTTCCAGCTTGATGACAATCGCCACGACCAGCAGAAGAGGCGACAACACGATCAGGCCGATGATCGACAACACGAGATCGAGCATACGCTTGACGATACGATCGCGCAGCGTGAGCGGGCCTGCGGCAACGACCATCGTGCGATGATCGCGGTGCCAGGCGAGGCTGAGGATGCCGATATCGATCTGCTCGTCAGAGATGATCTCGCCCTTGACCGCCATTCCCTTGAGCACCGATGACCACAAGGCATAACGATTTGCCGGGCATGCCACGATGATCCGGTCCGCCTTGCCGACGATCTGCGCAAACGCATGGAAGCTGTAGGGGTCCTGCGTGGCGGGATCGAAGCCAATAGCGAGAGGTTGCAGGACAATTTCACCGGCGGCAGGTTTGTAGTCGACGCCATCGCGCACAACGACGGTAGTGTAGGGCGATCCGCCCAGAAACGCCAAGATGGGCCGCGCGGCAAGCAAACGATTCGCAGTCAGCATCACCGCCGTCAGCACCACGCCTGAAATAAACACGATACGCGAAAATTCAGCCCCCGCCTTGACCGCATAGGCGATCAGCAACAGGCTGCCGGCGGCAAAGGCAAAGCCTTGCAAGCTGCGAAAGATGCCCGCCGCCGGATTGCCGAGGACTTCAGAGGAATAGGCGCGGTTGAGCAGCGCTATGCCAAAATAGATCGGGGTCAGCACACCGAGCATGACCACGCCATGGGTCTGTTCCAGCGCACCGATATAAACGACGTGCGGGACAAGAAAGCCGACCGCGAGCGCGACATAATCGAGTAACGAAAGCGAGAAATAGGCAATCAGCCGACGGTTGTGGCGGTTCTTGACTTCGCTGAACGGCTGATCAGTGGCACCGGCTGCCAGTTTGAAGGTCGCAAAGTTCACATATCACCCCGTGGCTGGATAGCCCGACCAAATTGCTAAGCGCCAAAAACTTGCGACCCGCCATGGCGACGATGACTCCGAGATAGACTCGGCGTCGGGTTAGTATCCCCCGTTATGCTGCAAAGCAACATGAAACATTTACAACTGGTAAATCCATCCCGAAGTCAGCGCGGCTTACCGCAACACGGCTTGTTCAGCCGCCGCCAGCATCCATGCCAACGTGTCTTCCAGCGCCACAGGCTGCCAATCGGGCGCGAGGCGGCGCAGACGTTGCGGATCGCCGCCAAGCACTGCAACATCGCCAGCGCGCATGAAGGCGGGGTTGACGCGAATCTCCATCTTATGCCCGGTCAGGCCCGACAGGATCGCCATGATATCGCCGATCGAGCTCAACCGACCTGTCGCCAGATTGACGATAGCGCCAGGCTGATCGAGGGTCACCAGGTCGCAATAGGCGCTGGAGACCGAGCGGACATCACCGAAATCGCGCTGCACCTGAGTGTTGCCCAATTCGATCTGCGGCGCGCGCCGTGCGAAATGCTCGACGATCTTGGGGACCAGATAGCGGCTTTCCTGCCCCACGCCGGTATAGTTGAACGGTCGTGCGATGCGAATATCTAGCGCGCCGCCCCACAACCTGGCGCCGAGCTCCATCGCATATTTGCTGATCGCGTAATGGTTGGCGGGGTTGGCGGTTGCGCTTTCATCGACCATGCCACTGGCGCTCGGGCCATAGACCGTTGCGCTGCTGGCCAGTACACAAACCGCGCCGGGGTGATGGCGCGCAACCGAATCGAGCAGGTTGAACGATCCGATCTGGTTGACCTTGTAAAAGGCGTCCCAGTCATCGCCGCCGGCAAAAGCGATGGCGGCAAGGTGGATGACACGGTCGAACGTGGTCGCGCTCACTGCCTGATCGATTTGCCGCGCATCGGTGATGTCGCCGTCCAGTGCGACCCAGGAGATACCCCTGCGGGCAAGCTCCTCGGCCACATAGCGACCGGTAAAGCCATCAGCACCGGTCAGCGCCACCCGCATCAGAACGACCAGCCGGCTTTGTTGCGACGCAGATCGGCCTCGACCATCAGCGCGCACAGCTGTTCGAGCGTCGTCTCGGGCTTCCAGCCCAGATCAGCGGTAGCCTTGGCCGGATCGCCGATCAGCAGCTCGACCTCGGCAGGGCGATAGAATTGCGGATTGACCCGGACGATGGTCTTGCCGGTTCTGGTATCGACGCCGGTTTCGTTCTCGTCCTTGCCGCGCCATTCGAGCGCCACATCGACGTGCTTGAACGCCATCTCGACAAAATCGCGGACGGTTTCGGTGCGGTTGGTGGCGAGCACATAGGTGTCCGAATGGGTGTGCTGCAACATGCGGTACATGCCCTCGACATAATCCTTGGCATAGCCCCAGTCGCGCTTGGCATCGAGGTTGCCCAGTTCGAGCACATCGGCCTTGCCCAGATGGATCTTGGCGACGGTGTCGGTGATCTTGCGAGTGACGAACTCGCGGCCACGCAGCGGCGATTCGTGGTTGAACAGGATGCCGCTGGACGCGAAGATGTCGTAGCTTTCGCGATAGTTGACCGCCAGCCAGTGCGCATAAAGCTTGGCAACGCCATAGGGGCTGCGCGGATAAAAAGGCGTGCCCTCGACCTGTGGGATCGCCTGCACCTTGCCGAACATTTCCGATGTCGATGCCTGATAGAACCGCACCTTGGGGTTCACTACGCGGATCGCTTCGAGCAGATAGGCAGGACCAATGCCGGTGATCTGCGCGGTCGCCAGCGGCTGATCGAACGACACGCCGACAAAGCTCTGCGCGGCCAGATTATAAAGTTCGGTCGCGCCCGACTTATCGAGCAGGCGAATTGCCGACCCCATATCGGTCAGATCGAACTCGACCAGCTTGAGGTTGGGATTGTCCTGGATACCCAGCTCTTCCATCCGCCAGAAATTGACCGAACTGGTCCGGCGATAGGTGCCATAAACCGTGTAGCCGCGATCCAGGAGGTTCTCGGCCAAATACGCCCCATCCTGTCCGCTGATCCCGGTAACGATT
>JBBQXX010000156.1:0-6296 GCA_038209235.1 Sphingomonadales bacterium | reverse complement strand
CTATGCGGATCGGATCCAGCGGTTCTTTTGTGCCGATTCTCGAGGGTCGCATGGTGGGCCAGTATGATTTCTTCCAGAAGAGTTGGGTCGAAGGCTCGGGGCGGACGGCCGTTTGGCGCGCCAACGGCGATGAACCGCTCGGTAGTTGCCGTCCGCAATATGTCACCCGGCCCATGGAGGAGACGCAGCATCGGCTGGCAATCTGCGACGTGACGTCAGCGACCAACACGCGCACCGTGCACGCCACGGTCGTCCCTGACGGCTGGGTCTGCGGCAACACGGCCCCGGTGCTGCGGTTCGAGTCGGAACGGGCGATGTTCGCAGGGCTGGCGATCCTGAACTCGCTCACGTTCGACTGGCTGGCGCGCCGTATGGTATCGGGCCTGCACCTCAACAAGTTCTACCTGTCGTGCATGGCATGGCCGGAGATGGGATCACATGAGGCCGGCCTGCTCGCGGATGCAGGTCGGACGCTGACGGCACTGGCTCCGCGCCGCCCGCTTGCGCTGGACAGGATGAAGGTGTCGTCGACGATGCAGTTGCGATCCACGGTCGAGGCGATCGTCGCGAAGGGATTCGGCCTCGGTGCCGAGGACCTGGGATTCATGCTCGATGGTGACATCAACAGCCGTCGAGGCTTCTGGAGATACTATGCCGCCGTGCCCGGCAGCCAGGCGATGGCGCAGCAAGCGGCTCGTTTCCTCACTTCCTCGGCCTGATGGAATTATTTCTCGCTTGCTCCAGTCTAACCTGACTGGACCCGAGATTTTCGTAGGCACAGGTTCTTTTGCGCCATAAGGTCGCACCTTGGAACAAAGCTGGGCACCGCGCCCGGCATTGTTCCCGAACCGCCTGCGGCAAGCGTCCGCAGCAGGTCAGACTTCGAACCCATGATGCGAACCTCGCCGTCGTTGACCTCGACCCGCTGCGCCAGCGCGCGCAGATGGTCACGGCGGTAGCCGCCACCGGAGAGGCGGATACGCTGGCGCGCGGTCTGCGCGAACCTGGCAAGCATCGGCGAGGTGATCGCTTGTTGTCCCGCGCTTTCCAGCAATGCCGATGCGCGGTCGGCATCGACGCGAGATTGGTCGCGCATGGCTTTGAGACTGGTAATGCGGTCCTTGAGGTCGGGGTCGTCCAGATCAGCGACCCCGCTCTCGATGGCATCGTAAAGCCGCTTGAGACGTAGGTCAGTCTCGGTGGCGCGCTTTTTCAACTCGGCGATGTGTTCGCGGCGGCGCTCGGTCCGCTCCTGCCTGCGGTCGAGAACAGCTGCCAACACTTGTTCGAGCCTTGCAGGGTCAAGCAAGCGTTCCTCAAGATGCTTGGCCACCAGCGTGTCTAGCTTTTCCATTGGAACCGTCATGCCGCTGCATGCGGTGGGCCCCTGGCGCGCCTTGGTCGAACAGGTATAGTAGCGATAGCGCCCGCCCTTGCCGGTGCGGATGGTCATGGCTCCGCCGCACTTGGCGCAGTGGATCAGACCAGTCAGCAAGGTGGGCCCGCCCACAACCTGCGGTGGGGCCACCTTCGGGTTACGCGCCTTCATGCGTGCCTGCACCGCGTCGAAGGTCGCCTGATCGATGATCGGTGGCACCGCGACCGGAATGACCTCCTCATCGGGCTTGTTGGCACCGTTCTTGGTGCGCCGGTTGAATTCATGCCGCCCGATGTAGGTCTGGCGCGTCAGCATCCGGTGGACGGTGCCGATGCCCCAGCGCCCGCCGTCGCGGGTGAAGATGCGTCGTTCGTTGAGGTATTTGGTGATGGCTTTGACGCCCATCGGGCCGGATGTGCCGTTGCCCTCCAGCGCAAGCCGGAATGCCAGTCGGACGGTATCAGCGTGGAGCGGGTCGATTTCCAGCTTCTTCTTGATCTTCGCCCCGCGCTGCTCTGCAGCGACCACCCGGTACCCGATCGGCGGGAGCGAGCCGTTCCAGAACCCCTGCCGCGCATTTTCCTTCAGGGCGCGAAGGACGTGCTTGGCGTTCTCCTTGGACTGATACTCGTCGAACAGCGCCATGATCTGACGCATCATCACGTGCATCGGATCGTCACCCATTTCCTGAGTGATCGATACCAGGCGGATGCCGTTCTTCGCCAGCTTGCGGACGTAGAACTCCAGCTCGAAGTGATCGCGGAAGAACCGGCTGAACGAATGGACGACCACCACCTCGAATGGCGCAGGCTTGGCTGTGCCCGCCTCTATCAGCTTCTGGAACTCTGGCCTGCGATCGTTGGTGGCGGACGCGCCCGCATCGACGAAAGTCTCGACCAGCTGGTAACCGCGCGCAGCGCAATAAGCCTCGCCTTGCTTGCGCTGATCCGGGATCGATACGTCATGCTCCGCCTGCCGCGCGGTCGAGACACGCAGATACAGCGCGGCACGCAGCGGAACGGAGCTGGAGAGGGAGGCGGTCATGCTGCGCTCCTCAAAGCGCGCTGCACCGCTTGCGGATCGCGGTCGATGACCAGAAGATAGGCACGCGTCGGGCCTTCGGGCACGCGCTGCTTCTGCTCCCATTGCTGAAGCGTCTTGATCGAGAAGCCGAACCTTGTGGCAAATTCTTGCTGGGTGATGTCAAGTTTACCCCTGATAGCTTTCACGTCGATCTTATACGGAATTTGCGCGCGAAAGGAGCTGAGTGCCATATCGCCCTCTGCGAACGCACCAGAGTCACCAAGTTCGTGAGGGGTGGTGTCGGCAATCTTACTCGTCATTGTGTGCTCCTTGCCGTCCGTGATGCGCTACACTTATGCCAACAGGTCAGGCGCTTTGTGATGCGTTCGCATACAAGTTCGGGAACCACGCCTTATACCCCGTTGAAGGACTAAAAGCAATCGGCCCACAATGGCAAAGCATGAGGCTGAGGGTTCAGATCGGACCAAACAGCTCATCGAAGACGTCGCCAAACCACGCCTCAAACACGGCAACCTCGGCGTCGGTGATCGGAACCCGCTCTGGCCAGTCGTCGCTGACGCGCCAGCTCTCTACATCATGTCTGGGCGGTCGGCCCGCGAACGGCCATGGCTCGCCTAGCAGCTTTTCAAGCTGCTCTGACGCGGTGGGCTCTTGCTGGCGCGGCTTTCGGGGCATCCCGCCAGACTCGGCGATGCCAAGCGGCAGCGGAACCACGCATGTCTACGCCCGACTTCGCTTCGTAGCAGAGCGCGCAGATAAGGGCGATGGGCGGGAACAGGCAGACCACGGCGGCGGCCGCATAGCGCCCGCGGCGCTTTCCCAGCCTCGTTCTTTGGTTCGGTGCAGGAGCGTTCTTCCGTCCCGGCGCACAATCCTATCCCGGCGGATGGGCGGCGGTGGTCAAGACCGGCGCTGCCAGCACCGCCCGGAGGGCTTGGTCTTGAGGGGCGCAGCGCATTTGCCGATGCTGGTCGCTTGCGGGATGCAGCCCCTCCCCAGTTCTTGGTATGGACGGCTTTCAAAACTGCAATGGGCTGCATGCCGGTGCGTGGATGCATCCTGTTTGGTGTTGTCGATGCGGATGATGGCCGCCGGAGAGGTGCAAGTTGCTCAACAGCTTGCTCGACTGCCCGAACGATGCGCATCGACCTCGATCATCTGCCCCCGCAAAAGCAGCGCGAGCTGGAGCGCGTGGTGCAGCTGATCTTCGAGGAGTTCGACGACGCTTTCGCGCTGGCTAAGCATGAGTGGAAGAAAGCCGGGCGCATCCTCAAGGTGATTCTCTATGGCAGCTACGCGCGCGGCACGTGGGTCGATGAGCCTCACACCGCCAAGGGCTACCGATCGGACTTCGATCTTCTCATCATCGTCAGCGACAAGCGGCTCACTGACCGGGTCAAGTACTGGGCGAAGCTTGATGAGCGGCTGATGCGGGAATTTCGCGTCACCGGCACGCTCCAGACGCCGGTCAACTTCATCATCCACACCCTGCAGGAGGTGAACGACGGGCTAGCCCGCGGGCGCGACTTTTTCATGGATGTGAAGCAGAAAGGGATCGCGGTCTACCAGTCCGATGATACCGTTTGCCGATCGCTTCGATCAGCTCCGCGCGCGTCGCCATACTCACATTCCTCATCGCTTGCTCCCGACCAATCCCGGGAGCATTTTAGATGAGGCAACGGTATAGGCATCGGGAACAGTTCAGGTGAGGCAATGCGAACTCTCACCTTGAATGTCGCGCTACACACAACATTGCCTTGGACTTGTAACGGTTTTGCGCCGGTCACCGATCTCACTATGCCACGTTGGCCTCGAATGCGAGCGGGCTGATGCCGCCCAGATATGAATGGCGCCTGCGGGTGTTGTAGAACCCGTTGATGTATTGGAAGATGGCAGCCTCCGCCTGACGCCGGGTTGGCCACTTCTGCCGCCAGATCAGTTCAGCCCTCAGGGATTTGAAGAACGTCTCGACGGCTGAGTTGTCGTAGCAATTACCCTTACCGCTCATTGATGGCCGCAGGCCGTAGGCCTGCAGCTTCTTCTGATAATCGTAGGAGCAATACTGGCTGCCGCGATCCGAGTGGAAGAGGCAGTCCTGTGGTGGCTGGCGCGGGCGCACAGCCACATCGAGCGCACGGATCGCCAGATCCTTCTTCATTCTGTCGCTGACTGCCCAGCCCACAACGCGCCTGCTGTGCAGGTCGAGGATGACGGCCAGGTAGAGCCAGCCCTCCTGTGTCCGGATATAGGTGATGTCGCCAGCCCACTTCTGGTTGGGTGCAGCGGCAACAAAATCCCCGTCCAGCCAGTTGGCCGCAACACCCAGGCGGTGGTTGCTGTCGGTCGTAACCTTGTGTCTGCGGGTGCGGACCGGCTTGATCCCATTGATCTTCATCAGTCGCCCGACACGACGCTCGCCGACAGCGAGACCCGATTGTGTTGAAAAACTCCAAGACCATCGCTTAAATGCTGAACTTGGGTAATTTACATTCGCTCTGGGCCATCTTGCTGAATTTTTCTTGCCGACACGCGGCGCATTGCGACGTTAAATTGCCACGGAAATTGCTTCTCGGAGTTTTTCAACACAACCGACCCAATTGTTGCCAATGAAGCCTTCGTTAAACTCGCCTAGAGCATGGCATTAGGAAAGGTGAACTGACGGGTGATCGAAGCGCGCGCCGCCGGTGAACCGAAGACACCAGTTCCGATGGATAGGGTTGCTATCCGTCCGTGCGCACCCACAGCCCTTTTTTTACCTCCCGGGCGTACAGGCCCTGAGAGCAATCTACGTTGAGGATGGGCAGTACACGCCCGTGACAGCACAATAACAGATAGTGGCTTCGGGTGAAGTGCTGCCGTCAGAATTGGGGGTTGGAAGCCGCTTCGCAGACTTTTGTGGCCAACCCCTTGTTTTCGAACGAAACAACCTTACCCTAAATCCGCGCCTGTTTTATGTCGGCACCCAAGCCCTCACAATCATTAGACAACCATCATGAAAGAGCCAAGCTTATCTCTGAATGGTGTTGATCAGAAGAGTACGTCAACCATCAAAAGATCTTCCGCAGGCTTACTGTGAATGATCGGCCAAGCGGGTCGAAATTAACCGGCTGGAAAAGAACCGGAGTGGCCCCGCCCTCATCGGCAGCCTTGCGCCGCGCATTGAAGATATTATCGATGCTCAAAGCAATCCTGATACCTTTAAGCCACCCGGCAGCGTTTTTTCCTCCCAGCGATTCTGCAATGTTGGCAAAAACACTCAAGTCTATCGTCGTCAGGTCTGAAACACTGAGCTCGCGATTAGCGCCCAATGCAGTCGATGCCATCCCGCGCACTTGCGAACCGCTCAACCAGTCGGCAGTCAGCCGAGCACCATACCAATCCCGAAACAGGCCGGCCTGAAAGTTGATTTGATGCCGTGGTTCGAGTTCACGAATGTCGGTTGCAAAACCGTTGAGCCTGTCGAACGATGGCCCACCCGACTGAGGCGTAATCTCATCTCTGAGCGACCAGGTATGGAACAAAGCTATCGTGATCCGGCTGCTGAGGCTCTCGATTTCCTGCTCCTGGACACTCCCTGGAAGCGCTTCGACTATCACGGTCCCCGGGGGAAGGGCTGCACGCATCGCTTCTTCGTTTGGAAAAACTTGAACTTTGGTACCGATAGTTCCCGGTGGAGGAGGCGGGCCTTCTGACAGTTGCCTGTTGTAAGTGACGCCCGAGCGTAACGTCTGTTGCCTAGCCCGTAAAATTCACCTGATTGACCGATCTGGACCGGAACTTCGTTTAGGTTCGACGGCTGGCGCGTTTTATTCTGCCCGGTGATGTGCCGAGGTTTGTGTATGTCGAGAGGTTTGCGGGTTGAAAGGTGCAGGGT
>JBBQXX010000155.1:0-6336 GCA_038209235.1 Sphingomonadales bacterium | reverse complement strand
GGCCTATTTCGAGCGCGGCCTTCCAGACCTGGATGGCGTGCCCGAGGCAGGCTGGGCGATCGCACCCGATCATTGGAGCGGGGGGTTGGTCAGCGAAGCTATGAGCGCGGTGATGGAGTGGAGCGATAATGTGCTGAAGGCGCCGGTGGTCCGCTGCATCATCAATCCAGGCCATGGGGCGTCCGAACACGTCGCTGGCAAGCTGGGCTTTGTGCAGATCGGCAGCGGCGATCTCGACCAGCAACCCGTCAATGTCTACGCGCGACCGCGTCCCTGATCGCTCAATGCGCCTTGGCGGTCTTGCCGGGCAGCGCCTTGAGCGCAAAGGCGATTGCGCTGCGCTGAGTCCGCCCTTCAGTCAGATTGCATTATTCAGTTCCTTTATAAATATCTATCATCCATATTGCATTACAGGTAGTGAATGGAGCAATGTTCAGTATTGAATGAAGGGGGAATCATAACAATGGAACGCTTGGTGGTGGCCTTATTAAGTTTTGCTCTTTTCGGCTGCGATAGCATCAGCGGATTGGGTGGGGGTGAATTATCGTGCAACAGCGAGCCCAGTCTATTAGCGTTAAATGATGCGATAAAATCTGAGCTTGAGATAATGGTTTCTGAAAAAGTTGACCAAAATCCTGACTCCGGAAGCTACGACGCCGCAAAACTACGAACGGCGATTTCGAGGGTCAAAGTATCGTTGGATAAAGTGAGAACCACTAGAGATGACCCTGAAAGCTCCAGGAAATTTTGTAGCGCCAGGATTATCGTAAAATTGCCTGAAAGCGTAAAGGACGGTGTGCGCGCAACCCGCGCAATCGCGGAGTTAGGTGATATCAATGAACTGGCCCGCGTCAATCAGGTTCGTCGGAACGGATCATCGTTCGAAACTTCGTTTGAGTTTGCAGTTCAGCCAACCGATGACGGAAAAGATGTAGTCGCTGAATTTGAAAACGATGAACAGATAATGCCATTTTTGACTGAGATGTTTACGAGCTACGCACTGACCGATGTGATCAGAAATGCTCAGATAAAAGAAAAACGTGAGGTTGCCGATTCAGAGCGAGAAGAAAAGATTGCTGAACAACAATTGGATCAAGCTTTGGGTGAGCAAGCTTTTGCAGAACTGGCTGAAGCAAAGGCTGAAAATCGGCTTGCGGTCCAGCGCATTAACGCTGTATGGCAATCAATACCCGACGCAGCACGTGCGGAGTTATTGGATATTCAGCGGGCGTGGATAAAGAAAACTACTGCTGCCTGCAAAGTCGAAGCTGCGGGGACATCCGAGTTCGCAAATGCACGTGAGGCAGTACGATTGAAGTGTGAGACCCGTGCGCAGGCGGAAAGAATACGGATACTGTCTCAGTACGTAGAATATGACGAATAACTTGTCTTCCTAACTGCCACGCTTTTCGCCATCGCTCAATGCGCCTTTGCCGCCTTGCTCGGTAACGCCTTGAGCGCAAAGGCGATTGCGCTGCCCAGAATGATGCCGATGATGCCCGCGCCGATCGCGGTCACGGTCCATTCGACCAACCCGCGCGCGACCGGAATGGCCGAGCCGGCGGCAGCGGCAATATCCTCGATCACATGTTCAGGGCCGGCAAAGCCAAACCCGGCAAGCCCGTGCACGATGATGCCGCCGCCCACCCAGATCATTGCAGCGGTGCCGATGACCGACAGCGCGGTCATCACCTTGGGCATGCCGATCACAAGTCCGCGTCCGACAAACCGTGCCGATGAGGAGGGGCGGTCAGCGAGGTTCAGACCGATATCATCCATCTTGACGATCAGTGCGACGACTCCGTAGACGCCGACCGTGACTGCAAGGCCAACAACCGCAAGCACGCCAGCCTGGGTGATGATTGGCCGGGTGGCGACCTCGGACAAGGCAATCGCCATGATCTCGGCCGACAGGATCAGGTCGGTGCGAACCGCACCTGCCACCCTTTCGTTTTCCAGCGCGAACATGTCCTGGACCTGCGCAATATCCTTGGCGACATCATGGCTGTTGCCAAAGGCGTGGATCACCTTTTCTGCGCCCTCAAAGCACAGGTACAAACCGCCAAGCATCAGGATCGGCGTGATCACCCACGGCAGGAAGGCGCTCAGCAGCAACCCGATGGGCAGCAATATGACGAACTTGTTGAACAGCGATCCCTTGGCGATTCGCCAGATGATCGGCAGCTCGCGCTCGGGCTTGAAATCGGTGACATATTGGGGAGTGACTGCCGCGTCATCGACTACGATGCCGATTGCCTTGCTCCCTGCCTTGCTGGCCGCAGCGCCAACATCATCGAGCGAGACCGCCGCCAACCGGGTAAGGGCGGCAACGTCATCGAGCAGTGCGGCAAGCCCTGATGGCATGAGTTCAGTCTCCCAGAATATGGATGAGCAGCGGGTTGGCGTGTAGACTTGGGGAACCCTTCAGCGCGGCGATGGTTGCGGCCACGGCGCTTTCGGGTCCTTCATGCGTGACCATCGCGACGAGCACGCTGCCATCGGTGCTGCGACCCTTCTGGATCAGGCTTTCGATCGAGACGCCACAATCGCGCATTGCTGCGGTAATTTCCGCCAGCACGCCGGGGCGGTCGGCGACTTCGAAGCGCAAATAGCATTTGCCGGTGCGGTGCCCGGTTTCGGCACGGCCCACCGCGTCAAGTTCGCTGACCGGCATCGAAAATGCGGGGCCGATTTCGCCGCGCGCGACATCGATCAGGTCGGCGACGACCGCGCTGGCGGTCGGGCCATCACCCGCGCCTGCACCCTGAAACAGCAGGCGGCCCGAGAAATTGCCCTCTGCCACCACCGCGTTGGTCGATCCATCGACATGCGCCAGCGGGTGGTTCATCGGCACCAGATAGGGGTGGACGCGCTGAAACAGCTTTGCATCGCCATTTGCGCCGTCGAGTTCTGCCACGCCGATCAGGCGGATGCGATAGCCCAGCGCATCGGCCTGTGCGATATCGGCGGACAGGATCTTGCGGATACCGCTGCGTTCGATGCCCTCAAAATCGAGCCGGGTGCCAAAGGCCAGTGCGGCCAGGATCGAAAGCTTGTGCGCGGCATCGACGCCATCGATGTCAAAGCCGGGGTCGGCTTCGGCAAAGCCGCGCGCCTGCGCTTCGGCGAGCACCTCGGCAAAATCCTGCCCGGTCTTTTCCATCGCGGAGAGAATGAAATTGCAGGTGCCGTTGAGGATGCCGTAGACGCGCTCCAGCCGGTTGGCCGCTGTCCCTTCGCGCAGCCCCTTGATCACCGGGATGCCGCCAGCCACTGCAGCTTCATATTTGAACGCCAGCCCGGCGCGCTCGGCGCGTTCGGCAAGATCGAGCCCGTGGTGCGCGACCATCGCCTTATTGGCGGTGACGAACGCCTTGCCTCCCGCGATGCTCTCGCGCGCCAGGGTCAACGCCGGGCCGTCTGCTCCGCCGATCAGTTCGACCACCACGTCGATATCGGCGCGTGTGGCAAATTCGCCCATGTCATCGACCCATTCATAGGGTGCAAGATCGACGCCGCGAGCCTTTGACCGGTCGCGCGCGGTAAGGCCCGCAATCCGGATCGGTTTGCCCGCCCGCCGGGTGATCAGCGTCGCATTTTCTTCGAGCAGGCGGATCACGCCAGCACCCACTGTGCCCAGCCCGACCAGCGCGATGTTCAGCGTTTCAGCCATATTGCATCCTGAATGAAGTGTCTTCGCTGTCCTTAACGTGTCATCCGGCAAAGGGAAGGGGGCAAGCGGGCCAGGCGGCTATCGCGGGTTGTGAGCGTTGCAAGCCACTCCTATAGGCACTGCCACAATCCCAGGTTTGAGGAAGGTCGCCACAATGCCATCGCCAACCATATTAATTCTCGCCGGCAAGCGCGATGGCAAGCTCGATCCGCTGGCACAAGCAGCTGGCGTTACGCACAAATGCAACGTGCCCATCCAGGGCAAGCCGTTGCTGCAATGGGTGCTGGAAGGGGTGCAGGATGGCTGGCCCGACAGCACAATCTGGGTATCGATCCACGATCCGGCGGTGGTCGCCGATGTTCCAGGAGTGGCGGAACTGACCGCTGCTGGACGGCTGCACATGAGCGTGTCGCAGGACGGCATCGTCGAGAGCATCGAGGCGGTGGTGCGCGAATCAGATGGTGCATTTCCGATGCTGATCACCACTGGCGACAATGTGCTGGTGACCGCAGAGGAAGTGCGTTCGATCCATGATTTCGGGATGAAAGAAGGCGCCGGGGCGGTGATCGCGATTGCCGAGAAATCGTCGATCCTTGCCGAACATCCCGAGGCGCAGCGGCGTTTCTATGAATTCAATGACATGGCGATATCGAACTGCAACGCCTATTGGCTGCGCGATGCAGCTTCGTTCAGGGCCGCTGAAGCGTTTCGTGGCGGCGGGCAGTTCATCAAGACCAAAGGGCGCATCGCGCAGGCCTTTGGTATCGCGAACCTCATCCGTTTTCGCCTTGGCTGGTGGAGCGTCGATGCAGCGATGGCGGCGATCTCACGCCGGTTCGGGGTCAAGGTGCGCGCGTTGCTGCTCACCGAAGGCGCTTATGCGGTCGATGTCGACAACGAGCGCACCTACAAGATTGCCGAGATGCTGCTCGCCAAACGCAAGCCCGGCTGACGAGGTGAGCGCTTTGTGCTGCTGGTGATCAATCCTTGCCTGCGCGCAGGCTGCTGCCAGCGCGATCGCCGCGCATCGATTCCCACCAGCTGAACGGGTTCCAGGTCGTACCGCCATCCAGCGAAAACGTGACGATCTCGGCGCGGCCACCGACATTTTCCAGCGGCACCGCGCCGCCCAGCCCGAGCTCTTCCCGGCTGGCGCGGCTGTCGGCGCTGCGGTCACGGTTATCGCCCATCAGGAAGACATGACCAGCGGGCACCTTGTATGGTGCATAATTATCCAGCGGATAGTCCGGACCCAGATCAATCGTGTTGTAGGACACGCCGTTGGGCAGGGTTTCGCGGATGATCGGCAACTCGCAATAGAAATCGCCGTCTGCACCGCGCATCTTGAGCATCGGAAAATCGCTGGCGGTGCAGGGTGAATTGATATCGACCGGTAGCAGCAGGTTTGGCTGCACCGCGCGCACCACCTCTTCACCATTCAGGATCACGCGGCCCGAGCGCACCTCGATCGTGTCGCCGGGCCTGCCGATCACACGCTTGATATAATCGCTGTTGGCACCTTGCGGCGTGGCGATGACGATATCGCCGTATTCGGGGGTGGAGCCCATCACCCGGCCCTTCATCGGCGGCAGCAGGTGGAACGACACCGAAACCCACGACCAGCCATACGGATACTTGCTCACCACCAGCCGGTCGCCGACCAGCAGGTTGGGCATCATCGACATGGTGGGGATATAGAATGGTTTGGCCACCAGTGAATGGAAGGCCAGCACCGCGAGCAGCAACAGCGCAAGCCCGCGAATCTCTTCGAACCAGTTGACTGGCCTTTGCGTATCTTCGGGTTGGTGCGCCTCTTCGGGCTGGGTGTCCGGGGGTGTTGGCGCATCAATGGCAACGTTTTGACCTTCAGGCGCCATCTTGTCTTCTTTCGGGTTCTCGGGAACGACCGGGCCGGGCTGGATTTGGTCAGACAACGGGCCGTGCCTCAATGATCACAAACGCCTGCGCCCATGGATGATCATCGGTGAGCGTCAGATGAATGACGGCGCTATGGCCTGCGGGAATCATGGTGTCCAGCCGCGCTTTTGCACCGCCGGTCAGCGCCAGCGTGGGCGCACCCGATGGCGCGTTCACCACGCCGATGTCTTTCATGAACACGCCTGCCTTGAAGCCCGTACCCACCGCCTTGCTGAACGCCTCCTTGGCGGCAAACCGCTTGGCGAGCGTACCAGCCTTGGTGAACGGGCGACGGCTGGCCTTGGCCTGTTCGGTCTCGGTGAAAACCCGGTTTTCAAAGCGCGCGCCGAATCGCTCAAGCGACTTGGCGATTCGCTCGATGTTGCACAGGTCTGAGCCGAGGCCGATGATCATCCCGGTTAGCCCCGTGCCTCGTCCATCAGCAGGCGCATCCGCCGGATGCTCGATTCGAGGCCATCGAAGATTGCCTCACCGATGAGGTAATGCCCGATGTTGAGTTCAGCCAGTTGCGCAATAGCAGCAATCGGCTGAACATTCTCGAACGTCAGGCCGTGTCCTGCATGCGACTCTATGCCGTTCTTGGTGGCAAGCGCTGCTGCATCGGCAATGCGTTTCAGTTCAGCCTCGATACCCTGGCTGTCGCCCGCAAGGCAGAAATGCGCATAGCGTCCGGTGTGCAACTCGACGACAGGTGCGCCCAGTCTGATGGCAGCATCGATCTGGCG
>JBBQXX010000154.1:0-6359 GCA_038209235.1 Sphingomonadales bacterium | reverse complement strand
TTGTAATACAGCCGCGATCCGCCCGGTCCGGTAAAGGCCGCGCCACCCATCGGGTCGATCCAGATTTCGCTGGCATGCGCTGCCAGCCGGTAGGCCGAATCGCTGTAGAAGGTGGCAAAGCTGTAAACCGGCTTGCCCTTGGCCTTGGCCCGGCCCAGCGCTTGCCCGATCTGTTCGATCGACACCTGGCCACCACCCATGAACTTGTCGAGATCGAGCGCAATCACCTTGACCCGGTCGTCAGTCGCAGCGGTGTCAATGGCGCGGATAATGTCGCGTTCGCGAAACTGCTTGAGCGGCGCCTGACCACCGAGCAGCGCGCCAAAAGGATCGACCGTTTCGCGTTCTTCGACGATCACGCCGTCCAGCTTGACCAGCAAGGCACCCTCGGTCACCGCGGCCGGATTGGGACGCCATGACAAAGCCGCCAGTATCAGCCCGAAAAACAGCAGCATGGCCAGCAACACCAAGCCATCCTTGATCCCCACAAGCACCTTCCAGGCGCCCTTTACAAAACCCATTATCTGCTCCGCTGCGGGCGGACATGCCCCTCGATGACCTATCTAGGCACTGGTGCCCCACAATGCCACAGGTTCGCACGACAGACGGCCGACATGTTTCGACTGCCGACCGCAGGCATCATCACCAGCGCAGAAATCGCGGCAGGATGATCCTTCCGGCCAGCGCGCAGCCAGCGACCGCCAGCGAATACCATGTGCCGATGTAGATCAGCACGTTCTGGGTGCAATGAATGCTGTAGGCTGCGGCCCCCAGCGCGCCAGCCGCCAGACCAATCAGCCATGCCGCTTGATTGGGCGAAGTCGGTGCGCCGCGTCGCACCCACAAAGTCAACACGACCGCAACGACGGCTGCACAAACGCCGCTGATCCGCAGGCACTCAAGGCCATATTCGGGGTAAAGCAGCAAATTTGCCCGTGCCATCGTCTGCACAGGCTCGGTGAGCCAGACATAGGCTGCACCGCCCGGAAACAGCACGGCACCGGCCAGCAGCCATTTCCAGGCGGCTGGGCTGCTGTTTCCAACGCCCGGAGTCGCTGCTGACAGCGCTGCCTTCGCTGCTGCCAGACCAAGAACCACAAGCACGGCGGCACGCAAAACGAACATCCAGTGGGGGTTGCCGGCGGCCAGATCTTGACGAACGCCCATGCTCAGGGCAACGGCGATTGCCGCGACCAGAACGGCGGCCAATGAAAGCATCATTCCATCGCGAAGACGCATCGGACGGACTGGGGAAAGACCGTTGACCAGCGCTTCAATTGAAAAAGGTTCCGCACCGGATCGCTCCGGCGCAGCGGCGTCATGGCGCATTTTAAATATCCGGCCTTCTTGCTGCATCAGATCGCACCTTCTTCGGCGATATCGCCAAAATTGACAATCGATCTTTATAGTTCAGGTTCGGTTGCATGTCGCAATTGGTTACACCTCCTCGATCATCGCGCTCATCCGGCGAAGGCCGCGATGGATGTTGACCTTGACCAGCGATTCGGACTGTCCACTCTGCTCTGCCGCTTCTGCAATGCTGTAGCCCGATATCTTCACAAGGCGAATGACCTCCGCCTGCCCTTCGGGAAGCTGTTGAAGCAGCGCGTCAACGCTCAGCGCAGCGATGGCCGAATCGTCCTGGGGCGCAGCATGAATTTCTTCGTTCAGTTCGGTCTCACCGGCGCGGTAGACCTTGCGCAGATGGTCGATCCAGCGATAGCGCCCAATTGCGGCGAGCCACGGCAGGAACGCCCGACTGCCATCATAGCTGGCACGCTTGCGATGGACCGACATCAGTGTTTCCTGGACAACATCGTCGATCTGCGATGGCGGAATGCGCCGTGCAAAATAGCGCTGCAGCCATTTCTGGCATTCGCCGAGCAGACGCGCATAGGCCAGCCGGTCGCCGGTCTGGGCGGCCAGCATCAACTGCCTGAGCGTATCATCATGACTGGACATTCAGCCCGTGAAGCTACGCCGACACCAGGAATGCGGCAAGCATCAGCGCAAAGATACTTTCGCCTTGAAATAGCTGTCGAACAACCGGTCGGCAGCGACCATGCCGCCACCACGCGCAATCAGGATCACGGCAAGACCAAACCACATCACATGCGGCGACCAGAACGCTTCAGGATAGACGAAAAGCTGGATGACAGCTGTCATCATGAGCAAGCCGGCAGCACCAAAGCGGGTGGCCAGACCCAGCATGACCAACACCGGCAAAAAATGCTCGGCATAGGTCGCGATCACGCCTGTGATTTCGGGCAGCGGCATGTGATATTCGTCGCGAAACAGATCGAAAGTGATCGGATCGATCTGCAACCATGTGCCATCTTCGATCTTGGTGCGTGCTGAACGCCAGAACTGCGCGGCCAGTGCGAGCCTGACGACCAGCAGCGCCAGACCTTCAGAAACGCGCGAATCTAGCAGTGCGAGCACACGCTGAATAATTGCAAACATTGACAAGGCTTTCCGGGATAGCTGAATTTTTTTACGGGCGTCGACCGTCGCGGACATCATCTGCGGATCGCACAACGCAAACCGGGATTGTGCCGCCCCGCTCGTGTACCCCTAACCGTTGTCAGATGTCCGGGCTTGCCAGTACGCCTGCCTCAATCAAGGCGAAGACGCTTGGCAAGGCCTTGGCCTCGCCACAGGTTTCGATGGCAGCGGACAGAAGGTTACGCATCCGGTCAGATTTTTGCAGGATCGCCAGAATTGCCGCGCTGTGTGGCTCCAGCGCCTGCATGCGGACAACGGCTTCTGGCCGGGTGATCAGCACCGTGGCATTGATTGGCGCACCGTTAGCAGCCAGTTCGGACATTTCCCCCGCCAGGCTCCCGGTGGTCTGGATCGATCGGACGGCAGGATGCATGACCAGCGGCATGGCGAGCAATTGTGCCTCATCCCAGGAGGACAGATCAGGCAGCGCGAGCGCGCGGGCATCGGCGGCGTGATAGCTTTCGAGCCATGCCCATTCGATACGCGCCAGATCGACCGTCTGGACATTGCATTCCTGCGCCACCAGAAACGACGGAAAATCAGTGCCCAGAGCCATCAGGTTGCGCGTCCGCGACTGCGGCTGATCAACGAACTCGCGCGACATCGCATTGAACCGATCCAGCCCCAGCCTGGCCAAAGTGCGCGGAAAAGTCTCTTCCAGCGCCACCAGCCGTGCATGGTTGATCGTGTTGGCATGGGCCTTGAGCCCCAGCAGCGCCCGATCATCCGAGCCTGCAAATAGCCCTGGTGGAAATGCTGACGGACCTAGTTGCAGCACCGTGATGATGCGCGACTGGTCATCCGCCAGGTCTGCCATCGCCTCAGGCCGCCTGCGACGCGCGATGTCTGGCGGTGTCCGCCATCACCTCGCGCACCCGCGCCGCCTCACCCATCAGCACGTCATACCCGGGAACGTTGGTGTCCCACTCGATCAGCGCAGGTTTTGGACCGGCGCGCCCGATGAACCGCCCGAACAGCTGCCACGTCAGTTCGCTCACCTTGGACCCATGATCGTCGATCAGCAGCGGGCCATCATCATGCCATTCGGTCGCGTGGCCTGCGAGGTGGATTTCTCCGACCAGTTCAGGATTGACCGCATCGATATAAGCAAACGGGTCGAGCTTGAGGTTGGTGCAGCTGACTTCGACATTGTTGATATCGAACAAAAGCCCGCATCCACTGCGCTTGCACAGCGCGTCGATAAATTCGACCTCGTCCATCTCGTCCTGGACGAATGCCATGTATCGCGACGGGTTCTCGATCAATATGCTGCGGCCAAGGCGATCGTGCACACGGCCTATCTGTGCAGCGCAATGGGCAAGCACAGCATTGGTGTAGGGAATTGGGAGCAGATCGGGATAGCGATCGGAACTGTTGCCCGACCAGCTGAGGTGATCGGAAATGCTCGCCGGATTGTATCGTGCGCAAAGGGCTGCAAGCTGGTCGAGCTCTGCTTCATCCAGCCCCTGCGCGGTTCCGATGGACAGGCCGACGCTGTGAAAGCTCACCGGCAAGATATCTGCAACCGCGCTCAACCACTGGTGCGGTGGGCCACCGGCGACAAAATAGTTTTGCGGATGAACCTCGACCCATGCTGGTGAACCGCAGGGCGACTGGTCATTTGGATACTGGCCAATTGGAGACTGACCATCTGGAGACTGGCCACCAGGAAACGCGCCGCCCAGCACATCACGATAATGCGCTGGCTTCAACCCGATGCCGACATCGGGTGGCAGCTGCTGGAGCGCTTCAGCTTGCATCAGATCATGTGGCCAGCCAGCGTGCACAAACAAAGACGCGCCGCCGGGGCAAAGCCTTCCCCGGCTAAGCGCGTGCTTGTTGACATCAGCCCTGGGGAGCAGGCTTCTTGTTGCCCTTCAAAGCGGCGAGCGAACCGCCCATCTTGACGCATTCGCCCTTGGTGACATATTTCCAGGCGTTGCCCTGATAATCGGCGGTTGAGGTGCCGGCGCACGACGTGCCCGGGCCAGCGGCGCAATCATTCTTGCCCTTCAGCGAAACGCCGTAGCACTTTTCCTTTTCGCCAGCCGCAGCGGCAGGGGTTGCGGCAATGGTAGCGGCGGCCAAGATAGCTGCAGCAGCAGCACCAAGGGTCAATATCGAATTGGACATGGGGTGTTCCTCTCAAATCTAAAGATCGTAAGCGAACCGGCGTTATCGAGATCAGTAGCGGTTCAACCGGCAGTTCGCCTGCCTGGCCGGGCAGGTTACCTCATTTGGTGCAACTCCGCAAAAAAATCCTGCCAGCGTGGGTTGACCCCCCCAGACACTACGCTATCTAGCAGCTCGTTAGCACTCATCCCAAGCGAGTGCTAATCGCATCACAGCCGCGATCAATGCGGCGCGCTGCGAAGGGATTTCACTAATTTCAGTGACGCAAGGAAAGGCTTAACGATGACATTTCGTCCGTTGCACGACCGGGTTTTGGTGCGCCGCATCGAAGCTGAGGAAAAGACCGCTGGCGGGATCATCATCCCCGACGCAGCCAAGGAAAAGCCATCAGAAGGCGAAGTGATCGCTGCTGGCGAAGGCACCCGTGATGAAGATGGCGACCGGATCGCGCTTGACGTCAAGGTCGGCGACAAGATCCTGTTCGGCAAATGGTCCGGCACCGAAGTGAAGATCGATGGTGAAGACCTGATCATCATGAAGGAAAGCGACATTCTGGGCATTATGGGCTGATCGATCCGATCACCCATCTGACCTCCATCGACTAGAAGGAACACAATCATGGCTGCTAAAGACGTAAAGTTTGGCCGCGACGCACGCGAACGCATCATGCGCGGCGTGGATATTCTCGCTGACGCCGTCAAGGTGACATTGGGCCCCAAGGGCCGTAATGTCGTCATCGACAAGAGCTTCGGCTCGCCGCGCATCACCAAGGATGGCGTTACCGTCGCCAAGGAAATCGAACTGCGCGACAAGTTCGAGAACATGGGCGCCCAGATGGTTAAGGAAGTTGCTTCCAAGACCAACGACATCGCCGGTGACGGCACCACCACTGCCACCGTTCTGGCGCAGGCCATCGTGCGCGAAGGCATGAAGTCGGTTGCCGCTGGCATGAACCCCATGGACCTCAAGCGCGGTATCGATCTGGCGGTGACGAAGGTTGTCGAAAACCTCAAGAGCCGTTCGAAGCCGGTCGCTGGCAATCACGAAATCGCACAGGTTGGCACCATATCTGCCAATGGCGAAAGCGAAATTGGCGAAATGATCGCCAAGGCCATGGAAAAGGTCGGCAAGGAAGGCGTCATCACCGTCGAAGAAGCCAAGGGCATGGAATCGGAACTGGATGTCGTTGAAGGCATGCAGTTCGACCGTGGTTATTTGTCGCCTTACTTCATCACCAACCCGGAAAAGATGCAGGTCGAATTGGAATCGCCCTACATCCTGATCCACGAAAAGAAGCTGTCGAACCTCCAGGCGCTGCTGCCGGTGCTCGAAGCGGTTGTCCAGTCGGGCCGCCCGCTGCTGATCATCGCTGAAGACGTCGAAGGCGAAGCGCTTGCTACCCTCGTCGTCAACAAGCTGCGTGGCGGCCTCAAGGTCGCTGCCGTCAAGGCCCCGGGCTTTGGTGATCGTCGCAAGGCCATGCTGGAAGACATCGCCGTCCTGACCAAGGGCGAGATGATTTCCGAAGACCTCGGCATCAAGCTGGAAAACGTCACCCTGCCGATGCTCGGCCAGGCCAAGCGCGTCACCATCGACAAGGACAACACCACCATCATCGATGGTTCGGGTGAAGCCGATTCGATCAAGGCCCGTGTCGAACAGATCCGCGCCCAGATCGAAATCACCACCAGCGACTATGACAAGGAAAAGCTCCAGGAGCG
>JBBQXX010000153.1:0-6535 GCA_038209235.1 Sphingomonadales bacterium | reverse complement strand
GAGCTGAACCCGGTAGAAAATATCTGGCAGTTCATGCGCGACAACTGGCTCTCCAACCGCGTCTTCACCTCCCACGACAACATCATCGACCACTGCTGTGAAGCCTGGAACAGGCTCATCGATCAGCCATGGCACATCATGTCCATCGGACGCCGCACATGGGCCCGTGGGTCATGATCAATGCAGGTTGGTATAAGCTCGTCCGGGTTCTACTCGGTGATAACGTATCTCCACCTCAGGCTGGATCAAGTCGCTCTAACGATACAAGCCATGCAGATGCGGGACGTTGAAGGGGCAAGCTCAAACCTGCGTGGCTTAGCGCCCTGCCTGAGAGATCGATTCCGTTTGTATAGCGCTCGGGCACGGACAGCGCTTTTAGCGCCCCGTCGGGCCACGACGGGAGCAATAGGACGCGATACACCGCATCTTCATCCAGTCCGGCAAAACGGATGTGCGGCGTGTCGTAATGGGCTGGGTGGCGCGTCTGGGCAATAAGGGCCAGGCCTTTGGTTTCTGTCATCGCCAACAGGCTGAACAGGCCCTCGTCCCCTGGCGTGAGCTGCCACAAACGGCCTTCGTGGATCACATCGCGCCACTGCTTGTAGAGTGCGATGTGTGCAGCAAGGCAATCGCGCTCTGCGGCGGTCATCGCGCCGGGGTCAGCTTCCACGCCCATATGGCCGAACATGGCCACCTTGGCGCGAAAATCCATGCAAGTCTGCCGACCTGTGATCGGATTGGGACTAGGCCCGACATGGTTTCCGGCAATCCGCATCGGCATGAAGTCGAACCAACCAGCGTTGATCTGAAGCCGCTCTGCCGCATCGTTATTGTCGCTTGGCCAGAATCGGCTGCAACGGCTCAGGATTTCGAAATCCACCCGTCCTCCGCCGCTGGCGCAGGTTTCGATCTCAACTGCGGGGTGCGCCACGCGCAGCCGGTCAAGTAGCGCATACAGCGCTTTCACCTGCGCATAGCCCTTGCCGACCAGCGGAAAGAGATCGCGGTTGTGGTCCCATTTGAGATACGCGATAGTATTGTCGGCAAGCAGCCGGTTGAAGGTGTCGAACAGATGGTTCGATACCGGCTTCAGGCTCAGGTCAAGGACGAGTTGGTTGCGCTGCGTCGGACGGGGCTGACCGGGCACATGCAGGCACCAGTCCGGGTGGGTGCGGTAAAGCGCGCTGCCGGGACTGACCATCTCTGGCTCAACCCACAGCCCAAAATCCATGCCAAGCCGCTCGACATGCTTGATCAGCGGGCCCAGCCCGTCAGGAAAGATGCCGGGGTCGACCATCCAGTCGCCAAGGCTGGTGGTGTCATCGCGCCGCCCGGCAAACCATCCGTCATCGAGGACGAACCGCTCGACCCCAAGCACTGCTGCGCTGTCGGCCAGAGCGACAAGCCTTGGCAGGCTCTGGTCAAAGGCCAATGCCTCCCAGCTGTTCAGGTGGACCTTGCGCGGAGTGCTGGCGGCAGCGTGGGGGATCACTTCTTCAAGCGTATGGCGATGGAAAGTGTGGCGGAGGGCAGCAACGCCTGTGCTGCTAATCGCGAAAAACGCATGCGGCGCGGCAAAGCTCTTGCCTGGCTCAAGGATGATCTCGCCTGGATCCAGCCGCGCCGCCATCATCAGCATGGCATCGCCGTCGGCGTTGCGCTCGACCGTAAGCTTATGGTCACCGCTCCAGGCCATGTGTGCGGCAAGCGCCTGCCCGTGTTGCTCGCCAATATCGCTCGATTCGATCCTGATCCAGTTTCCGCCACCAAAGCCAGGTCGCCCTCCAAACGAGCTGCTGGCGATCTCACCCTGATCCAGTCTTGTGCGATGCTGTTGCATTTCGGCCGACCATCGCCCCGTAAAGCGCCGGACATGGCTGGCCCAGCTGGGCAGCGGTAGAGCGAGCGATGCCAGCGTTACCAGGCCCAGTGGCTCGGCGGACAGGTTGGTCAGGCACGCCGTTGTCTGGATAAGACCGGATGGCGTGATTGTGAGGCCAATTTCGACAACGACTGCATTGACATCGTCGCGGTGAACAAGACGGAGGTGCGTACCCTGCAGATCCGCCACGACCAGCATCAGCCGCAATATCAGCGGGCGGCCCGCGCGTTGGACGATGATGGCGGGCGACATCCCATGGCCCCAGCCAGTATGCGGTAGCAGGGATCGCGGTGCTGGCTGATCGGCCTGCGAGGCGTGCCGTCCGCGGCGCATTACATCGCACACGGCAGCAATGTCCTCGCCATGCGCAAGCGGGTCGCCGATATAAACGAGCTCGGCCGCCGCTGCGCGCAGATCAAGGATCAGGCAGATGCCATGGGCATCAAGGCGAACAAACGGAGGAAGGCTGGACATGATTTGCACGCTTGCTCGTGATGGACGGACAGTCAATAGCAGGCGGTGGCCTGATCGCTTGAACTATATGTGCTCGCCCGGCATGAACAGGGCAACCGCAAAGGAGAGGGCAAGTGGGGCAGGCAATAACACAATTCGGCCAAATCGCAGTGTTTGTGGCGATAACCGTGATGATCGGAATGGCAACCTGGTTCAAGGTTCGCAGCACCGGCGGCGGCAATGATGGATCGGGCAAAGACGTTTTTCTGGCGGGCGGCGGGCTCACTTGGCTGTATGTCGCCGGGTCGATCACGCTGACCAATCTTTCCACCGAACAGCTTGTCGGGATGAACGGAAACCAGATGCTACTGCTCGCCTGGTGGGAAATCTCCGGCTTTGTGGGCCTCATGATTCTCGCCTTCGTTTTTGTACCAATCTATTACCGCAACAAATGCACTACGGTGACCGAACTGCTTGAGCGCCGCTACAACGGCGGCAGCATCCGCACCGTAATTTCCGGGATTTTCTTGCTCGGCAACATCTTCATATACCTGCCCGCGGCGCTCTATTCGGGAAGTCTGTTCCTCAAATCGATGTTCGGGGTAGATTGGCCGCTGCTATGGTTTGCAGCGCCAATGGCGGTGATTGCCGCGCTCTACACCATCACCGGGGGATTGAAGGCTGTTGCCGTGATGGACACTTTTTCAGGAATCGGTGTGCTGGCCATCGCGATGCTGATTGTTATCCTGGCGCTTAAGGCGGTCGATTTCGATCTTGTTACCGGCGTTCCGGCAGAGCGGATCTCGATGATCGGAGGCACGCAATCGCCTATTCCGTTCCATACGCTGTTCACCGGTATGCTGTTCATCCAGATCTTCTACTGGTCGACAAACCAGAATATCACTCAGAAGGCGATGACCGCGCCCACGATCCGCGAGGCGCAAAAGGGGGTTCTGGCCGCCGCCTTGGTGCGCATCCTCATCATCCCGGTCATCGTCGTCATTCCAGGGGTGGTCGGCTACAAGCTGTTTGGCCCGATGGGAGATGCAAGCTATGGCCGGGTGGTCGCGCATGTCCTGCCGCCCTGGATGTCGGGCGCGTTTGCCGCGTTAATGGCGGCGGCGGTCATTGCCCATACCAGCGCAATCCTGAACAGTTCGGTCGCGCTTTATTCGATCGATTTCCACGACAAGTTTATCAGCCAGGTTAAGAACTACTGGAAACTGGCCGCATGGGCGTCGGCTGTTTTCACGGTGTCGTCGATCATGCTGGTGCCCGCTTTCGAAAATGCCAAAAGCATCATCAACCTGCTGCAGGAGCTGAACGGCCTGTCGTCGATGCCAGTCCTGTCTGCCTTTATCGCAGGCCTGCTGTTTACCAATGTCGATGCGCGGGCGGCGATCATCGGCCTGCTGTTTGGGGTGGCAACCTATGCCCTGCACACGTTCGTGCTGTACAAGCCTGATGCCTTATATGCCGGCGAAACCTTCTATCAGCACATCGGCTGGAGCGGACTGCACTATATTGATGTCATGTTGATAGTGCTGGTCGCATCGGTGCTGGTGGCGCTCGCATCGAACCGTTTGATCTTTGGCAACACGGCGCGATATGTCGGGCCAGGAGCGGTGCGACATGGTTGACCTTGTATCGGTGCACCGCCGGTTCAATCCGTTAAACGGCCGCTGGGTGCTCGTATCCCCGCACCGAACGCAGCGGCCCTGGCAAGGGCAGCTTGAACCAGTCGGCACATATGTCCAGCCCCCCCACGACCCTGCGTGCTATCTGTGCCCGCGCAACACCAGGGCCAGTGGTGTGGTCAATCCCGATTATGTCGGCCCCTGGGTATTCGACAACGACTTTGCTGCGCTGCAGCCGGCTGACGATACAGGCTACGGGCCGGACGACCTTCTGGTGGCGCAGGCGGTTTCGGGCGAATGCCGGGTCATGTGCTTTTCGCCCAACCATGCGCTGACCTTGCCCGAGCTTTCTGCGCGCGAGATGCGGGCAGTCATCGACTGCTGGGCCGGGCAGTCGCAGGAGCTTGGTGCGCGCCATGAATGGGTCCAGATTTTCGAGAACAAGGGTGCGGCCATGGGCTGTTCCAATCCGCACCCGCACGGGCAGATCTGGGCCAGCAGCCATGTTCCCGACGAGCCGGCGACCGAGGACGTGCGGCAGCGCGCCTTTTTTGTCGAGACGGGCCGCGCTTTGCTGGCAGATGTTGCCGAGCGCGAAGCAGGCGGCCTGCGCGTCGTGGTCGAAACGGGGCGCTGGCTGGCGATCGTGCCATGGTGGGCGGTCTGGCCGTTCGAGACCCTGGTGCTGCCCCGCTTCCCCGTCGAGCGGATCGAGCAGCTTCTGCCCGCAGACCGGGACGACCTTGGGACCGTGCTGCGTGAGTTGACGATACGCTATGACAATCTTTTCGGCTGCTCATTTCCGTATTCGATGGGCTGGCATGGTGCACCCTATCTCCCCGGGGACCACAGCCACTGGCGCCTGCATGCGCATTTCTATCCGCCACTGCTTCGCTCAGCCAGCGTCCGCAAGTTTATGGTCGGCTATGAAATGCTCGCCGAAGCGCAGCGCGACCTGACCCCGGAACAGGCAGCCGAGCAGCTGAGAGGAACGAGCCGCACTCATTATCGCCAGGCAGCATCGGCGTGACTGGCCCCGCCCCGCTTGTAGACCGGACGGTTGCGGCATTCCGCCAGTCCTTTGGCGGCGACCCATTGGTGGTGGCCTTTGCCCCCGGCCGGGTAAACCTGATCGGCGATCATACAGATTACAACGATGGCTTTGCGCTGCCCTGCGCGCTGCAGGTTGGAACGGTCGTCGCAATTGCACCGCTGGATGACGACAGCGTCATCGCACGGGCAATCGATCTGGATGGTGCAGCCGATTCCTTCCGCATCGACCAACCGATCCCGCTACTTTCAGCTGGCCAATGGCAAAACCATGTCCGCGGCATCGCTGCAGGCGTTGCGCAGTTTGGATTACCACTGCGCGGCGCCCGCCTTGTCATCTCGGGTGACATTCCACAGGGCAACGGCCTGTCCTCTTCCGCGTCGCTGGGCGTGGCTCTGGCGCTGGGCCTGGCGGCGCTGGGTGGGGAGCTGGCGCCTGACCGGCAAACGCTGGCGCGCATCGCTCAATGGGCAGAGCACAATTATGTCGGGTGCGCATGCGGGATAATGGATCAGATCGCCTCTGCTTACGGCCAGCCGGACTGCGCTGTTTTGCTCGATTGTCGCAATCTTGAGGTGCAGCCGGTCGCCTTTCCCGGGGATGCCGCGATCATGGTCGTGCCATCAGGCGTGGCGCGCGGGCTGGTGGATAGCGCCTATAATGAACGCCGCGCGCAATGTACGCTCGCGGCGGAACATTATGGCGTAAGTGCACTGCGCGACCTGGACGTCAAAATGCTGGAGGCGGCTCGGCATGGCTGCGACGAGATCGTTTATCGGCGAGCACGGCACGTCGTCACCGAAAATGCCCGGACGCTGCAGGCTGCCAATGCAATTGAGCATGGTGACCTTTTTACGCTTGGCGATGCGATGCGGGCATCACACGCTTCGCTGAAGGCCGATTTCGAAGTGAGCGTTCCGGCCGTCGACGCACTGGTCGACTGCTTGAACGATGTGATCGGCAGCGAAGGCGGCGCGCGCATGACCGGGGGCGGTTTTGGCGGCTGTGTGGTGGCCGTGGTACCCAAAACCAGGATGACCGTGATCAACCGGGCGCTGTCTGGCCATTGGGAGCGAACCGGCATTCCCCCCCAGCAGGTTTTGCTGGCACGACCATCCCCCGGCGCGACATTGATCGCCGTCTGATCATCCGGTGCTGTCAGCGCCTGCTGCCTGTACCTTTCAGCGCTTGCTTTTCCGCTTCCAGTCGCAAGCGGTGCTGGCGCGAGCGGTCGCGCGTGGCCGGTGAGACGCCTAACCCCATTGCCGATTTGTCCCTTAGCAGTGCCGCCCCGATTTTCTCGGGACAGCTGCAGCTTATACCAACCTGCATTGATCATGACCCACGGGCCCATGTCCGGCGTCCGATGGGCATGATGTGCCATGGCTGATCGATGAGCCTGTTCCAGGCTTCACAGCAGTGGTCGATGATGTTGTCGTGGGAGGTGAAGACGCGGTTGGAGAGCCAGTTGTCGCGCATGAACTGCCAGATATTTTCTACCGGGTTCAGCTC
>JBBQXX010000152.1:0-6640 GCA_038209235.1 Sphingomonadales bacterium | reverse complement strand
TGCAGCATAAAGCAGCATTTGAGTGAGATTGACATGCCCGACCAGACCAAAGCCCTCCCTGCCAAAGACCCGGCAGACGCGTATGCAGCGGCCGTAAGCGCGCAGCCAGTTGCTCCTGCACCAGCAGCGCCCAAGGCCGACCCAGCGCCCGCCGAGACGGCAAAAGCCGAACCGGTCAAGCCTGCACCTGTCGACGCACCTGTAGCCAAGGCCGTGCCGGTCGCTGCGCCCAATGCGGTTACGGCCAAGCCAGCGCCTGCCGCGCTCGCGCCAAAGCCGCAAGCTGCCACCGCCCCCAAATCCGCGCAGGCCGAAACCGCCGTCAAGCCCGTCTCCAAGGCAGCGAAGCCCAATACCGCAAAAGCAAAGTCCACAGTTGTTAAATCGCCGGTTGCCGCAACGGCCGCCGAACATCCGAAGAAGAAGGAAAATACGATGACCACCACCACCACCAAGACCGTAGCTGCCGATACCAAGCAGACCGCCGAAGCCATGACCGATCGCGTCAAGACCATGATGGGTGACGTCTCGGCTCGCGCCAAGACCGCCTATGAAAAGGGCAGCGAAATGGTTTCGCAGGCCAGCGAATTCAGCAAGGGCAACGTTGAAGCTCTGGTTGAATCGGGCAAGATCGCAGCCAAGGGCGTTCAGGACATGGGCCAGACCTATGCTGAAGACACCAAGAAGAGCTTCGAAGAGCTGACCGCCGCGCTGAAGGAAATGACCAGCGTCAAGTCGCCAACCGAGTTCATCGAACTGCAGAGCAAGATGGTTCGCAAGAGCTTCGACACCGCCATTGCGCAGACCTCGAAGAACAGCGAAGCTTTCCTCAAGCTCGCCGGTGACGTGATCCAGCCGATCTCGAACCGCGTCAGCATCGCGGTCGACAGCTTCAAGAAAGCTGCCTGACCCACGGCATTCTCACCTGCAAGGGTGAGCCACGAAAAAAGGCCGCTCCGGGAAACCGGGGCGGCCTTTTTTTTGGGGGGGGTTTAGTATGTTGGCATGGCGCAATAAATTTATCTCCGCCTATTAACTAGACCACCGCTGCTTTGGATCATTGAAGCGTCCGGCCTGCTAGTTCTCGAAGCCGAACCATAGCTTTGGACAAACTGGCCGAGCGACCTGCAGCCTCAGCTATATGCCACTCGGATGAAACAAAAGCGGACAACAGCCGATTGTAGCCAAGTCCCTGGGAAGCCGTCGCTCCCTTGGCGGCAATGAGTTCGGAGCGAACTTCACGTTTGGCATTGCGCGCCAGATTCAAGAGAAATCGCTTAGGATCGTCAAGATTTTCTGGATCGGGAGGTATTTTGTCTGGGCTTATGCCGAGGAGGTTGGCCACTCCATTTCGGTCTGCCAAAAGCCAAGCCTCGGTTTCGCGCACGGCGATACGAAGCAAAAGGTTTGCTGGAAACGCTTGCCCGTCTGACCATTTTTGTATCAAACTTGGAGCGCAATTCGTATCATCGAGGTCAGTGAGAACCAGTACAGGTTCTCGACGTGCCATTTGACGCAAACCGGGTAACTTTTTGATCAGGTAGCTGCTCCCTTTACGGCCAAGTCTATTGCCAACTTTGCCTTCACCAAAGGCTCCATTTACCAATCGCACTGCGACCGCTTCGCTTAGCTCATCTTCAGTGGCAATATTCACCAACAAGGTCACAGAGCCAATGCAAGTTGATCCGCCAACCTGGGATTGGTTACAGGAAGGATTATCTCGGCGATAGAGAAACCGTCTTCGATACTTTGCTGTTCCCCTACACTAGGGCCACGAATCGTCGATCCATTTTTTCCGGGCTCGATAATCAGTACACCATTGGCATCGATCCCCGGGTTGCTAAGGAGTGAGTCGCTGTGGGTGGTGATTAGCACTTGGCGTCGTCGCCTAGTCGACTTCCTGACTTGATGAATCATCAACGGGATTTCTTTAACTATCGCAGAGTTTAGCGAAAGCTCTGGCTCCTCAATGAGAAGGAGAGAATCGCCTTCGAAAAGCGACCAAAGCAAACCGATCAGGCGCAAAGTGCCATCCGAAAACTGATCTTCTCGTTGCCACGCACCATGTGGTCTATGGTGCTGATAAAGCGCCTTAAGGTGCGGGCGGCCGGTCACCTCATCCTTCTCGAATTCGAGGTCCTTAAACTGTGGAACCGCTTTTATAAGAACATCTCGAATCTTTTTGAGTCGGGAATCTCTGACTCGTGGCGATGACTTTGCAATCCGCTCCAAAAAACCCTGTCCGAACGGATCATCTTCCAAACGCCTCCCTCCAATCTCGTCGCTGAATTTTAGAAGCTGAGGAACGAGGTGCAGATAACTGATGGCCGAGAAAAATTCTCCAATGTGGCGAAATTGTTGGTTGGTCTGGATCTGCTCAAGGTGGGTCTGAGTAAGGCGCGCTACATCCATTTTATCGTCGGAGTCCGGACGCCGAAGCAAGGGAGTCTTCTTTTGCCAAACCTCCTCACGGGAAATCAAAACTCTCTGAGCACCTTTCCCTTCAGATTTGAAAGCCAGAACATACCGCCATTTCTCGCCGTCAGTGTCTTCTAGAGAGACTTCGATTTCAACTTCAGGATCGGTGCGAGCGTGCAAGCAGCGCAACTTTGACAGGCCTTTACGCTGGCCAATTGCCTTTTGCAGCCCGCCGCCCTCAGTCTTACAAATATCTCGCAAGAAGCGAAAAACATCTAAAAAATTGGACTTTCCTGAAGCGTTTGCGCCCAGAATGTATGTCGTATCAGTGAACGGAACATCCACGTCCCGAAAGTTCCGCCAATTTTTTAGCTTCAAGTTCTTTATAAACATAATCGGCGTCGCTTCCCAGTCTAGGCGAAAATGGCAACTGTCGGCGGCGGCGTCAACTGCAACAAACTGGAAATTACCGCTTGGAAGCTCCTGCGCTCCGATGCGCGCACCCCATCATGCACTGCGCCCGCTACATTGCCAACCTTTGCAACCCCATGACGCAGTTAGCCATGGCTCGGATCAACGACATTCCGCAACTTCAGCCACCCCCCACAACTGCCTTAAACCCTGCGCAGGTCGTGCCGCCAGCACCGGCAGCGATCCTGCCAGCCCCAGCCCCAGGCCGAGCCGCAGTGTCAGCAGCGCCCTGCCGGCTCCAAGCGGACGACAGGCTAATTCGCGCGGGACGCCTTGACTGCTGGCTTGCTCACGTCCTTCGGCGGGATTGTGCGGATGATCGCCGCGTATTCGGCCACCAGCACAAAAAGCCAGAACTCGCTTCCGGCCCACTCACCGGTGACAGCACCTTTGACCAGATCAACGATGAGGGCGAGAGCCGCCAACAGCCGGAAAAACATGAAGCTGCTGGTCGGGCTGTCAGCCCGCCGCGCGGCAGATATCATCATGACAACGCTGAGGCCGCCCCACAAGATCGAACCAAATAGCGTTTCAGCACGATACAAACCGTCTAACGCCGCGATAAACCAGAACAGGCGTGAGACCGCAAACTGGCTTTGGCGCGTAAGCTGGCACAGCGTGATGATCGGCGGGACAAACAGCGTCGTGCCGATCCAGTGATCGATCTTTGTGAATGACATCCACGTGCCATAGCGGCAGGAGTGGATTGCCGCCACGGGCAAGTTGCCTTCGGCAAAAAGCGAGACGGAAATACCCTTGTCCAAGATCGTCAATGGCGCCAGCCTGAAGCCCCGCTCCGGAGCAGCGCCTAAAAAGATCGTGCTGCTGCTGCACGGCTTTGGCTCGAACGGTGCCGATATGATCGCGCTGGCACCGCATTGGCAGGATGCCCTGCCCGATACTCTTTTCCTGGCACCGCACGCGCCGCAGCGATGCTCGATGATGGCTACCGGCTATCAGTGGTGGGGATTATCCGGATTTTCCCCATCGGCGCTGGCGGCGGGTGCGGCCTCGGCGGCTCCGGCAATCGACGCGTTTATCGATCGCAAGCTGATACAATATGACTTGAGCGAAGCGGACCTGGCGCTGGTCGGCTTTAGCCAGGGGACAATGATGGCGCTGCATATCGGGCTGCGCCGACCACGCGCGGTGGCCGCCGTGGTTGGCTTTTCGGGGATGCTGACGGGTACGGCAGAGCTTGCGCACAAGGACTTTGCCAAGCCGCCGGTGCTGCTGGTGCACGGAACCGCCGATGCGGTGGTCCCGATCGCCGCGCTGCATATGGCAGAGAGCGAGCTGAAGCATCTTGGCGTTGAGGTCACCACGCATGTATCCTACGGGGTGGCGCACAGCGTCGATCCGGTGGGCCTGCGGCTTGGCCGGGATTTTGTGGCTGGAGCGTTCGGTCTTTCGTCGTAGTGGATTGATTTTGACTTTCCAGTCCCGCTTGCGGTCAGGTCACATTTCGAACGTCCAGATCATAAAATCTACCAGAAACATATATTTACCAGAGGTCCCGATGATACTGAGATTTGCTTAAGCGCAATCCGGATCGGGATTGCGCGCAGCAGGTTTCAGCGCGATAGCCCGCGCCAGCGCCAGCGAGTATTGGCTGGTCGCAGTACTCGCACAAGCTGCACTGCTGCAAGCTATCGGGCTGGTCGGGCCGCGCGTTGCATAGTGGCTGGCTAGCCGATCATTGAGGCCAGAGGCGAACCGGCGGCTACCGGCAAACAAGACAGGCGGGAGCGGTCTGAACAGTCCTGTGGTCTTGCGTGAGGGTCGCGACCGCACGGTACCGATGTTCGGCGGCATCGAGCGGGTTACGGCTCGAAGTCCACGGCGGTGACCGCTGCTGCGCCAACCCGGGCCGGCGCAGCTACGCGCAGAGCAGCCGCAATGGCGTGACCAGCAGCGAATATGCCGCCTGGCCAGGCAGCTTCTCGGTCAGCAAATAAGCGTGCAGCGCCCGGTCGGCGACCGGTAAGCGCCCAGTCGGCGACCGGTCAGCGCGCGCCGAACAGCGCTGACCCGATCCGCACATGCGTCGCGCCAATTCGGACCGCGCTCTCGAAATCACCCGACATGCCGATGCTGAGCTGGTCCAGCCCGGCATCGCGCGCCAGCTTGGCGAGCAGCGCAAAATAGGGCGATGGCTCGCCATCGGCGGGCGGCACCGCCATCAGCCCGATGATCGGAAGGCCCAGCGCGCGCGCCTTTACAAGCAACGCAGGCAAATCGGCGATAGCGCACCCGCCTTTCTGCTCCTCCTCGCCGATATTGACCTGCACGAAACACGGCACCCGCTTGCCCGATTTGTCCATCGCCGCTGCCAGCGCCTTGGCCAGCGACAGCCGGTCGAGCGAGTGGATGCAATCGAACAATGCGACGGCATCATCGGCCTTGTTCGACTGCAACTGGCCGACCATGTGCAGCTCCAGATCGGGATAGCGCTCGCGCAAGCGCGGAAACTTGGCCGCAGCCTCCTGGACGCGGTTCTCGCCGAACAGCTTGTGGCCCTGGTCGATCAGCGTCTCGATCGCCTCGACCGGTTTGGTTTTCGAGATTGCGATCAGCTGTGTCGATCCGGCAGCGCGGCCGGCAATCTTCTCGGACTGCGCGATTGCCGCCTTGACTGCGGCAAGTGCGGTATCGGGCTGAAGGCTATGCGTGGTCATGGAGCCGAGCTATAAGCGCGAGCATGCGCCGCCGCCAGCCCGGAAAATCGCCTCTGCCATCGCACTGGCTGATCAGCGATGCACGCAACGACGCGGTGCTGGACGGCGCGATCGCCCGGCTGCCGCGTGGCGCGGGACTCATTTTTCGGCATTATCATCTGGCGGAGCCCGAACGGCGGGCGCGATTTGACCGGCTGGCAGCTTTGGTTCGGCGGCGTGGCGGGTTGATCGTGCTGGCAGGCGATGCGCGCACCGCACGACGCTGGCGGGCGGACGGATTCTACGGCGCACCGGGGGGTGGCGCGGCCGGGGGGCTGGTCCGGCTGGTCACTGTGCATGACCGCAAGCAACTGGTGCGCGCAAATCTGGAAAGTGCTGTCTCGCGCAGGACAGCGGTCCGGGCAGAGCTCATGCTAATCTCGCCGGTGTTCGCGACACGCAGCCACCCCGGCGGCAAGACTTTGGGCGTGGTGCGTTTCGCAGCGCTTGCCCGCTGGTCGCAGGTGCCGGTGATCGCACTGGGCGGCATGACATGCGCGCGGGCGCGGCACATGGCGGCGATGATCGCCGGCTGGGCGGCGATCGACGGGCTGTCAGGGTGACCCGTTTACAATGCCGGCTGCCCTGCGAGGGCAGGGATCAATCATCGAAAGGCGCACAGCGCGGTGGTTGGCATGGGCACACCGAGGGTTGCCCAGCAGGCCGCTGCGCTAGCGCGAGGATCTTCGTTAGCGAAGGATGTGGCACCAGGTGATGGACCCCTGCCTTCGCAGGGAAGCGCTGAAAAAGGATCGAAGTCAGCTATAACGCCGATCGGTCAGAAGCGGAATTCAGTCCCGACATAGACAGCCTGGCTGTCAAATTGATCGTTGGTAAGCGCGTCCAGGCGGTCACGTTCGCTGCGCAGGCGGATGCCGGCGGTTACGTCGAGGTTGCGGGTGACCTTGTAAGCACCGCCAACATCGAGCGAAAAGCTGCCCTGATCGTTGAACGAGCGAACCGCACGAGCAGTGGGCACTTCGATCGCGTCGACTTCGATGCGCGGGCTGAAGCGGCTCTTGCGTGCTGCGGCA
>JBBQXX010000151.1:0-6652 GCA_038209235.1 Sphingomonadales bacterium | reverse complement strand
TGCAGCGCCAGCGATGCTTCGATATCCGGGATAGCGCGCGCTGAAACCTCGCGTTGGCGCTGCTGCCGATGACCCTGCAAACTGTCGCCCCCCCGCACCGCCGCCCGTGCTTCCAGCCCGAGCAAAGCCATCATCCCGGGTCGGCGCGGTGTCGGTGACTGCACCACAGGTGCCTGAACCAGATCAGGAAAGCGCGGTTGCGCAATCAGCGCGCGCGACATGCCCGCCTCTGCGGGCTGGAGATGATGAATGACCCGTGCCGACGTCCACAGCAGCACGACCGTCACCAGAAAGATCAGCGGCTGGCCCGGCACTCTGCGCGCCGACAGGGGGCGGGGTGTGGACCTAGCCATGGGGCTCGGACGCATCACCGATAGCCCGCAGCATCGGCTTGGGTCCTGCAGCCGGTGCCGCCGGAATATGATGCCGCGTCTTGTCCCAGGCCAGCGCATGGCCGCGCAGGCTGGTGGCATACGCCATCAGTGCCCGCCGCGCCGCCATCACCGCGATGACGTTGCCGACGAACATGCGCGGCACCGACCAGATCGCCTGCTGCCACCCATAATGGTGCGCGGTGCAAACACCTCGCGTCCCAATCCGCCAGACCAGGATCGCGCCGTTGATGATCATGAGCAAGCGAAAGCCCGGATCGAACGGAGGCGGCTGGTAATAGCCCGCCTGACTGCCGACGCTGGCGATGACCCACAGCAGCAGCCCCAGATATGCTGCGACCAGCACCAATGCCGCCAGTGCCGAGCGCCGGTCACGCGCGCGCATCCAGATATCGGTCGCGCCCTTGCCCCAGCCGGTCCGATCCCAGCCTGCCAATGATATCCCGATCATCCAGCGGGTTTTCTGGCGCACCGAGGCCGAAAGTTCGCCGGGGAAATAGGCCTGGGTCGCAACCAGCTGCCCGGCATCATCATAAGCGCGGACAAATATGCCCTTGCCACCCGCCGCATGGATACGAAGCCCAAGCTCGTAATCTTCAGTCAGGCTGTCGGCGGCAAAAGGCGTGTTGGTAGGCGAGGCTGCGGCAAAGGACTGCAACGCCTCGCGCCTGAAGGCGCAGCCGACGCCCGCGCACGGCATCGCGACGCCCAGACGGCTGCGCACCGGCATGGTCTTGCCATGCGCTTCGGCAAATTCGTCGGCATAATGCCCGCCCACCAGCCGCGAGCGCGGATCGATCAACGGACTGACCGGCAGCTGCACAAAATCATAACGGGGCAAAAAGCGGTCATACACATCGAGCTCGCCAGGGTGGACCAGATCTTCGGCGTCATGCAGCACCACCGACCGAAACGTGAAAACCTGTTCGCGCTCGTCGGACTGCATCGCGCGCCAGATATGATTGAGACAATCGGCTTTCGACGTGGGGCCACCGACCGTCAGCGGCACCAGACGCAGGCGATTGTCGCCGCGTGCCCCGCGCAACGCAGCAAAGCCTGTTGCCGGGTCATTGGGATAGATCCCGACGTAAAGCCGGTATTGCCGCCCCGGCCAGCGGTGCAGACAGTGGCCGACCATGTCAGCGATCACATCGGCCTCTTCCCAGGCGGGGATGAAGATCGCATAGCTCGGCGGCATATCGGGTGACCGCAGCCAGTCTTCATGCGGCTGTGCTGCGACCGTCGGCATGATATCATCGACATCTGGCTTGCGGACAAACCGCTGCCACGCCCAGATGGCATCGATGATCAGATCATCGACGGCACCGATCAGGAAAAAAATGCCCGCAAACAGCAACAGTTCAACCGCCAGCAGATCGACGAGCGTCAACAACCCAGTGACCATCGCCTGAGGCGTTTCGCCACCGGTTGCCAATACACCGGTCACCAATACACCGGTCACCAATACAAGCGCCTCCAAAGCAATATCCTTACGGGCCGTTGTTGCGGCCGGGTTAAAGTGCCCAATCTATGCGGACATTGCCGTCGGTGCTGCGAGACCCGTTGCTTTGCGATTCAATGCCCGCTTCACGCAGCTTCGTCAAAACATAATCGGATGGTTTACCGCTCCCGTTGACCGTGACGGCAAGCCCCGTCCGCCGCGCCGCCCACATCACAAGCGCCAGGTCGGCAAGTCCGGCCGCAGTCGGCTCATCGCCATCGAAGGCGATCGCGGGCAGTTTGAGCGTGGGCGGCACAAGCTGCATCTGCCATTGCGGTTCGGCCTGTGACAGCCGCTGCTCCAGCGCGTGATAGGTGGCAAGGCTTGCCCCGGGCAGCGGTTTGGCGCGCACCTGCGCCAGCCGCTTGTCGCGATCGACGAGCACCGCATCGGGCGAGACGCCCGCCAGAATTGCCAACTCACGCCCCACCAACGCCCCGGTGGCGCGTTCCTCGCTGGCCTTTTCGCGGACCGACGCAGAGGCCAGCTGCGCAGCTTCGGCCTCACCGGCGGCGGTGCCGACGCGGAACTGGTCGAGCGTGAGCTTGACTGGTCGGCCCAGCGCCTTGCCCAGCAAAGCCTCGCCTTCCTTGCCGGCCTGCGCGCGAAATTGAGGTGTGAGGATCGTGGCGCGGACCGCCAGCGGCTCCCTGCCGAAATCGATGTCGAGCTGATCGATCTTGGCCTGTTTGGGAAACTGCGCGGTCAGAATTTCGCGGGTCTGGCGCTGCGCCCGCGCCTCCCAGGCGATCTGGCTGAGCGAATATCCGAGCGGAATCGCCAGCGCGAGCAGGACCGCAATGATGATTGCCGCCTGGATGCCGCTCTGCCGGCTGGTCAGCTTGGGGCCAAAGCCGTAAAGCCGCGCCATGATCGCCGCTGCAATCGCGATCGTCATCAGGTTGGTGACAAACAGCATCAGCGACCCAAAAAAAACTGCGCTGTTGAGCATCGCAAGGCCATAGCCGATCGTCGCCAGCGGCGGCATCAGAGCGGTGGCAATCGCAACGCCGACGATCGTGCCTTCGCGGCCCCGGATCATCGCATAAGCCCCCGCCAGTGCCGAAAACAACGCCACCAGCAGGTCGAAAAGATTGGGGCGGGTACGCGCAGCGATCTCTGATGTGAGATCCTTGATCGGCGAGAAAAACACGACCATCGCTGAAAACAGCACAGCCAGCAAAATGCCCGCCACCAGACTGATCGAAGTGCGGCGGATTTCGTTGCCATTGATCATCGCGATGCCAAAACCCAATCCGATCATCGGTCCCATCAGCGGCGAGATCAGCATCGCGCCGATCACCACCGCAGGCGAATTCAGCAACAGGCCCAGCACCGCTATGCCTGCCGACATCAAGGTCATGAACGCATAACGCGGGGTCAGGCCGGCTTCGTCATCGACCTTGTCGATCACCGCGCGATGTTCGATCGATGGGATGACCGAGTCGCGCCACCATCTGCCCAGAGGCCCGGCAACCCGCGTAGCCCACGCCCCCACCGTGCCGTTGCCAGCAGACCCGGACCGCGTGCTGACGTCCTGAACGGGCTTTTCGATCATCCAGCAACACCACTTGTTGCCCCGGCGGGGTGGACCGGGTTCCGCTTTGCCGATAGACGAGTTTGAACGGTCCTGCCAACCGCCAACCCCGACAAGGAGCAAACATGGTAGCAAGTGGTCGATCGAAAACCTCGCCAAGGTCTGCCTTGCGCGAGTTTCTGAATAGCGAAGCAGCCGGTGGCATCATCCTGATGGCTGCCGCCGCGATTGCGATGCTGATCGCCAACAGCCCGCTTTATGACCTCTACCACCATGTCCTGCACGATATCGAAGGCCCGGTGCTGACCGCCAAGCTGGGTCCGATGACGCCGCATCTGTGGATCAACGATGGCCTGATGGTGATCTTTTTCCTGTATGTCGGGCTCGAGATCAAACGCGAGCTGGTCGATGGGCGGCTTTCCACCTGGGACAAGCGGCGCTTGCCGGTGATCGCAGCAGCTGCCGGCATGGCCGCGCCAGCGATGATCTATCTGTTTGTGATCGGCTGGAACCCGCAACTGATCAACGGCTGGGCAATCCCCGCCGCCACCGATATTGCGTTTGCGATGGGCGTGCTCGCTTTGCTGGGCAAGCGCGCGCCGACATCGCTGAAGCTGTTTCTGGTGACCGTGGCGATTGTCGATGACATGGGCGCGGTGGCGATCATCGCGCTGGTCTATACCGAAGGGCTGGTGCTCGGCTGGCTGGGCGCTGCGGCGGTGATCATGGTTGCTATGTATGGCCTTAACCGGGCACGGGTGCTCAACCTGATACCGTATCTGATCCTCACCGTGCTGCTGTGGTACGCGATCCTGCAGTCGGGCGTGCATGCGACCATCGCAGGCGTGCTGGCAGCCTTCATGATCCCGATCATCAAGACCCCCGGGACCCCCGATGCCGATGACAGCCCGCTGCATCGGCTGGAACACGGCATAGCCCCGTGGAGTTCGTTCCTGATCATCCCGGTGTTCGGCTTTGCCAATGCAGGCGTATCGATGCAGGGGCTGGGCATGGACGAGGTGTTCGCCCCGCTGCCGCTGGGCATTGCCGCCGGGCTGTTCTTCGGCAAGCAGATCGGCATAATGGCCAGTGTCTTGATTGCGGTGAAGCTGGGTGTAGCCAGCAAGCTGCGCGGCGCGACCTGGCTGCAGATCTACGCGGTAGCAACGCTGTGCGGCATCGGCTTTACGATGAGCCTGTTTATCGGTGCGCTGGCCTTCCCCGGCAACGCTTTGTTGATCGACGAGGCGAAGATCGGTGTGATCATGGGCTCGGTGGCGGCAGCCTTGCTGGGCTATACGATCCTGCGCTTTGCCCCGCTCCATCCCGAACACGAGCGCGAAGAGCATAAACAGGCCGATGAGGTCGGCGCGGACGGCGATGTCGAAACGCTGGAAGAGGAAGAAAAAGAAGCAGAAGAAGTCAGGATCGCATGAGTATGGTCACCCGTTTTGGCCTGCTGGTGCTACTCGCGCTGTGCGCCGCGTGTGCGCCCAAAACGGCACCGCAGACCGCAACGCGCGCCGATCCGCTCAACGACATCGCGCGCCAGTATGTAATGCTGTCGCTCGAGATCGGCACGCATGAAGACGGCTATATCGATGCCTATTATGGCCCGGCCGAATGGAAGCAGCAGGCCGAGGCCAGCGCGCGCGCGCTGCCTGCGCTGGCACAGGCGGTCGATACACTCGATGCGACGCTGGCCACGGTCGATGTTTCGGGTGACGAATTGCTGGTGCAACGCCGCGTCACATTCCTGCGTGCGCAACTGAACGCGGCGCGCACCCGTCTGCGCATGCTGCGCGGCGAGAAGCTGACATTCGCGCAGGAATCGCTTGGCCTGTTCGGCGCGACGCCTGACATCAAGCCGCTCGAAAGCTACGATCCGGTGCTGGCACAGATCGAGGCGCTGGTGCCAGGCCCCGGCACATTGGCCGAGCGCGTCGACGCGTTTCAGGACCGGTTCGTCATCCCGGCCGATCGGCTCAAACCGGTGTTCGACCGCGCGATCGCCGAATGCCGGGCGCGCACCGGCGAGCATATCGCGCTGCCCAAAGGCGAAAGCTTCCGCATGGAATTTGTCACCGGCAAACCATGGAGCGGCTATAATTATTACCAGGGCAACCTGGCCAGCCTGATCCAGATCAACACCGATCTGCCGATCCGCATCACCCGCGCGGTCGATCTGGGTTGCCATGAGGGCTATCCGGGTCACCACGCGCTCAACTATCTGCTCGAACAGCGGCTGATGCGGGGGCGCGGCTGGATGGAGTACAGCGTCTATCCGCTCTACAGTCCGCAAAGCCTGATCGCCGAGGGTTCAGCCAATTTCGGGATCGATCTGGCATTCCCCGGCACCGAAAAGCTGGAGTTTGAAATACGCGAGCTTTACCCGCTGGCCGGCTTGCGCACCACTGAGGCAGCGCGGCTGGCAAGCCTGCAAACGGCGCTGGTCGGCTTGCGCGGGGCGCGCTTTACCATCGCGCAACTGTATCTCGACGGCCAGATCGACCGCGAACGCGCAATTGCGCTGACCCAGGAATACCAGCTGATGGGCGAGGCCCGCGCCCGCCAGTCGGTGGGGTTTACCGACACCTATCGCAGCTATGTGATCAATTACGGGTTGGGCCAGGACATGGTGCAAGAGCATGTCGATGCCAGCGGGGCGGGCACCAAAGCGCGCTGGGCGGCGATGGAGCGGGTGATCAGCGAGCCGACTTTGCCAGCGGATCTGGTTGTTCGGTAATTGCCTGTTTCAACCGTTTTCCGGCAAAAAGCCGAAACCCGGCAGTCAGATTGCACTGTAATCGCCCTGGCTTTTTAGCTGGCGCCGCAAAACACATAACTCACCGCGCAAACAGCATCGCATCGTCGGCAAAAGCCTTGAACTCCAGCGCATTACCCGCCGGATCATGGAAGAACATCGTCGCCTGCTCGCCGACCTCGCCGGCAAAGCGGATATGCGGTTCGATGACAAAGCGCGTGCCTGCGGCCCGCAGCCGCTCGGCGAGCGCGGTCCAGTCCTCCATGGTCAGCACAACACCGAAATGCGGCACAGGCACATCATGGCCATCGACCGGATTGTGATGCACGCGCGCGCTGCTCGCGGCTGGATCGAGATGGGCTACGATCTGGTGGCCGAACAGCGCGAAATCGATCCAGTGCTCAGACGATCGCCCCTCATCGCAGCCCAGCACGTCGCGGTAGAAGCCCCGTGCCGCC
>JBBQXX010000150.1:0-6712 GCA_038209235.1 Sphingomonadales bacterium | reverse complement strand
ATGTCGATCCAGCACAGATCGTGATGGGTCAGCACGCGGCCGTCGTGGGCATGGATCGAGATCGCCTGGATCGGCTTGCGGTCCTGTTCATCGACCAGCACCGGGTTTGACGGAACCCCGCTTTCCCATTTTTCGCCCCATTGGCGCAGCGCGATCATCGTCGGCAACAGGTCCAGCCCCTTGTCGGTCAGCCGGTATTCGATCTTGCGGCGATCGTCGACGCACGGCGCGCGCTTCAATATGCCGCTTTCGACCAGCCGGGTGAGCCGGTTGGACAGGATGTTGCGCGCGATGCCCAGCTCTTCAAGAAACTCCTCGAAATGGTGCAATCCGTTGAAGGAGGCGCGCAGGATCATGAACGACCATCGCTCACCCATCGTCTCAAGCGCCTGCGGCAGGCTGCAGCAAGCGGCTATTTCGGCCAGCGGTTCGCGCAGTTTGCCGACGTTATGGGCATGGGTCATGGTTATCAAATCCAGCTTTAAACCGCTATCTTAGCAAAAAAAGCGGATATGCCAATGAGAATTCAGTTTCTAGTTGCAACTCGAAACCTAGTTCGGTAGGTAGTGATTCGCAACCTAGATTGCACCCCTCAACACCGATCCTCCCCACCCCACCCCGGGGGCACCGATTGTATTACCGGCCAAAAACACCCGGCCAAAAACATCTGGCCAAAGCACCCGGCCAAAACACCAAGTTATCAAAGGACCCGCATCATGACCCGTCTCTCCACAGCCCTCACCCAGATCTTGTTCGTTGCCGCCGCATCATTGTCCAGCATGGTGATGATGCAGGTCAGTACCGCCAGCGCGCAGACACCCGGTTTTGGCTATTTTCGCGCCGAACTGGCAAGCCCTGTCGAAAAGACCTCCAAGATTATCCAGGGCGTCGTCTGGCAGTGCGAAGGCACGGTGTGCACTGGTGCCAAGGCGACCTCGCGCCCGATCAACGTGTGCACCCGCCTATCGCGCAAAATGGGTAAGGTGGCCGCCTTTTCAACCCGCAGCGAAGCGATGGCAGACGACGAGCTGGCCATCTGTAACACCAAGGGCTGATCGCCCGATCCGGATTGCCGGTCGTCGATGTGACGTGTCTCCCCCACAGCGCGCCGCCTGACTGACCGGCAGCCTTGCGCGCCTGCGCCGATCCCGATGGCCCCGCCCGGACTGTTCCGGACAGCGCCACGATTGCCGGTGCAGGCGCGTTTTTCTGTTGCATTTGGGGGCGAAGCACCGACATTCAGAGGGTGTTGAGACAATATGAACTGGTGGAACGGGTAAAGGCCTATGACCCCGACGCCGATGAGGCGTTGATCAACCGCGCGTATGTGTTTTCGGTCCAGAAGCACGGCAGCCAGAAGCGCGCCAGCGGCGATCCATATTTCAGCCATCCCATCGAGGTGGCGGGTCTGATGACTGATCTGAAGATGGACGCCGAAACCATCATCACCGCCTTGCTGCACGATACCGTCGAAGACACGCTGACCACCATCGAAGAGATCGAGCGCATGTTCGGCCCCAAGGTCGCCGAAATGGTCGATGGTGTTACCAAGCTCTCCAAGATCGAGGCGCAGACCGAAAATGAGCGCGCGGCGGAAAACCTGCGCAAGTTTCTGCTCGCGATGTCGAACGATCTGCGGGTGCTGCTGGTCAAGCTGGCTGACCGGCTGCACAACATGCGCACGTTGCATTTTATCTCCAGCCAGACCAAGCGCAAGCGTATCGCGCGCGAGACGATGGATATTTTCGCGCCGCTGGCCGAGCGCGTCGGCATGTACGAATATATGCGCGAGATGCAGATGCTGGCGTTTCGCGAGCTTGAGCCCGAGGCGTACAACACGATTGTCGGACGGCTCGACCAGATCAAGGCCGATGGCGAGAATCAGGTCGAATCGATCGCACAGTCGCTGATCACCGAGCTTGCCGCGCACGGCTTGACTGCCGAGGTCAGCGGTCGCGAAAAGCACCCCTATTCGATCTGGCGCAAGATGGCCGAACGGCATGTCTCGTTCGAGCAGATGACCGATATCATCGCGTTTCGCATCCAGGTCGACAGCATCGATGACTGCTACCAGGCGCTGGGCCATATCCATCGCAAATGGAAGATGATCCCGGGGCGGTTCAAGGACTATATCTCGACCCCCAAGCGCAACGGCTACCGCTCGCTGCACACAGCGGTGATCCACGGCCAGTCGATGCGTGTCGAGATACAGATCCGCACCCACGACATGCACCGCCAGAGCGAGTGCGGGATGGCGGCGCATTGGGCGTACAAGCAGGGCGGATCGCGGCCCGACGGGCAGGCCGGCTGGATCCGCGACCTGATCGAAATTCTCGATACCGCGCAGGATGCCGACGAGCTGCTCGAACACACCCGCATGGCGATGTATCAGGACCGCATCTTCGCCTTCACCCCCAAGGGCGCGCTGCACCAGCTGCCCAAGGGCGCGACCGCTGTGGACTTTGCCTATGCGGTGCACACCAAGCTGGGCAACCAGGCGGTGGGCGTGCTGATCAACAGTCGCAATGTGCCACTGCGCACCGCGCTGGCCAATGGCGATATCGTCGAAATCCTCAAGTCCGAAGGGCAGGAGCCGCAGACCAGCTGGCTGGGCTTTGTTACCACCGGCAAGGCGCGCGCCGCCATCCGCCGCTATGTGCGTGACAAGGAGCGTGAGGAAACCGCCGCGATGGGCCGGGTCATCTATGACGAGATTGCCAGTCGTCTGCCGGTCAAGATCGGCAAGAAGGCCTTGAAGCAGGCGATGGAATTGCTCGAGCTGACCGACGAGACCGAGCTGATGATCGCCATCGGCACCAACCAGATTTCAGACCACGCGCTGATGGACGCGCTGGTCCCCGGCAGCAGCAGCGGTCGGGCGGCATTGCGCGAATTCCCGCGACAGGACCGCGCGATATCGATCCGCGGGCTGACCCCCGGCGTGGCATTCCAACTCGCCGAATGCTGCCACCCGGTGCCCGGTGACCGGATCGTGGGTCTGCGCCGACAGGGCGAGCACATCGAGGTTCACACCATCGATTGCCTCAACCTGGTCAGCGGAGTCGATGCCGACTGGATCGATCTGTCATGGGATAGCGATTCGGAAGGCGCGACCGCGCGGATCCGGGCGATCTTGTATAACCGTCCGGGAACGCTGGCCGACATGGCGGGGATATTCAGCCATCACAAGGCAAACATCGTCAACCTGCGGCTTACCAGCCGCGACCAGCCGTTCCATACCTATGAATCCGATCTGGAAGTGCACGATGTCGGCCATCTGATGCAGATCATCATGGCGCTGCGCGCATCCGAATCGGTGGCAAGGGTCGAGCGTATCTGAGCCGGAGATTTATCGCGGCACTGGCCCATCACCGCGTTGGCCCATTACCGCACTGGATCACATTCTCGCCGCTCTGCCGCACATTGCAGGTCGGGTTGCCGGTGATACGCACATCGGCATCGCCCTTGACCGCGATGCGCGCAGCGTCGTCGACCGCAAAGCGCCCGCGCACCGGGCCTTCGCCGATGAACTCGAGCGAACCCAGCGTCAGCCCGCCGCCCTCGATAAGGCCATCGCCCAACATCACCGCGCGTGCGCTTGCCGCGCTGCCCGCTATCGCCAGGCTGCCGCCGCCGTTGACGTTGATCGCAACCGCCTGAGCGTTGACGTAGCCGATCTCAACCGAGCCATTGCCATCCATCGTCGCGCTGGGCCTGGCCCCGGCCAATCGGTCGATCCGGGCGCTGCCATGACCCAGCACGGCAAGCGCGCTCACCGCCCGCGCGCTGACGCGGACCAGTGGCAGCTGATCGGGCGCAGCTGCGCTATCGCGCAGTTCGGTCGTGGCATTGCGCCGCGCGCGGCGGATATACAGCGTGCCGCCCTGCACCTTGACGCTCAACGCCTCAAGCGCGCGTGGATCGCCGCTGGCCAGCGCAAACGGCGGTGCGCCCGAGGTGATCTCCACCGCAACGTCGCCCTCGACGCGCACCTTGTCGAACGCAGACAGCGTATAACGTCGCTCGGCGGCGTGTGCAGCGTCGACGCCCAGCACGGCCGCGATCAGCGTCAGCAGCGTTTTCATATGCGGGCCTCTCCCATCTCGATCCAGCCCAGAAAACGCGGGGTCCTGGGCAGATAGCGGCTGTGGCAATCAGCGAGCGTAAAACCGCGCGCGCGGAAACTTTCGCCGACCGGGCGGGTCAGGTGGCAGCCGCCGGCGATCTTCTTCCATACAGGCTCGATCCGCTGCTGCCAGCGCGCCGCGCTGCTATCGGGGGCGGCGCCATGTTCCAGGAACAGGATGCGCCCACCCGGTTTGAGCACCCGGCGCATTTCGCGCAGTACCGCATCGGGGTCCTGCACCGAACACAAGGTGAAGGTGGTCAGCACGGTATCGAACGCTCGATCGGCAAAGGGCAAAGCCTCGGCATATCCGGCGCGAAAATCGACCTGCATGCCGCGCGCCTGTGCTGCAGCGCGCGCGGTGTCGAGCAGCTGCGGCGATGGATCGACCCCGGATAACCGGCTCACACGGCTTTGGTCATAATGGTCAAGATTGATCCCGCCGCCGCAGCCCAGCTCAAGCACGTCGCCTTGGGCCTTGGGCACAATGCGGCGGCGCGCGCTGGCGACGGCAGGCTGGCTGCAGCAGAAGGTGATCATTCGCGGCATGATGTGCCGGTCCCAGAAGTTGGGCGGGGCGGCGCTTTCGATGCGGCGAGGTGATGCGCTCAAGACTATCTCCGTTCAGTCCGGGCCTGATACGCGGCTGAAGGCAGGATAGTCTAGCAAGCGTGGCGCTGCCGCAACCGGTTTTGCAGACGACAGCGATCAGGCGATCAGCCGCAGTTGATCGAGCCTGATCCCATCGCGCTGCTCTTGCACTTGGCCTTGCCCTTGACCGTCACATCGCCCGATCCCATCAGACTGGCATCGACCGCGCCATCCGATGCGATGGTGACATCGCCCGACCCGGCGATCGAGATATCGACGGTATCGCTGGTAAAGCCCTCGCCCAGCACGCTGCCCGATCCGGCAATCGAAATATCCGATGCATCGGTGCTGCCTGCCAGCTTGATCGATCCGCTGCCCGCAATCGATCCTTCCAGCGTCTTGGCAACCAGCTGCGCAATATCGGCATCGCCCGATCCTGCGATGCTCAGCTTCACACTGTCGCTGGCCATCCGGTCGACCTTGGCCGCGCCCGATCCGGCGAGCGACAGCGCGCGCAGTGCAGGCGCATTGACGGCAATCAGGGCTTCGCCCTTGTTGCCCATGCTCCAGTTCGATGACTTGCGGCGGATGCGCAGTTCGCCATCCCTGACCTTGTATTGCAGTTCTTCGAGCGCCTTGGCATCGCCGCTGGCGGTGACGGCATGTTTGGCTGCGGTGACGAACGCCAGATTGTCCGGCCCGGCCAGTGCGATGCGGTCGAAGGGTTCGCCCGACCAGCTGCTCGACCAGCCTCCATCCGACGCATCCTCGGACTCGATCATGCGTTCAGCGCTTTCCACCATGCTGCACGCGCTCAGCGTGGCAACGCAGGCAAGCAATGCAGCTGTGTGTTTCCAGGTCATGGCCATCGACGCTATCCTTCCAGATGATTGTGTATTGCTGTGTTAATACACGGTGTAGCTAGCCCGTGCAAGCGGCATCGGCTGACCAACAACATGGCTCGACTGCGCCGCGCTGACTCACTAGACAAGGAATGACCGGGGAGGATGCACCGGGGGCACGGCGCAGGAAAGGCGTACACCATCAGCAAGATTGGCATGCAGGAGCTGGCGGAACTGGCCGGGGTTTCGGTGTCCACCGTATCGCGCTCGCTGGCGGGAAAGACCATCATCAACGCCAAGACCCGCGAGCGCGTGGTCGAGCTGGCGCGGGTCCACGGTTTCAAGCCCAACCAGGTTGCGCAGAACCTGCGCCTGCGCCGCGCGCAGGCGATCGGCGTGATCATCCCGATGGGACATGAGATCGATCAGCACCCTTCCGATCCGTTCTTCATGCTGATGCTGGGGTATCTTGCCGATGCGCTGACCGACCGCAATTTTGATCTGCTGCTGTCGCGGGTCATTCCTGCCGATGATGCATGGCTGGACAACCTGCTCGGTTCCGGGCGAGTCGATGGTGCGATCGTCATCGGCCAGTCGGACCAGAGCGTGGTGATCGATGCCGCTGCCCGCCAGCATCGCGGGCTGGTGGTATGGGGTGCGCATGTGCCGGGCCAGCAGCACGTGTCGGTGGGATCCGACAATATCCGCGGCGGGTTGATCGCGGGGCGGCACCTGATCGCGCGGGGCAAGCGTCGGCTGCTGTTTCTGGGCAACCCCAGTCCGCCCGAATTTGGCCAACGCCAGCAGGGTTTCCTGCAAGCCTGCGCCGAGGCGGGGCTTGCCGATTCGGTGCGCACCCTGCCGATCCACCTGACATCCGAAGCCGCCTATTGCGCTGCCAGCGAATTTCTGGACGCCAATCCGGGAATAGACGGCATTTTTGCGGCATCCGATGTGGTGGCGATGAGCGCGCTGCGCGCATTGGCGGAGCGCGGGCTTGCCGTGCCGGGTGATGTCGCGGTGGTCGGCTATGACGATATCATGCTCGCTGCGCACACCAGTCCGCCGCTGACCACGATCCGGCAGGATATGCAGGCCGGGGCCAATCTGCTGGTCGACATGCTGTTTCGTCAGCTCGACGGCGAAGACTGCG
>JBBQXX010000149.1:0-6754 GCA_038209235.1 Sphingomonadales bacterium | reverse complement strand
CAGCAATGCCGCCACCTCGGCGCTCGCTTCGCCTGCCAGCATCGCGGCAAAACGCTGATCGCAGCGTGCAAAAAGCCACTCGCGCGGCGGCAGCAGGATCAGCGGGGTCAGCGTGATGGCATCGCCAATCCCGCCCGTTTTTTGCGCCTGCCAGTGCGCAACGGATTGTCCTGTCGACCGCATGATTTCCAGCGCGCGCGCCACCCTTGTCGAATCGGCGGGGTTTAACCGTGTCGCGCTGGCTGGGTCTGCAACCTGAAGCGCGGCGTAAGCGTCCGCCACCGCCATCGCCCGCACTGCATCTCGGATCGCAGGATCGATCGCCGGGATCGGCGCGATGCCATCGAGCAGGGAGCGGATGTACAGCCCGGTGCCGCCAACCAGAATCGGCAGTGCGCCTTCTTTGTGTGCACGCGCGATCTCGGCGCGTGCATCTGCGGCCCAGCTCGCCGCCGAACAGGCCTCGGCGCCGTCGATATAACCAAACAACCGGTGCTCGATCCCGCTCATTTCGCTCTGGTCAGGCCGCGCACTCAGCACGCGCAAATCGGCATAGACCTGCGCGCTATCGGCGTTGATGATCACGGCAGGTTGCCCGCGCCCGGCCAGCCACCGGGCATAGCGCACCGCCAATCCGCTCTTGCCGCTGGCGGTCGCTCCGGCAATAAGCGCCACCGCCGGACGCGTTTTGCCGGTCGTGTCAGGGGAAAATTCTGTGCCCATAGCCGTGCTGATAGCAGCCGAACCGCTGCCAGCGGGAGAGCTAAACGCTGCTGCCGACAGATTGCATCACGCAGGCCTGGCGGTCAGCCAAAGCGGGTGGATCGAACCGGGGCTGGTTGGCGAGGTGCAATTTGCAGGCGACATCGCTGCTGCCAATGCCGCGCTCGCGCCGTTGCGCGCGCAGGCTGACGTGCTGGTGCTGCATGAATCGGCGCGCGCACCGCGGCTGCTCGTCTCCGACATGGACAGCACGATGATCGCCAACGAGTGCATTGACGACCTGGCCGATTATGCCGGGGTCAAGCCGCAGGTCGCCGCGATTACCGAGCGCGCGATGCAGGGCGAACTCGATTTCGAGGCTGCCTTGCGTGAGCGCGTCGGCTTGCTTAAGGGCCTGAGCGAGCATGTCATCGCCGATTGTCTGGGGCAGCGCATCCGCCCGATGCCCGGCGCACGCACCCTCGTGCGCACCCTGTCCCAGCGCGGTGCGGACTGCGTCCTGGTATCTGGCGGATTTCACCAGTTCGCCGATGTGATCGGGGCAGAACTTGGCTTCGATGCGGTGTTCGCCAACCGGTTGGTGATCGCGCACGGGCATATCACCGGGGCGCTTGAGGGGACGATCGTCGATGCCGCGCGCAAGGCGGCGATCCTGAACGACCAGGTGGCGGCGCAGGGGCTGGACGTCGCGGCAGTCATCGCGCTGGGTGATGGTGCCAATGACATCCCGATGCTCAGGGCTGCTGGCACCGGCATCGCCTATCACGCCAAACCCGCCGCGCGCGAAGCAGCCGACGCGTATATCGCGCATGGTGACTGGACAGTGCTGCTGCACGCGCTGGGGATTGCGCGCGTCGATTGGCGCGATTGAGGGTGCCCGGGCTGGTCCGCGCAATCGGGAGCGAAAACTAGCGCACCCCTACCGCTTGACAGCAAAACAGGCCTGACCTGATCGCGTCACCGCATCGCAAGCCTGCTTGGCCGCTGCCTGGCTTGCGAACGGCCCCGCCTGTAGCTTGGTGATGGCACCGGCCTTGACCAGATACGGCTGAAGCCCGGTCAATGACGCGTTCTGCCGTTCCAGTCCTGACCACAGATTGCGCGCGCGGCCTTCGTCGCTGAACGCGCCGAGCTGGACGCGCCAGTCACCGCTGGCGGCAACAGCTGGCGCGGTGCTCGCCACCGATGCTGCAGGCGCGCGCGAAGCTGGCGCCGAGGGTGCCGCTTTTGGTGTTGGTGTTGGTGCCGTTGTTGGGGCCGGTGTTGGTGTTGGGGCCGAGGGTGTTGCACCCCGAGTACCGAAATCAACACCCGCGCTGGCCGCCGTGCTGCCAGGACCAGGACCCGAAGGAACCGCCTGGATCAGCGTGCCATTGGCATTGGAAGGCGGCAGGCTGGTGGTCTGGATGGTCGATGCGGCCTGCTGGGTTCTGCGCACGGGCTGCACCTGCGGCTTGGTGGCTGAAGTCGCTCCGGTGGCGGTATCGGTGCCGGTACGGGTGTCGGGCGCAAGCCCGGCGGCAGCGCTTGCCAGCTTTTGCCGCTCGGATGTCGCGCTGCTTTCCAGCTGCGCCGCCAACTGCGTGCCTTTGGTGCGATCTGCCAGCGGAATATATTTGTCCATCGTTGCCAGGCTGCGTGAGGCCTGCGGCAGGCCCTGCGCCGACGCGCGGGTCATCAGCGCATAAGCCTGAACCCAGTCCTTGGTGGCGATATCTCCGTTGAACATCGCGGTGCCCAGCACATATTGCGCGCGCGGTTCGCCGCGTGCCGATGATGCGCGGATAAAGGGCATCGCCTCTTGTCGGCGGTTATCCTGAAACAGCACCAGCCCGTAATTGTCGGCGGCCTGGACATGGCCCTTGTCGGCGGCCTTTTTGTACCAGCTTTCTGCGATCTTCAGATCCATCGGCACGCCGCGGCCAAGCTTGTAGGCCTGTCCCAGATTGAACTGTGCATCGGGATCACCCTTGACCGCAGGGTCGCGCCATTCGGCGATTGCCCGGTCGAATTCGCCGCGCTCCCAAGCATCGACCCCCGCCTTGACATCGGCATACGCTGGCTGCGCGACGCCCAGTGCGATCATCGTAGCGCCCAAAACCAGGGCTTTGCGTGAAAATTTTGTCGAATGTGCCATGCGGGTATAGCTCCGTCGCATATAGTAAAGCCCTGTGCCGACCATATCAGGCCAAAACCGTGCAGCAAGCGCGGTTTACCGTTCGTTACCTTCGTAAAGCGGTTTAGCTAACGACAGGTTAGCAAAGCGTTGCTGCCAAGTCCAAGCACAAGGCGACTGTCCACAAATCCCCAAAATCTGAGGTGCCAACTGGCGCGCAAAACAGCACGTTAACCCAATATTAGCCGCCCTGGCGCATTTTCTGTCGCAAGGAATGGACCGGATAGGGGGTTTGAGTGCGCGTACTCGCTTTGGCATCTCAAAAAGGGGGATCGGGCAAGACGACCTTGTCGGGTCATCTGGCTGTGCAGGCGCAACTGGCTGGTGACGGTCCGGTGGTGCTGATCGATATCGATCCGCAAGGCTCGCTCGCCGATTGGTGGAACGAGCGCGAGCCGGAATATCCCGCCTTTGCACAGACCACCGTGGCGCGGCTGCCCGCCGATCTTTCGATCCTGCGCCAGCAGGGCTTCAAGCTGGCAGTGATAGACACTCCCCCGGCGATCACCATGGCAATCCAGTCGGTGATCTCGGTCGCCGAACTGATCGTGGTGCCGACACGGCCCAGCCCGCATGATCTGCGCGCCGTCGGCGCCACCGTCGATCTGTGCGACCGCGCTGGCAAGCCGCTGATATTCGTCGTCAATGCGGCCACGCCCAAGGCGCGGATCACATCCGAGGCTGCGGTTGCGTTGTCGCAGCATGGCACGGTTGCCCCCATAACATTGCATCACCGCACCGATTTTGCCGCATCAATGATCGATGGCCGCACCGTCATGGAGGTTGACCCGAACGGCAAGTCGGCAGCCGAGGTGCGCGCGCTGTGGACCTATATTTCCGACCGGCTTGAAAAGAACTTCCGCCGCACGGTGTTTGCCATGCCCAACGCGCCCGTCATCCCCGGTGCCATCCGTCCGATGGGCGGCTTTGGTCGCCGGGTGGCGGGATCGTGATTCGCGACCGGGGGGAGCAGGATGAGCCTCATGGCTGAACCCAAACCGATTGCTTCGCTCTCGTCAGGCTTGCTGGCACGCAAGGGTGCTGCGCGCCCTGCGATGCGCCGTCAGGGTCTGAACGGGCTGATGCCACAAGCCATGCCGCAGGAAGATCTGGGCTGGAACGACATGGGCTATGATGTCGATCCGCCGCACGATGCGCCGCTGCACGACGAGGGTGTGGTGCATTATGGCAACCTGCTCGCCGGGGCGATCCCCGATGCGATCCCTGCCACCGAGCCGGACGAACAGCACCACTGGGTCGCACCCGAACAGGTGGTGCCCGATGTTGTTCGCCAGCAGGCACAGATTGCCGAGCGCATGGCTCAGCCTGCGCCCGCTCAAGCCGAAGAGCCCGAAGCCACTGCGCCCGAGATGATGGTCACCGAGCCGCTGGCAGAGGAGCCGCTCGCCCAGGAGCCATTCGCCCAAGAACCATTCGTTCAGGAACCATTCGGTCAGGAGTTGATCGCAGAAGAGCGAGCGGCAGAACAGCCGGTCGCGCAGGAGCCGCTCGCGCAGGAATTGTTGCCCAGCCCGCAGGTGCTCTCGGTCAAGAAGCGCAAGCCTGCGGCAGAATTTACCTCAGCTGCCCATCCTGGCACGCCGGTTCTGCTTGGCCGAGTTGCTGCAACGGTCCGTGACAGCGCGCCGGTTGCAGGGACCGTTCCGGCCCGCCGTGCAGCCTTTACCTTGCGGCTCGACAGCGATCGGCATCTCAGGTTGCGGCTCGCCAGCGCGGTGACAGGACAATCGGCGCAGCAACTGGTTACGGCAGCTCTTGACGAATTGTTAACCAAGATACCGGAAATTGAAGACCTGGCAAGTCGCGTGCCGCGATCGGTTGCACGTTGAGGAGCGGAACGGGTCGGGCTGGCAAGCAGGGAATGGGGCTATGACGAGCGTTACTAGGACGAACGGGGCTATGATGAACAAGACGGTGCTGAAACTGGCAGTTTCAACGATCCTGTTGGGGGGCGTGCTGGTCAGCTGTTCGGCCTCATCGGGCGGTGGACGACCGCAGACCCTGTCGGGCAACGCGCAAAAGGCGCTGTTGGCCGGAAAGCCCGAACTTGCCCTGGCCAATGCCGAAGCTGCCGTCGCGCTCGATCCGCGCAATGCAGATCTGCGCAAGACGCTGGCCAATGCCTATCTTGCCAATGGCCGTTTTGCGTCGGCCCGCCAAAGCTTCGATGATGCGCTGACGCTTGGCGACCAGAGCGCCCGCACGGTGATCAGCCTTGCGCTGATGCATGTTGCCGAAGGCCGCACCGATGCCGCTCAGGCGCTGCTGGCCGAGCACCGCGAAACCATCCCCGCAAGCGATTATGGCCTTGCCATGTCGCTGGCCGGAGAGACCAGGATTGGCGTCGATGTCCTTGTTGACCAGATCCGCAGCGGCGACAATACCGCCAAGGTGCGCCAGAACCTCGCCCTAGCCTATGCGCTCGATGGCCGCTGGCGCGAAGCACAGATCATGGTCGGTCAGGATATCGACCCCAAGGTTGCCGAAAGCCGCATCGCCGAATGGGCACGCATCGCGCACCCCCAGGCGCATGTACAGCGGGTTGCCTCGGTGCTGGGCATTAGCCCTGCGGACTATGATGCCGGTCAGCCGGTGCAGCTGGCGCTGGCCAACAATCCGGCGATGGCAGATGCCGTGACCCGGATCGGCCAGCAGGCGCTAGCTCAGCAGGGGATGGCCGAAGCTGCGCCTTTCGCAGCCTTTACCGAACTTGCCGCTGTGGAAGACCGGCCGATGGTGGTGGCACGCGTCAGCCTGCCGCCTGCAACGCCTGCTCCTTTTGCAGAATTCCCTGTACAGATGGCGCAGGCCGAACCTGCTGAACAACCACGCGCCATGCTGGCGCCGCTGCTGGTGGCGCGTGAGATCGTTCAGCCGTTGCCGGGCAATTATCGCGCCAAGCCGATTCGCAAAACGCGTCCGGTGCAGGTCGCATCGCTCGCCCCGATTGTGGAAAAGGCCAGCTTTGAGCGCGCAGTTGCCCCTGTGGCGATGGCGGCGGCTCCAGCTGCGGCTCTGGCAGCTGCTGCTGTCCCGGCATTCAGGCCGGTGAGCGGTGGTGCCTTTGCGGTGCAACTGGGTGTGTTCTCGAACACCGCCAACGCCAATCGTGCATGGACAGGTTATAGTACCAAGCACAAGGATCTGGCAGAGTTTTCCAAGGCAGCGGTCGCCGCCAAGGTTGGCGGACGCACGCTCCATCGCCTGACCGCCAGCGGCTTTGCCGATGAAAAGAGCGCGCGGGGCATGTGCGCCAAGGTGCGTTCGAGTGGCGGCGAGTGCATCATCGCACACGTCACCCCGCTCAAGCCCCGCGGCGCTGGCACCCAGGTTGCCGCACGCCGCTAAGGTGACAAAGCTATCCGCTGCGGTTCTCCGGCTTTCGCCGGAAAACGGCCTGCTTAAGCTGGGCTAAGCCTTTACCAGCCCGATTTCCACCAACCGTTCGTGCAGATAGTCATCCGCCAGGATCGGTTCGGGATAAAGGTTGGGCTGCTGCGCGCTGATGCAGCCTTCGAGCGTTTGAATCGGAAAGTCCGAGCGCAGGTGCAGGAAGAACGGCATCGAATAGCGGCTGAACCTTGCCCGGTCGCCCGCCGGATTGCGCACCCGGTGCGTGGTCGATGGCAATGCGTGGTTGGTCAACCGTTGCAGCATATCGCCGACATTGACCACCAGTGCGCCTTCGGGCGGGCGCATGTCGATCCATGATCCATCGCGCGCCAGCACTTCCAGCCCGCCTTCTTCTGCACCCAGCAGCATGGTAATCAGGTTGATATCCTCATGCGCGCCAGCGCGAATCGCGCCTGCCTCGGCTTGCCCAGCGCCCTGTGC
>JBBQXX010000148.1:0-6764 GCA_038209235.1 Sphingomonadales bacterium | reverse complement strand
CGCACCCCGGTGAGCGAGGCCGAGCAATATTACACCGCGCTCAAGCTGGTCGGCGTGCCGACGGCGCTGGTCAAGGTACCCGGTGCCAGCCATGGCGGCATCGCGGCACGGCCATCGCAAAGCGCAGCGAAAGCCTCGGCGATCATCGCGTGGTTCGAACGCTACCGCAAGCCAGCCCAATAATAATCAGGCCTCAAGGCTTATGCTGCGCGCGCGGCGATCTGCTGGAGCCAGGCGCGGGCTTCGCGCTGGGCTTCGGCGATCTGCCGTGCGGTCATTTCTTCGGAAATTTCAGCGCGGCACAGCTGGCTTTCCTCATGGCCTTTGACAGCCGCCAGGTTGAACCATTTGTGCGCCTCGATCAGATCGACCGCAAAACCATTGCCTCCGGTAGAAAATGCCACCCCAAGATCGAAATAGGCGCTGATGTCGCCACGCGACGCCGCTGCCAGCTTGCTTTCGATCAGAAACATTGCAGACTTTAAGCTGTTTCCCATCACTCATGCCCCTTTGTGCAAGGCCAGACTTTCCGGCACCTGCGACAGTGGGAAAAAGCATTGAAGAAATGGTTAACGCAGCGGCTGCAATATTAGGTTTACGTTACGCAATCGGTTCGACCGCCATATTATCGATCAACCGGGTGCTGCCGATCCGCGCCGCGACCAGCAGCCGCGCAGCACGATCGGGTGCCTCGATAGGCTCAAGCGTCACCGCGTCGCACAATGCGACATAATCGACCGAAGCAAATCCGGCGGCCAGCAGCGCCTGCTCGACGCCGTTTGCCGCCTCGCGCACCGGGCCGCCCGCCTGAATCACCGCAATGCCTGCCTGCATGGCACGCGGTAACATTGAGGCCGCCGCACGTTGCTCTGCGGTGAGATACGCGTTGCGCGATGACAGCGCGAGGCCATCGCCATCGCGCACCGTCGGCACGCCAACGATATCGCACCCGAAATCCATATCGCGCGCCATCGCGCGGATCACAGCCAGCTGCTGAAAATCCTTTTCGCCAAACAGCGCGAGATCGGGCTGCACCTGATTGAACAGTTTGGCGACCACGGTGGCAACGCCGTCAAAATGCCCCGGCCGCGCTGCCCCGCACAGGCCATCGCTGACCCCGGCGATGCTGACATTGGTGACAAACCCGGGCGGATAGACCTGATCTGCATCGGGCATCCAAAGGATAGCAACGCCTGCCTCGCTGAGCAGCGCGGCATCGGCATCTTCCTGACGCGGATAAGCGCTCAGGTCCTCATCCGCGCCAAACTGCCTGGGGTTGACGAAGATCGACACGACGACATGACCGGCGCGCTGCCTTGCCGCTTTGACCAGTTGCATATGCCCGCAATGGAGCGCGCCCATCGTCGGCACCAGAGCCACCGCGCCGCCTTGTCGCCGCAGCTGCGAAACCGCAGACCTCAGCCTGTCAATCCGACGTATGATTTGCACCTTGCCTAACCCTTCGTTAGGGACCGTTCGCATTCACCCAAGCGTGGTGATGAAACCGATTCACGATGCAGCACTGGCACATTCGTTCGCTTGCTGGAAGGGGCTGGAATACTATGGACATGATGACGCGCAGGGCGTCTCCACACCATATCGTCTTCGCCAATGAAAAGGGCGGCACCGGCAAATCGACCAGCGCGGTGCATGTTGCGGTTGCTTTGGCCTATCAGGGCTTTCGCGTCGCTGCGATCGATCTCGATCCGCGCCAGCGCACCTTGCACCGCTATCTGGAAAACCGCGTTTCCACGCAGCAGCGCCGCGGCATCAGCCTGCCGACGCCAAAGTTCGATGTGTTCAAAGACGACAGCCAGGCGCGGCTGGAGCAGATGGTTGCGGCGATGGGCAAGGACTGCGACTTTCTGGTTTACGACACGCCGGGCCGCGACGACAAGTTCGCGCGGTTTGTTGCGACGCGCGCCGATACGCTCGTTACCCCGCTCAACGACAGCTTTGTCGATTTCGATCTCATCGGTCAGGTCGATCCTGAAACGTTCAAGGTGAGGAAGCTCAGTTTCTATGCTGAACTGATCTGGGACGCGCGCAAGGCCCGCGCCAAGACCGACGGCGTGGAAATCGACTGGGTGGTGCTGCGCAACCGCACCCAGCAGACCGATGCGCGCAACAAGCGCCGCATTGATGCCGCGCTGGCCGAACTCTCCAAGCGCGTCGGCTTCCGTTATGTGCAGGGCCTGTCCGAGCGCGTTATCTACCGCGAGCTTTTCCCCTCGGGCCTGACCTTGCTCGACAAGGGGCATCTTGCCGATCTGGGCACCAGCCACATCATCGCGCGGCAGGAACTGCGCCAAATGGTCTCAGCGCTGAACCTGCCCGGTGTCGGCAACCGGGTCAAAGATCAGCAGCCAGGTTTGCTGTGAGCGAGGGCAAGGTTAGCTAGTCGCCTGCAACGCAACCCCGCTCAGCCTAAGCGGAATGGGGACGGGGGCAATACGCCCTTCTGTTCCCTCTGCGCCCGCCCTATATCGCAGCCATGCCCCTGCCCCCGATAATCGAAGCGTGGTTCGCAGCGCGCGGATGGGCACCCCGGCGGCACCAGATCGAAATGCTGGCGCAGGCCGATCAGCGCCGCCATGCGTTGCTGGTCGCAGCAACCGGCGCGGGCAAGACGCTCGCCGGGTTTCTGCCGACGTTGCGCGATTTTGCCGATGGGGGCAGCCATGAAGGCCTGCACACGCTGTATATTTCGCCGCTAAAGGCGCTGGCGCATGATGTGCAGCGCAACCTGCTGACCCCGGTCACCGAAATGGGGCTGGCGATCGGCATCGAGACACGCAGTGGCGATACGCCATCGGACCGCAAGGCGCGGCAACGCGCCAAGCCGCCGCATATTTTGCTGACCACGCCCGAATCGCTCAGCCTGCTGCTGTCCTATCCCGAAAGCCTGGCGATGTTTGCCGGGCTGAAGACTGTGATCATCGATGAGGTCCATGCGTTTGCGACATCCAAGCGCGGCGATCTGCTCAGCCTGTCGCTGGCCAGGATGCAGATGATCGCGCCCGCGCTGCGCCGCGTTGCGCTGTCCGCCACCGTCGCCGATGCCGATGCCTATCGCGCCTGGCTTGCCCCCGATGGCGATATCAACGCGGTGGCGCTGGTCGAGGGCGAACCCGGCGCAGACCCCGATCTGTCGATCATGATCACCGATGGCCGCGTGCCATGGGCGGGACACAGCGGCCATTACGCCGTCCCGCAGGTGCTTGAGGAGATCGCGCGCAACCAGACCACTTTGGTGTTCTGCAACACGCGGTTTCTGGCCGAGTTCATCTTCCAGAAGCTGTGGGAGCTGAACGAGGCGCACTTGCCGATCGGTATCCACCACGGATCGCTTTCGGTCGAGGCACGCCGCAAGGTCGAAGGTGCGATGGCGCGCGGGACCTTACGCGGGCTGGTCGCCACCGCGAGCCTCGATCTGGGCGTGGACTGGGGCAATGTCGATTGCGTGATCCAGATGGGTGCGCCCAAGGGATCGTCGCGGTTGCTGCAACGCATCGGCCGCGCCAACCACCGGCTTGATGCCGCCAGCCGCGCCATATTGGTGCCCGGCAACCGCTTCGAATATCTGGAAGCCCAAGCCGCATTCGATGCGGTCACCGAAGGCCAGCGCGACGGCGAAAGCTTTCGCCCCGGCGGACTCGACGTGCTGGCCCAGCATATCATGGCGGCGGCCTGCGCCGGGCCGTTCCACGAAGATGAAATGCTCGCCGAAGTGCAATCGGCGTTGCCGTACAGCGCGCTCGACCGCGCCGCCTTCCAGCGTGTGCTCGGCTTTGTCGAGAACGGCGGCTATTCGCTGAAAGCCTATGACAAGTTCAAGCGGCTGGTCCGGCTGGAAGATGGCACGTGGCGGCTGGCGCATCCGAAATTTGCCGCGCAGCACCGGCTCAATGCCGGGATCATCGTCGATAGCCCGATGCTCGACGTGCGCTTCAGAAATGGCCGCAGCCTGGGCCGCGTCGAAGAGAATTTCGCTGCGCAGCTTACCCCCGGCGACACCTTCATCTTTGCAGGCATGGGGCTGGAGGTGGAGCGGATCAAGGATCTCGATCTGGTCGTCAAGGCATCGAGCAAGGCGGCGCAGATCCCCAGCTACAACGGCGCGCGTATGCCGCTGACCACGCATCTTTCGGCGCGGGTGCGCAGCTTCCTGACCGATCGTGCCAGCTGGGCGCGCTTTCCCGATGATGTCCGCGAATGGCTGGAGATGCAGGACTGGCGCTCTGCCATGCCCGAGCCAGACCAGCTGCTGGTCGAGACCTTCCCGCACCAAGATCGCAACTACATGGTGTGCTACCCGTTCGAGGGGTGGAATGCGCATCAGTCGCTGGGCATGCTGCTCACCCGGCGGATGGAGGATCGCGGGTTGCAGCCGATGGGCTTTGTCGCCAGTGATTACGCGCTGGCGGTCTGGGGGCTAAAACCGATTACCGACCCCGGCGCGCTGCTCTCGGCCGATATCCTGGCCGATGAGTTCACCGACTGGGTGCAGAATTCCTATCTGCTCAAACGCGCCTTTCGCGAGGTCGCGGTGATCAGCGGGCTGGTCGAGCGCCAGCATCCGGGCAAGAAGAAGTCCGGGCGGCAGGTCACCTTCTCCACCGATCTGATCTATGACGTGCTGCGCAAATACGAGCCTGACCATGTCCTGCTCGAGGCCGCATGGGCCGATGCACGCGCGCGGATGACCGATGTCGGGCGGCTGGGCGATCTGCTCGACCGCGCCGCCGGCACGATGCTGCATGTCGATCTTGAGCGGGTCAGCCCGCTGGCGGTGCCGGTGCTGGTGATGATCGGACGCGAAAGTGTCGCGCAGGGTTCCACCGACGATGCGCTGCTGGTCGAGGCCGAGAGCCTGGCGCAAGCGGCGATGCGTGGCGACTGATTGCCAGTTCACCGCGCAAGTGGTAAGGCGAGTTGCCGCGCAACAAACAAAATTCAAGGGCGCGTGAGAGGATCGTAGCAATGAAAATCCGCCCGATTGCCGGTGCGCTGTTGCTCATGGCGGCGTTTGCCGTGCCTGCCAGCATGGCGCAGGACATCACCCCTGCCGATACACCGGGCGTCGATGCCGAAATCATCGCGCTGATGCAGGATCGCGCCAGCCGTATGACGGTTCCGGTGAACATCGATGGTCGTGGTCCGTTCTCGTTCCTTATCGACACCGGATCGGAACGCACCGTCGTCTCAAGCGACATCGCCGGAATTCTGGCGCTTGAATTTGCCGAGATCGCCAAGCTGGTCAGCATTGCAGGCAGCAAGATGGTGCAGACCGTGTATCTGCCCGAGGTTACGCTGGGTCGGCAAAATTACGGCGAGCTGGTCGCTCCGATGCTGGAGGCGCATCACATCGGTGCAGATGGCATTCTGGGGCTCGACGGGCTGCAGGACCAGCGCATCCTGTTCGATTTCACCACCAACGCGATCAGCATCGAAGATGTCACCAAACGCGCGCCGACGAGTGATTTCGAGATCATCGTCACCGCGCGGCGGCGTTCAGGCCAGCTTATTTTCACAGACGCCACGCTCGATGGCAAAAAAATCAACGTGGTGATTGACACCGGTGCGCAATCGAACATCGGCAACCGGGCGTTGCAGCGGCGGCTTGGCCTTGGTCACAAGCCGGGCGTGGAGCAGGCCAGCCTGGTTTCGGTCACCGGACAATCGATCCTGGCCGACAGCGGCATTGCCTATGATTTCCGCATTGGCCGCGCACAATTCGATTATGTGCCGATCGTTTTTGTCGACACCGATGCGTTCCGTGAGCTTGGCCTCGACAAGACCCCGGCAATGCTGCTGGGAATGGGCACATTGCGACAGTTCAGCCGGATGATGATCGATTTCAAACAGCGCCGCGTGCTGTTCGACCTGCCGGACAATTCGAAACGGATGAACGACAAGGCGAGAATCTGATCGTCAGCACCAATCGGGTCGGCCATTACCGTACCATACCGCCAGCCCTTCGTCGACCAACGCTGAGCCAATGCTCTCGCCGCCTCGGGTGACGCGGTACAACGCCCGGCCATACCGATCTTGCGCGCGGCCATTTTGCTCGAGCGCAAATGGCCCGGCGTTGAGCAGCCCGGTGAGGCGCTCGGTCGCCAGACGTCCGCGCGCCAGTTCCGCCGGACACCGCGGCGAGAACACCTCGGGCGTATCGATGTCGGAGATGCGGATCTTTTGCCCGTCGAGCCAGAATGTGTCGCCATCGACCACGCAAGTATAGCGCGCACCGCCACCGCAGATGCCAAAGCTGGCCGATGCCGTGTCCGGTGTAGACACAGAAACACCGTCACTCAATGTCGCGTCCGGTAGGGACGCTGCGATACCATCGGCGGGCTGACCGGCCAACGGCACCGGGCTGCTGGCGAATGGCTGCACCCAGTCAAACGCATTCCACCCGATGAGCAAAGCCAGCAGCAGCGCCAGCACGATCGCACGGTTCTCTGAAGGATCAGCATTGCGCGCGCGAAACTGCTGCCAATGGCGCGCCATCGTTGCGCTGTGGCCGCGCGCACGGCGGGAGGGAACAGGCCGGGGCATACCCCTGTTTGCACCCGAAGGGTAAAGCATTGGTTATCACAGCCCATGGCTTGACCGCCATGGCACGACCATCAGCAACCCGACGTCAGCCATCGTGCAGGGGCGGCGAGCGGCACATTGGCCGCAGCATGGGTAAAGAGAAGATAAATCTGTCGTCAACGTCTGCTTAACCTTTGCCGCCAAGCCGCGCTTAACCAGACACG
>JBBQXX010000147.1:0-6778 GCA_038209235.1 Sphingomonadales bacterium | reverse complement strand
GGGCACGGGCAAGGGCATATCGCTTAACATCGCCTGCCCGGTCCCGGCGCTGATGCCCGATGCAGTCAAGGCGTGGGACGAGGACCAGATGGCGACCTTCGTCGATCGCGGCGACTTCCTGATCGAGAGCCATTTCCAGCCGCCGATGAGCATGGCCTCGCTGGTGCCGGGCTGGTTCGACGACCATTTTACCCGCATGCTCAACTATAACCGGCTGGCGTCAGCGGGCGTGCTTTTCCCCGCTGACCGGCTTGGCGAGATCAAGGGCGGCAAGCTCGACTTCAAGCTCAAGCCCACCGATCTTGCGGTGCTGCGCCGTGCCTTGGCAACGCTCACCAAGGTCCATTTCGCTGGCGGCGCGCAGGAGGTCTATCCTGCGCTGCTACACGGCGAGACGCTATATGCAGGGATGAGCGATGCCGCGATCGACGCGTTCTACCTGGAGAATATCACCGAGCCCGATGACGTCGTCCTTTCGTCCAGCCACCCGCACGGTGGCAACGCGATCAATGCAGATGCCGCCAAGGGTGTCGTCGATCTGGATCAGAAGGTGCATGGCACCGCCAACGTGCTGGTCACCGATGCCAGCGTGATGCCCAGCTGCATCCGCGTCAACGCGCAGCTGACGACGATGGCGATGGCCGACCGCGTGACTTATGGACGCAGGGTGTTCGGATAACGCGCCGAGCTAATCGCCGCGTTGCTGACGGACTATCAGCCCGCCGCGCTTGCGGATCGATCCGGGCATCCATTTCGCCGCGAACGCCAGCTTCTTTGCGGTTGGGCCGACATAGCTGTGGACATTTTTGGCATCGTGCACCGCGTTCCACGCCGCCTTTGCGACAATCGCTACAGGCGCGATCTCCAGCCCCGCCGCCTTCACATTGTCGCGACTCGACTTGTTGGTGCGCGCCACCGGACCATCGAGCAAGGGCGTATCGATAAAGCTTGGGAGCAGCGCGCGCACCCTCACCCCGTCCGGCCCCCATTCGATATCGAGCGCCTCGGTCAGGCCGCGCACCGCAAACTTGGTCGCCGAATAGACCGACAAGCCCGCCGATCCATAAATGCCCGATGCCGATGACGTGTTGAGCAGGCACGAACCCGGCGTCGCCTTCAGATATTTATGGGCGATATGCGCGCCATAAACGACACCCTTGAAGTTGATGTCGATCAGCTTTTCGATATCGTCCTCGCTATGCTCCTCAAGCAACCCGCCGATGCCGACCCCGGCATTGTTGAACAGTACATGCAGCTTGCCGCCGCTCGTCTCGGCAAAGGCATCGAGCGCACTGGTCCACTGCTCGCGGCTGCGTACATCGAGACTGTGCAGCGATGACATTCCCGCTGGCAACATCGCGGCGGTCTCTTCCATGCCTTTGGCGTTGACATCGGCCAGCCCGACAAACCATCCGCGCTGCGCGAAATACCGCGCGACCTCGCGGCCGATGCCTGAGGCTCCGCCGGTGATGAATATGTATTTGGTCTCGGCCATTTTGCTTTTTCTCCAGGCGACCAGCTTCTACCTCGATAATCCTCTCCCTTCAGGGGAAGTGGATCGCCGCAAGCGAGACGGAGGAGCAGCGTCCGGGTGCGACGATCAAGCCGACACACTATCGCGCCTCCCCTCCACCATCCTGCGAGTGGTCCCCCTCCCCGGACGGGGAGGATTTGCAGTCTTTCAAAGCAGAAGGCCGGGTTGTTGTAATTGTTGCCCCACGCTATGCCCACGCACCACAGCGCGCAAGTGGCTAGTGGATTGATTTTGACATTTGCATCCGTCCAGCCGCATCAGGCAGTAGCAAACGTCAAAATCTTTAAAATCCACTAGAACCAGTTCTTTATTAGTGGTCCTGAAGATTCTGACATTTTGCCCACGACCTGGCCGGAAGCGGATGCAAAGGTCAGAATCGGACCACTAGCCATTGCGTGCGCGCAGCGCTTATAAGCAGCGTTGCATGGTTTCGCTCACCTCCTCTCCTGCCCCGCCAGCATCGCGCGGCCCTGCCGTAGCGTTCGAGGGCGTGAGCAAACGCTACGGCCAGATTGTTGCTGTCGATGCGATCACGCAAACAATCGCACCGGGCACATTGGTGGCGCTGGTCGGGTCATCGGGATCGGGTAAATCGACGCTGCTCAAAACCGTCAACCGGCTGATCGAGGCCGATCTGGGCACCGTGCGAATCGATTCAGGTGACGTCGCCCAGCGTGAACCGCACGAACTGCGCCGCTCTGTCGGTTATGTGTTCCAGAATGTCGGGCTGTTCCCGCATATGACCATCGCGCAGAATATCGGTATCGGCGTGCGGCTGTCGCGCGGCAGCCCGCTGGCTGCTGACCGCGTTGCAGCCTTGCTCGATCTGGTCGATCTGCCCCGCAATTTTGCCGCGCGGCTGCCCGAGCAACTTTCAGGCGGGCAGAAGCAACGCGTCGGCGTGGCGCGGGCGCTGGCAGGAGAGCCGGGGCTGATGCTGATGGACGAGCCGTTCGGGGCGCTCGACCCGGTGACGCGCGAGGCGCTGGGCAAGCAGTATCGCGCGCTGCACGATCGGCTTGGGCTGACGACGATCATGGTGACCCACGACATGGCCGAGGCGTTGCTGCTGGCCGACCGCATCTGGGTGATGGCGGGCGGGCGGATCGTTGCCGATGCCAGCCCGGCGCAGTTGGTCGCAGGCGCGTGCGGGGCCGAGGCCGAGGCGCTGGTCGCGGTGCCCCGCCAACAGGCCGAACGGATCACCGCAATGCGGCAGGCGGGCACGTCGGCGTGAATCAGGACTGGGGCCGCATTGCCGATCTGCTGGCGCAGCATGTGCAGTTGAGCTTTGCCGCGCTGGGTCTGGGGTTGGTCATCGCGCTGCCGCTGGCGGTATTCGCGGCCCGCAATCGCACCGTGGCGCAGGTCACCCTGGGCTTTGCCAGCCTGATCCAGACGATCCCGGCACTGGCACTGCTCGCTTTGTTTTTCCCACTGCTGCTGGCGCTGTCTGCCGTGTTCGGTGATGCGATATCGCCGCTTGGCTTCCTGCCCTCGCTGCTCGCGCTGGCGCTTTATGCGCTGCTGCCGATCCTGCGCAATGCGGTGACCGGACTGCAATCGGTCGATCGCGCGATGGTCGAGGCTGCCGATGGCGTGGGCATGACTGCACTGCAGAAACTGTGGCTGGTCGAAGCACCGCTGGCCTCACCGACGATCATGGCGGGCATCCGCACTGCGGCTGTCTGGACCATCGGCGCAGCAACGCTCTCGACCACCGTCGGTCAGCCCAGCCTTGGCGATCTGATATTTGCCGGATTGCAGACGCAGAACTGGTCGCTGGTGCTCGCCGGATGCTTTGCAGCAGCGGGCCTTGCGATCAGCGTCGACCTGTTGCTCGGCCTGATTGAAAGCGGCATCCGCTGGCGCAAGCACAGGCGCATCTGGCTGGCGGGGATCATCCTCGCGCTGGGGCTTGGCCTCGCGCTGTGGCCTGCACCGCAGACCGACCGCCCGGTGGTGACCATCGGCGCAAAGCGGTTTTCTGAGCAATATGTGCTGGCGCAACTGATCGGGCGGCGGCTTGAGGCGGCGGGCTTTGCGGTGCGCTATCGCGAGGGGCTGGGCAGCGCGGTGGTATTCCGCGCGCTGGCCAGCGATGATGTGCAGGTCTATGTCGATTATGCAGGCACCATCTGGACCAACGAGATGCAGCGGCAGGACCCCGAGCCGCGCACCAGCATGATCGCCGAGATCGACAGATGGACGCAGGAACAGCACGGCGTCCGCCTGATCGGTCCGCTGGGTTTTGAAAACACTTATGCCTTTGCGGTGCGGCCTGAGGATGCCAGACGGCTCAACCTCAGGTCGCTCGACGATGTGGTGCGCGTCGCCCCGGATTTTGTCTTCGGCACCGATGTCGAGTTTCTGGAGCGGCCCGAATGGCAGATGGTGCAGGCCGCCTATCCGCTGCGCTTCAAGGCGCGGCGCGCGTTTGAGCCGACCTTCATGTATCGCGCATTGTCGCTGGGCGAGGCAGATATCATCTCGGCCTTCTCTTCGGACGGACGGATCGCCGCCAACGGGTTTGTCATCCTTGCTGATCCCAGACGCGCGGTGCCCAGCTACGATGCGATCCTGATGGTCAGCCGATCGGCTGCCAGCGATGCGCGTCTGGTGGCCGCGCTTAAACCGCTGGTCGGTGCAATCCCGGTGGAAAAAATGCGCGCAGCCAATTATCGCGTCGACAGGGACAAAGACAAGCAAAGTCCGGCTGATTCGGCGGCATGGCTCGACCGGGCCATTTCCGGCAAAACCCAAGTGGAGACCCCATGACGCTCAAGACGACACCCAGGCGCCTGATGTTCACCTTGCTGATCGCGCCGCTGCTGTGCTGGGCCAATGTCGCGCATGCGGCGGTGACCATCACGTTCTACAGCCATGAACTGGGGAGCCAGTTTCCGCACGCATTCGCCACGCTGAAGGGCAAGGTCGATGCGACAGGCGAGGCCGTTGACACCAATGTCGGCTTCACCGCGACCAACACTGGCCCCAGCATCCTGTTCGGCTGGGTCACCGGCCATGTCAGCGTCCTCAAACCCAAGTATATCGCGGGCAGCAACCCGCATTTTTCCTACGAACTGACCGATGCCGAATATCGCGCAGTGATGGCTACAACCGACAAATGGCGTAACAAGAAACAAAAAAGCTACAGCCTCAATGAAGCCAACTGCGTCCATTTCATCGCCGAAGTGGCAACTGCAGCAGGCCTGAAGCCCAACCCCAAGAGCAAGTTCCTTAAAAAGCCGACGAGCTTCCTCAAAGAGGTAACAACCCTCAGCCGCGCCCGGCTGGCGAACGGCAAAATTCTGTTCAAGGGGTGAACTGCCACCGTTGATTTCCCGCGTTCTCCGGCGAATGCCGGAGTCCAGGAGTCAGATTGCGCTGTCGCCGCCCTGGATTTCTGGCGTTCGCCGGAACACGGTTTATTTCCGTCGCAGCCGCCGCAAACACACGCGCATCACGCTCGCACCGTGGACTGCCATGCCGGCGACCACCAGATCGAGTGCGTCGAGCCGGGGTGCGTCGGCGAACCGTTCTGCGGCTGCCCACACGAACAGGCCGACGATTCCCACCCAGAACGCCATGCTCGCAGTCTCTCCCAGGATCTGGCGGATGAAGGGGTCGCGGTTGCCGTAGAGCAGCCAGATCATCACCGCCTGTGCGCCGATCAGGCCGATCACCAGCGTCATCGCAAATTTGCCCGCCAGTCCGAAGGCCGGGCCGGCAGAGACAAGCGCCGTCACCGCCGCCGAGAGGAACAGCACATAGCCCTGTCCGCGCAGTGCCTGGCGCGATGCCGGATACTGACCGTGATCGATATCGCTGCCCAGCCAGGCGCGCAGCAGCGAGTCGCGACGCCCCGTAATAAAGCTGAGGACGCCGATGCCCACCATCGCTGCCGCCAGCGCCAGCCCGCCCAAATGCACATCCATCGCAGCGGTGCCCTTACAGCGCCGCGTTGTTGTAGCAATGCCAGGTGAGGATCGCGACCGATCCGCGATGCGGCGACCAGCCTTCGCCCAGCGCGCGTGTTTCCTTTTCGGATGGCCGCAACTCCAGCCCCAGTATCCGGCCGATCCCCGCCTGCACCGCCAGATCGCCCGCCGGCCAGATATCGGTGCGGCCCTCGGCGAATAGCAGATAGATTTCTGCTGACCATCGCCCGATGCCCTTGATCCGCACCAGTTCGGCAATCGCCGCCTCGTCATCGGCGGGCAGGTTATCAAAGTCCAGCTCGCCGCTGACAACCAGTTCGGCAAGCGACCGCGCATAGCCTTGTTTCTGGCGCGACATTCCGCAGGCGCGCAGTGTATCGAAATCCGCCGCGATCAGCGTCTCGACCGGGCATCCCTCACCCAGCGCTGCCTCCAGCTTGTTCCAGACCGAGTCTGCTGATGCAACGCTGACCTGCTGGCCGACGATCGTGCGCAGCAAGGTGGCATAGCCGCGCTGGCGGATGCGCGGTTCCGGATACCCTGCAATGCCCAGCGCGCGCGCGATGCCAGGTTCGCGCGCAGCCACCGCGTCCAAACCCTGATGCAACTGTTGTGCCGTCAAACCCATAAGCGGTTCATTCCCCAAACCGCCCCTTGCATTGGGGCGTTTGGTTGACCATAGCAGCGGCGTTTGCAGGGGCCAGACCCCAGCGCATCTATTTAGGGAGTTTCCATGCCAAAGCTGATCGTCATCAACCGCGCGGGCGAAGAGAGTTCCATCGAGGCCGAAACCGGCCTTTCGGTGATGGAAGTGATCCGCGACAACGGCTTTGACGAATTGCTCGCGTTGTGCGGCGGATGCTGTTCGTGCGCGACCTGCCATGTCCATGTCGATGCCGACTGGACCGACAGACTGCCCCCGGTGAGCGCCGATGAAGACGATCTGCTCGACAGTTCCGACCATCGCAACGCAACGTCGCGCCTGTCTTGCCAGATCCAGATGACTGCGGCGCTTGACGGTCTGAAGGTTGCGATTGCGCCCGAAGATTGAGGTCGGATCTCACGCATGAAGGTTAAATGCCGCCGGGTGTGACCTCACGTCCGGCGGCTTCAAGCGCTCCGGCGAGCGCTGCAACGCAGGAGTTCACCCGGGCCTGTTCGGTTGAGCGAACCACGAAATTCGCGCCCACCCTGCCCTCGCGGAAAAACGGATAGCTGCCGATCTGACAGCCTTCGTGCGCCTGCTCGGTCTCGCCGAGCAGCACAGCGACCTCGCTCTCGGCGACCCAGCAGCCCAGCGTGG
>JBBQXX010000146.1:0-6804 GCA_038209235.1 Sphingomonadales bacterium | reverse complement strand
CCCCTGCGCCTTGGTTTGGCCGGTGGCGGCACCGATCTGTCACCGTATTGCGATATGTATGGCGGAGCGACGCTGAACGTCACGATCGATCGATTTGCCTTTGCAACTATTCTGCCTGCCGACAGAGCGGTTATCCGGTTTGTCGCAGATGATATGGGGATCGTCGAGGAGTTTGCGCTGGATGCGCCTCTTGGCGATTCAAAGTTGGTTCTCCATCGTGGGGTTTATGAGCGAATGATCCTCGAATTCGGCGGCAACAAACGCATGCCGTTGACGATCGCGACCACCGTGGATGCCCCGGCGGGTTCAGGCCTGGGGTCATCTTCTGCATTGGTGGTGGCTATGGTCGAAGCATTCCGCGCCTTGCTTGGCGCACCGCTTGGTCTTTACGATATAGCACGGCTGGCATTCGAGATTGAGCGTATCGACCTTGGGTTGGCCGGGGGGCGGCAGGACCAATATGCCGCTGCCTTCGGTGGTATGAACTTCATCGAATATCTAGCCGATGGCCGCGTGATCGTGAATCCGCTACGTCTGCACACAGGGGTTCGCAATGAGATTGAGACGTCGCTCGTGACCTGTTTCACAGGGCAATCGCGCGAGTCCGCGTCCATTATCACCGAGCAGGTCAAGGGCATGGCGGGCGCGTCAGGCAAGACGATTAATGCGCTTCATAAATTGAAAGTGGATGCGGTTGACATGAAGGCGGCTGCTCTGGCAGGTGATATTGATAAAATGGCGTGCATCCTCAGCGAAAGTTGGCTGGCAAAGCGCGCCACTGCCACTGCCGTGACCAACCAGCATATCGACGAGATGCTGAAATTCGGCATGAGCCAAGGTGCTTTGGCAGGTAAGGTTTCAGGCGCTGGCGGCGGCGGCTTTATCTTCTTCCTCGTCCATCCTGAAAATCGCTATCGGCTCATAACCGCACTCACCGGTCGCGGCGCTGTTGCCGGACCTGTGAAGATTATCGAGCAAGGTTGCGAAGTTTGGCGGATCTAGAATCATGATGATACGACAAGCGATCATTCTTTGCGGCGGACTGGGCACGAGGCTGGGGGATTTGACCCAGGCGAAACCAAAGCCGATGCTGTCGGTGAACGGTCGACCGTTTCTTGAGCTTTTGATTGGAGAAGTGGCGCGTCAAGGCTTTGACGACATTGTGCTGCTGGCGGGCTTTTGCGCACATGAGATAATCCTGTTTGTGGACAAAAACCCTTTCATCGCGCAATTGAGGGCAACGGTAAGGGTCGTTGTCGAACCCGAACCTGCCGGAACAGGCGGAGCATTGCACTTCGCAGCACCGTATCTAGCGTCTGAATTCATCATGATGAACGGAGACAGCCTTTTCGATATTCCGCTTAGAAAGTTGTGTCGGCAATTGGCCGCGCATTCCAATCTTGGCGGAGTGATGGCCCTTCGCGAAATCGACTCGCCTGACCGCTATGGTCTCGTGGAGCTTGCAGGGGGGATCGTTGAACGCTTTGCCGAGCGGAAACCAGGCTTAGCAAGTGGGCTGATCAATGGCGGCATCTATGCGATCAGACGCGACGTTATGCTGCCTCATGTCAGTAGCAAATGCTCCATGGAGGCCGATGTCTTTCCGGCCATGGCGGACAAAAGAATGTTGGGCGGTCTGGTGTGCGGGGGATTTTTTATCGACATTGGTGTCCCGGAATCTTTTGCAGAAGCTCAAACCGCGATTCCATCGTTGCTTCGGCGGCCCGCAGTGTTTTTTGATCGTGATGGCGTGCTGAATAAAAACCATGGCTATGTCGGCAGCGTCGATAGATTTGAGTGGATTGAAGGCGCCTTGGAAGCCGTGGTTGCCGCCAATGAGGCAGGGTATCTGGTTTTCATTGTCACCAATCAGGCGGGGATAGCGCGGGGGTTTTATGGCGAGCCTGACGTCATTTCGGTCTTCGATCATATGCAGCAGACGCTGGCAGACCAAGGCGGTCATATTGATGATTTCCGGTATTGCCCGCATCATCCCGACGGAAGCGTTGCCGGATATAGAAAATCGTGCGGCTGGCGCAAGCCTGGCCCGGGGATGATTTTGGACCTGATTGACCAGTGGATGGTCGATGCCTCAAAAAGCTTTTTGATCGGCGACTATCCCAGTGACGTGGAGGCCGCCAACGCGGCGGGCATCGAAGGTTATCTGTATTGCGGTGGTCGACTTGATGCGATGATGCATCCACTTATCCGCGCGAGACAGGGTTAAGGATTTTTTATGACCACAACTGCAATTGACCGCGCTGTAGCTGCGCGTAACCGGCTGACCTCATGGCTTTTTGACAAAGCGTTGCCGCTTTGGAGTAGTCGCGGGACCGACCTTACCGCAGGCGGTTTTTTTGAGACGATTTCGCCGACGGGAAAGGCTTCCGACGATGACCGACGGACCCGTGTTGTCGGTCGTCAAATCTTCACATTTGCCACGGCGGGATCAATGGGCTGGAAGGGGCCAGCAGCCGAGCTAGTCCGCCATGGCGTGGACTATCTGCTAACAAACTGTCGCAATACAGACGGCAGCGTGCGATCTGTGACCCGACCAGGCGGTACGGTAGTGGATGGTCGGTTTGATCTGTATGATCACGCTTTTGCGCTATTCGGCCTCGCTGCTGCTCACAAGTTCCTGGGCGCACCCAAGCAGCTTGAGGCGGCCGGCGAAGATATTCTTGCCGCTGCAAAGCGCGGCTGGTCACACCCGCTTGGTGGCTTTGAAGAAAGCGATCCGCGAACATTGCCGCTAAAGGCAAACCCGCATATGCATATGTTTGAAGCCAGCCTGGCGTGGGAAGAGACCTTGAATCAGCCGGGTTCGGTCTGGAGTGTTCAGGCCGATGAGATCGGCCAACTCGCTTTGGAGAATTTCATTAGACCTGATGGCATGTTGCGCGAATTTTTCGACGGCAACTGGCAGCCGATGCCTGATGAGAGCGGCCGGATCGTTGAACCGGGCCATCAGTTTGAATGGGCCTGGCTTTTGTGGCGCTGGGACATGGCGCGCGGGCGCACATCAGCACAGCCCGCCGCAATCCGGCTGGCTGAGACGGCGGAGCAGTTCGGTGTGGATAAAGTGCGCGATCTGGCGATTATGGAAATATTGGATGATCTGTCGGTAAAGGATAACCGCGCGCGATTGTGGCAGCAGACTGAGCGGATCAAATGCTGGTTGGCGATGGCCGAAATTGCACCAGACGCTAAAGAAAAATCAGTCGCTTATGATCTCGTTGCTCGTGCCGCAGCAGGATTGGAGCGTTATCTCGACTATCCGGTGGAAGGCGGTGCCTTTGAATTCATCGACGGCAACGGAGACACTGTGGTGGACGAAGCGAGGGCGTCAAGCATGTACCACATTATTTGCGCCGTCTCTGAAATGCATCGCCTTCTGGGTGCCCGCAATGAAAGCTAACGGGTTTCAAGCCATTCAAGAAATCGTGTGATGATGGGTTCCTGTGCCCATGCGGCCTCGGCGCGGGTGCGCGCGGCCCGGCTAAGTCGCGCGTGAAGTGCCGGATCATCGATCAGTCTGACAATGGCAGCCGCCATGGCTGCGTCATCTTCAGGCTCGACCGCGATGCCGCACCCTTCAATTTCCTCGGCAAGACCAGTGCCTGGCGCTGCCCCTGCAACGACCGGGCGGCCCGATGCCAACATGTTGGTGAGCTTTGACGGCAAGACCAGATCGGCTGCGTCACGCTTCTGCGGCAACAGATGGACGGTGGACAGATTCAGCAACGCCCCCAGATTTGCCCTTGGTTGCAGATCATGGAACTGGATGTTGTTCAGGCCGGATGCAGTTGCCATAAGCTCGGCGCGATAGGGGCCGTTGCCGCAGATGACAAAGGTGATGTCGCGGCGCAGTTCGAGGCGGCGGGCGGTTTCGATCAGCATTTCCAGCCCTTGCTTGCGGGCGATACTACCAGAATAAAGCGCGACATGCGGCGTCGTGATGGCCCACTGGTCGCGGTAAGGTGATGACGCCTGAGGGACGACCTGCGCGATGTCGGCCCAGTTGCGTAGTTCATAAGCGTCAACGCGCGGTGCGCGCTTGCCATTGACTCTGCGGACCATGGCTGGCGAAATGCTGGTCACGCGATCGTGCGCACGGATGACAGCATCGCCGAAGCCTATGGCGATCCGGGCAACCTTGCTGCCTGCTGCCATCTGGCCCGTGGCAAAGCCCGCCTCCACCTCGAAATCCTGGATATGGAGCAGGGTCTGACTGCCGCACAAGCGTGCTGCCAACAGGCTGGCGGGTGCTGCCATCAGCGTTGGAGCAATGGTAATAATATGGTCGGGCCGCTGGCTGAGCGCACACCACAGCACCGGTCCTGCAGCCGACAGGAGGAAGCTGATATAATGTAGGATGCGCTTTAGGCCGGTAACCTTACCAGGCACATAAATTGGGCAGCGCCATATCGCCACGCCCAGTTCGACCGCGCGCGACCAGCGCAGGCCGCGATAGCCGGCATAGGTTTGCCATTGGGGATAATAGGGTGCCGCGCATACCATTTGCACCTGGTGACCGCGAGCCACCAGCGCCTGGCAAAATTCTGAAGTATAGACCGCTGCACCAGTAGGTTCCGGATGATGATTCAGTCCAACGACCAGAAATTTCACCGATGATTGTCCAGAAACCAGCGATAGGTGGTGGCAATGCCATCACGCAATTGGATACGCGGCACCCAGCCCATCGAACGCAACCGGTCAGCGCTCATCAGTTTGCGCGGTGTGCCATCGGGCTTGCTAAGGTCATGGGTAATGTCGCCTGCATAGCCAATCACATCGCACACCAGTCTGGTGAGGTCGAGAATGGTCAGATCGTCGCCAGAGCCGACATTGACGTGCATCTCATCGCTGTAGGTGGCGAGCAGATGGATACAGGCATCAGCACAATCGTCGGCGTGGAGGAACTCACGGCGCGGCGATCCGGTACCCCAGATCATGACCGATGGGTCTCCTGCGGCTTTGGCAAAGTGCACCTTGCGGATCAGCGCCGGCAGCACATGGCTTGACTGCAGATCAAAATTGTCACCGGGGCCATAGAGGTTGGTGGGCATCGCCGAGATGTAATCGCGCCCATATTGGCGGCGATACGCCTGACACAATTTTATTCCGGCGATCTTTGCGATGGCATACCATTCGTTGGTCGGCTCCAGCAAACCTGTGAGAAGCGCCTCTTCCTTTATCGGCTGCTCGGCGAATTTCGGATAAATGCACGACGACCCAAGAAACAGCAGCCGGTTGACATCGGCTGCATGCGCCGCGCCGATGCAGTTGGTGGCGATCAGAAGATTATCATAAAGAAAATCGGCCGGATAATTGTTGTTGGCCAGTATCCCGCCAACCTTGGCTGCCGCCACGATCACTGTATCGGGTTTTTCACGGTGCATCCAGGCTGTCGTTGCCGCCTGATCGAGCAGGTCCAACTCAGTGCGGGGTGCGGTCAAAACCTCACAATTCTCGCTAGCCAGACGCCGCACTATGGCACTGCCCACCATTCCGCGATGGCCCGCAACAAAAACCCGCCTTCCTGACAGCGAAAATGGCATTATGCGCCCTTTATAACTGGTGCATTGACCATCACATCAAGGTCGGCTTGGACCATTTCACGGGCAAGCTCGCGCACCGATGTCTCATGCTGCCAGCCGAGCTTCTCATGCGCCTTGGTCGGATCACCAATCAGCAATTCCACCTCTGTCGGGCGGAAATAGCGTGGGTCAACCTCAACCAGCAGGCGACCGGTGTCACGACAATAGCCCTTTTCATCAACACCTTCTCCGCGCCATTCGAGCATGATGCCGACGTCTTCAAAGGCCCATTCAACAAAGGTGCGCACATGCGTCGTCTCGCCTGTAGCAAGCACGTAATCGTCGGGTACATCCTGCTGTAACATCAGCCACATGCCGCGTACATATTCCCGCGCATGGCCCCAATCGCGCCGCGCATCAAGGTTGCCCAGATAGAGGCGATCCTGCTTGCCCAGCTTGATGGCTGCAGCTGCACGGGTGATCTTGCGGGTGACAAAGGTTTCGCCACGCATCGGGCTTTCGTGGTTGAACAGGATGCCGTTGGATGCATGCATACCGTACGCCTCACGATAGTTGACCACGATCCAGTAAGCGTACATTTTGGCGACTGCATAAGGCGAACGCGGATAGAACGGGGTTGTTTCGCGCTGCGGCACTTCCTGGACAAGCCCATAAAGTTCTGACGTCGATGCCTGATAGAAACGACAGGTTTTCTCCATACCCAGGATGCGGATCGCTTCCAACAGGCGCAGGGTACCGATCGCGTCGGCGTTCGCGGTATATTCCGGCGTTTCGAAACTGACCTGAACGTGGCTTTGAGCCGCCAGATTGTAGATTTCAGTCGGCTGGGTTTGCTGGACCAGCCGGATCAACGAGGTGGTGTCGGTCAGATCCCCATAGTGAAGATGAAACTTCGCACCCTCAATATGCGGGTCCTGATATATGTCTTCGATACGCGAGGTGTTGAATGATGATGACCGCCGCTTGATGCCATGGACTTCATATCCTTTCTCGAGCAGCAGGCGCGCCAGATAAGCACCGTCCTGTCCGGTCACACCGGTAACGAGCGCGACGGGTGGGCGTTCAATAGTCACTGATTTTCCTCCATAAGTGATCGGGTTGGGCAGGAACATGGAGCCCACCTGACGTCAATTTAAAAAGCATTGTCGTGCGAAATAACCGAGAATGTTTTTAGCAGGATACGAATATCCTCCCAGAAGCTCCAGTTTTCAACATAGAGCAGATCGGCATCGAGGCGCTTTTG
>JBBQXX010000145.1:0-6812 GCA_038209235.1 Sphingomonadales bacterium | reverse complement strand
GCGATCCGCAACACGCTGAAGTCGCTGCCGACGCGCCCCGGCGTCTACCGGATGATCGATGCGCGCGGCGATGTGCTGTATGTCGGCAAGGCGCGCGCGCTGCGCAACCGGGTGACCAATTACACGCAGGTCGACAAGCTGCCACGCCGCCTGCAGCGTATGGTCTCGCTGACCCGGTCGATGATGATCGTCACCACCAACAGCGAGGCCGAGGCGCTGCTGCTCGAGGCGCAGCTGATCAAGCGCTATCGCCCTGCGTACAACGTGCTGCTGCGCGACGACAAAAGCTTCCCTTATATTCTGCTGCGTGAGGATCATGACTTCCCTCGCATGTCCAAATATCGCGGTGCGCAAAAGTACAAGGGCCAGTATTTCGGACCGTTTGCCAGCGCCGGATCGGTGACCAGCACGCTTAACTCGCTGCAAAAGCTGTTCCTGCTGCGATCGTGCTCGGACAGTTTTTTCGCCAACCGCTCGCGGCCCTGTCTGTTGTATCAGATCAAGCGCTGCTCGGCACCTTGTGTCGAGAGGATCAGCAAGCCTGACTATGCCGCGCTGGTCGCCGACGCGCGCGCCTTTCTCACCGGCAAGTCCACAGACGTACAGGCACGGTTGGGCGCGCGGATGGAGGCGGCGGCGCAGGCGCTCGATTTCGAGAGCGCGGCGGCCTATCGCGACCGTTTGAAGGCGCTGACCTTCATCCAGGGCAGCCAGGCGGTGAATGCGCGAGGCATCGCTGATGCCGATGTGTTCGCGATGGCGAGCCAGGGCGGCACGGTCTGCATTCAGGCGTTCTTCATCCGCGCCGGGCAGAACTGGGGCCACCGCAGCTTTTTCCCGGCGCACGTGCAGGAGCTCGATGAGGCTGAGATCCTCACCAGCTTCCTGATGCAATTCTATCATGACATGCCACCGCCGCGCCTTATCCTCACCGATCGCGCGCCGTTCGAGTGCGATCTTGTCGTCGAAGCGTTGTCCGCGCAGATGTCGCATAAACTTGAGCTGCTGGTGCCGCAGCGTGGTGAGCGTAAACGGCTGATCGACCAGGCGCAGCGCAACGCGCTGGAGGAATTGCAGCGCCGCGTTGCCGAGAGCGCCAGCCAGGCCAGGTATCTCGCCGAGATGGCTGAACTTTTTCGGCTGGATGGCCCACCCGACAGGATCGAGGTCTATGACAACAGCCATATCCAGGGCACCAATGCGCTGGGCGCAATGGTGGTCGCAGGGCCGGAAGGTTTTCGCAAGGCGGCGTATCGCAAGTTCAACATCAAGCGCGCCGAGACTGTGCCGGGCGATGATTATGCGATGATGCGCGAGGTCTTCGAACGGCGCTTTGCCCGCGCGCAAAGCGATGACCCCGATCGCAGCGGCGGCGACTGGCCCGATCTGGTGCTGATCGATGGCGGCAAGGGGCAATTGCACGCCGCGATGGAGGCGCTGGCCGTGCTGGGCATCGACGATGTTGCTTTGGTCGGGGTGGCCAAGGGGCCGGATCGCAATGCGGGCCGCGAAACCTTTTTCATGCCCGATGGCCGCCAGTTCACCTTGCCGACCAACAGCCCGGTGCTGTTCTACCTGCAACGGCTTCGTGACGAGGCGCACCGCTTCGCGATCGGCGCGCATCGCGGCAAGCGCAAGAAGGCGATGACCAGCAGCCCACTCGACGAGGTGCCCGGTATCGGCCCGGCGCGCAAACGTGCGTTGCTGATGCACTTCGGCACCGCCAAGGCAGTGCGCAGCGCCAGCCTGGAAGATCTGCAGATGGCCCCCGGCGTTTCCAAGACGATGGCGCAGAGCATATATGATTACTTCCGGGGATAATTGCATTTCTATACCATTTTGGTGTAGATCAGCCCATGCAGTTCGAGTTCGATCAGGCGAAAAGCGCGTTGAACAAGGGCAAGCACGGCATCGATTTCGTCGAGGCGCAAGCGATCTGGCAGGATGACAGGCGCGTAGAGTACGATGCTCGTCAGGTGCCTGAAGAGCGGTTTGCGGTGATAGGGTATGCCGATGGGAAATTGTGGACAGGGATATTCACCGTTAGAGCGGATGCAATCCGGATCATATCGGTGCGACGAGCACGGTCAATAGAGGTGAGGCTTTATGAAACCCGAAATGATTAGCGCAGAAGAATTTGACCGGATGTTCGATGACGGTGAAGACATCACCGATTATCTCGATTTGTCTTCAATGCGGCGACCCGGACTTGAAGCCAAGCGCGTCAACGTAGACTTTCCGCAGCACGTCGTCAGCAAACTCGACCGCGCCGCGCAACGGCGAGGAGTTTCACGCCAGGCGCTGATCAAGTGCTGGATTGTCGAACGCCTGAATAACGAGGACCGGCTCGACGACGCTGCCTAGTTCACCGCAGGGTCACCCATGCCGGTAATCCGCACCCCTGGCATCGTCTGCACCGTGCGGCGGCATGGCGAGCACGGCGCGGTGGTGCGGGTGTTTACCCCAGAGCATGGCTTGAAGGCAGGTTATGTGCGCGGCGGTCGGTCGACGGCGCTGCGGCCGGTGCTGATGCCCGCCAATCTGGTGACGGCGGAACTGCGCAGCCGTTCGCAGGATCAACTCGCCAGCCTGACAGTCGAACTCGCCGCCAGCCGCGCGCCGTTCTATGCCGAACCGCTTGCCGCCGCCGCGTTCGAATGGGCAACGCTGCTGACCGCCGCCGTCGCGCCGGATGATCAGCCGTTTCCGCGATTGTATGCGGCGCTCTCCGCCCTGCTGGAACTGGTGTGCGCGGCGCCCTCGGCACGTTGGTGGGTGCGCGCGATGGTCGATTATGAGGCGCTGCTGCTGGCGGAACTGGGCTTCGGGCTTGATCTTGCACGCTGTGCGGTCACCGGCGGGCGCGATGATCTGGCCTTTGTCAGCCCGCGCACGGGACGCGCGGTCAGCCTGCACGCCGCCGGGGTGTATGCCGAAAAACTGCTGGCGCTGCCTGCGTTCATGACCAGCGATGCGCAGCCCGATTGGGAACAGCTGTTGCAGGGCTTTGCGATCACCGGGCATTTCATCGAACGCCAGTTTTTCACCGACCGCCGCGCCGACGTGCTGGCGGCGCGCGGCCTGATGATTGGCCGGCTGAAAAGGATGGCCGGCTGAAAAGGATTGCCGGCCGAAAAGGATGGTTGCCTGACAGGCCAACCGGCGGCTATGCGCGCCGCAACAGGCTTTGAGGCGGCACAAACTCCATGAAAATCGCAGTTCTTCCCGGCGACGGCATCGGACCGGAAATCATGGCAGAAGCGGTGCGCGTGCTAGAAGCTCTCGATCTGCCTGGTCTGGAATTGCACGATGGCTTGGTCGGCGCTGCGGCATGGCGCGTCTGTGGCCACCCGCTGCCGCCCGAGACGCTGGCGCTGATGCATGATTGCGACGCGATCCTGTTTGGCGCGGTGGGTGATCCCGAATGCGATTCGCTGCCGCGCCATCTGCGCCCCGAACAGGCGGTGCTGGGGATGCGCAAGGAACTGGGCCTGTTTGCCAACCTGCGTCCAGCCAAGGTGTTTCCTGGGCTTGAGGACCGCTCCTCGCTGCGCCCCGAGGTCGCAGGGGCCATTGATCTCATCATCGTGCGTGAGCTGAATGGCGACGTCTATTTCGGCGAGAAGGGCATGCGCACCACCGCGAGCGGTGAACGCGAGGGCTATGACATCATGTCATACAGCGAAAGCGAGGTGCGCCGCATCGCGGATGTCGCGTTCCGCACCGCGCAGGGCCGCTCCGGGCGGCTGTGTTCGGTGGACAAGGCCAATGTGCTTGAAACTTCGCAGCTGTGGCGCGATGTGATTATTGAGGTTGCCACCGGTTATCCCGAAGTTACCCTGGATCACATGTATGTCGATAACGCCGCGATGCAGCTGGTGCGTGAACCGGGGCGGTTCGATACGATCGTCACCGGAAACCTTTTTGGCGATATCCTGTCCGATCAGGCGAGCATGTGCGTCGGCTCGATCGGTCTGCTCGCGTCCGCTTCGCTCGGGGAGGGCAGCAAGGGGGCCTATGAGCCGATACATGGCAGTGCGCCCGATATTGCGGGCAAGGGCCTTGCCAACCCGGTGGCAATGATTCTGTCCGCCGCGATGATGCTGCGCCACAGCTTTGCCCGCGAAGCCGACGCCGTGCGGATTGAGGCGGCGGTTGCCGACGCGCTCAACGCTGGCGCACTGGGCGGCGACCTTGGCGGTGCTATGGGCACCCGCGAGATCGGTGATGCGGTGCTCGCGGCGTTGGGCTGACCGCAACCAAGCGTCGGTTCAGCCGCGTTCGCGCGCAACCTCGCGCCAGCCGATGTCGCGGCGGTAAAAGCCGCTGGGGAAACCGATGCTATCGACCCCCGCATAGGCGACGGCTTGCGCCTCGGTCACGGTTTGGCCTGTTCCCGTGACATTGAGCACCCGTCCGCCACTGGCGACAAGAGTACCATCTTGCAGCGCAGTGCCAGCGTGAAACACCTTGGCAGCGCCGTCCCCGGCCAGCGTAATGGTGCCGCCCTTTTCGGGTGTGCCGGGATAGCCCTTGGCCGCGATCACGACGGTAAGCGCAAAGTCATCGCTGAACTCTGGTGGCGGGCAGTCAGCCAGATGTCCCTTGGCAGCCGCGAGCAGCAACGCGGCCAGATCGCCTTGCAGCCGCATCATCAACACCTGGCACTCCGGGTCGCCAAAACGGCAGTTGTATTCGATCAGCTTTGGACCTTCGTCGGTCACCATAAGCCCCGCAAACAGCACGCCCGCATAGGGCATGCCCTCTGCCGCCAGCAAAGCCACGGTGGGCGCGATGATCCGCTCCATCACTTTAGCCTCCAGCGCCGGGGTCAGCACCGGGGCAGGGCTGTAGGCTCCCATGCCGCCGGTGTTCGGGCCGGTGTCGCCCTCGCCGACGCGCTTGTGGTCCTGCGCCGATCCGAACGCGACGATCGCGCTGCCATCGGTGATCGCAAAAAAGCTCGCCTCCTCGCCGTGCATGAACTCTTCGATTACCACTTCGGCACCCGCCTCGCCAAAGGCTCCGGCGAACATATGCCCGATGGCGTCCTCGGCTTGTTCGGCGGTCTCGGCGATGATCACGCCCTTGCCCGCCGCCAGCCCATCGGCCTTGATGACCACCGGCAGATCGAAACCGGCCAGCGCGGCGCGCGCCTCGGCGATATGGCTGGCGCGGGCATAGCGCGCGGTCGGAATGTTTGCGCGGTCGCATAGCGCCTTGGTAAAGCTCTTCGAGCCTTCAAGCTGTGCAGCTTTGGCGGATGGCCCGAATACCGCGATCCCCGCAGCGCGCAGGCTGTCGGCCAGCCCATCGACCAAAGGCGCTTCCGGCCCGATGACCACCAGGCCAATAGCATTGGCGGCGCAGAATGCCGTGACTGCGGCATGATCGGTGATCGCCAGATCGACGCACTGCGCATGCTCGGCGATCCCCGGATTTCCCGGCGCTGCGAAGATATTGGCCGCTTGCGGGGATTGCGCGAGTTTCCAGCACAGGGCATGTTCGCGGCCACCGCTTCCCACCAGCAGGATATTCATGCCCGATCCTTTTTCAGATGATGCCGCATACGCCCCTGATGCGCGCCCCGGCGGGCTGTTAGCCCAGATGGCCCCGGGCGACAACGCCCCGCCGCTGTCGGTGTCCGAAATCTCGCAGATGCTCAAGCGTACAGTGGAGGACCGCTTTGGTCATGTCCGCATCCGGGGTGAAATTTCGGGGTTCAAGCGCGCCGCATCGGGCCATATCTATCTGGCGTTGAAAGACGACAAGGCGGTGATTGACGGTATTATCTGGAAGGGCACCGCCCAGCGGCTGACCTTCGCAGCCGAGGATGGGCTTGATGTCATCGCCACCGGCAAGCTCACCACCTTTCCGGGCCGGTCGAAATATCAGATCACCATCGAAAGCCTTGAGCTGGCGGGCGAAGGCGCGCTGATGCAGCTGTTCGAGAAGCTGAAGGCGCGGCTGGCAGGCGAGGGGCTGTTCGATGCCGACCGAAAACGCCCGCTGCCGTTTCTGCCGCGCACGATCGGTGTGGTGACCTCGCCGACAGGCTCGGTGATCCGCGATATCCTGCATCGGCTGGCCGATCGCTTCCCCAGCCACGTGCTGGTCTGGCCGGTGCTGGTGCAGGGCGATGGTGCTGCGGCGCAGATTGCCGCTGCGGTGCGCGGCTTTGGCGCGATGCCCGCTGCGACCCGGCCCGATCTGGTGATCGTTGCGCGCGGTGGTGGCTCGATCGAGGATCTGTGGGCGTTCAACGAGGAACCTGTGGTGCGCGCGATTGCCGAAAGTATAATCCCGGTGATTTCTGCAGTGGGCCACGAGACCGATACGACGCTGGCCGATTTTGCCGCAGACCGCCGCGCGCCAACCCCGACCGCGGCGGCTGAAATGGCGGTGCCGGTGCGCAGCGACCTGCTGGCCAGCCTTGGCGAACTGGGGTTGCGCACCACCCGCGCCATCAACCGGTCGCAGGGATTGGCGCGTGAGCGGCTGGAGGCGCGGGCACAGCGGCTGCCCCGGCTTGAGGATCTGCTAAGCCCGCAACAGCAGCGCGCCGATGATCTGGGCGAGCGGCTGCGCGCCGCGCTGGGGCTGCGTCTGGCCGAGGCGCGTGGTGCGCTGGCGCGGACATCGGGCGCGCTGCGTCCGGCGGTGCTCGATGCGCGGCTGGGTCTGGCGCGCGAGCGGCTGGCCCGCCTGCGGCTTGATGCCGGTGTGCTCGACAGGATCGCGGCGCGGGCAGGCGAAAGGCTCGCCGGGCTGGAGCGGGTGCTGGCGCAGCTTGACCCCGATGCGCCGTTGCA
>JBBQXX010000144.1:0-6848 GCA_038209235.1 Sphingomonadales bacterium | reverse complement strand
AAAGGATCGCTGTTCCCGTTCGGCTGGGCAAAATTGTTGTGGTGGCTGCGGACCTGCCGGTCGCGCTCGGTGCGGGTGCCGCTGATGGGGGTGAAGCGCGAATTGCAAGGCTCACGCCTCGCCGCGCAAATCGCCTTGATGCTGACCGAAACCATCCGGCCAATTGCTGCGCATAAATACGGCGCGGTGCGCGGCGAACTGGGCTGGGTGCTCAATGACAACCAGGGCATGCTCGCCATCGCCGATGCGATAGGCAGCAAGATCAACCGCGAATATGTGATCTACGAAAAGGCGTTGTAGACCGGAAACAGTTAGGCAGCGGGCATTCAACACTGGTTCACCTGGTCTTGCGCGTAAGGCGACCACCCTATTTTGCGAGGTCCAGGAATGGGTTCGTTAGAGCGCAACGCCTTGAGCAAGGTTCCGGCAATCACGTTGGGCTTTTGGATGATCAAGATACTGGCGACGACACTCGGCGAGACTACCGGGGATGCGGTGAGTATGAGCTGGCTGGGCGAAACCATTGCGCAGGCGGGGCAAGGCGGGGCAAGGCGGGATCAACGGATACCTCATCGGGTCTGCAATTTTCGTCACCGTTCTGTTTTGTCTGGTTGCCATTCAGATCAGGGCGCGGCGGTTCCACCCGTTTCTTTACTGGGCGACCATTATTGCATCGACAACCGCAGGCACGACGATGGCTGACTTTGCCACGCGCTCGCTTGGGATCGGGTATCCGGGTGGCTCGCTGCTGCTGTTATTCCTGGTTCTGGCCAGCCTGTTGGTTTGGCATCGGAGATTGGAAGCATCTCGGTGGCCAGCGTCCACGAGCCACGCGCAGAGCTGTATTACTGAATAACGATCACGTTCTCGCAGACGCTTGGCACGGCCTTGGGTGATTGGCTTTCCGACGGATCGCTTAGGTATCTGGGTGCAGCCGCGGTTTTCGGTGCCCAGCTTGCTGTGCTGGCGCTGCTTTACTGGCAGACGACGATCAGTCGCGTGGCGCTATTCTGGGCAGCACTCATCCTCACCCGGCCACTTCGCGCGACGGTCGGTGATTTTCTCGATAAACCGGTGACAAACGGCGGACTGGAATTCAGTCGGCCGCTGGCGTCGGCAGTCCTCATCATTGCGATCGTGATGCTCATTCTACTTGTGCCACAGCGGGCAGGCGAGCGATCTACGTGAATCTGTACGTTAGGGGAAAGTCCCTTATCGCGTCGGCGGACCGGACGCAGGGCGGCAGCAGATCGGAATATATGTGCGCCATCGTCGAAATCCGCACGCAAAGGCTGTTCAGACAAACCGGGCAACTTGTGCTGCCGTTAATGCGTTTTTATAAAGGTGATATCGACCTGGAGCGCCTCTTGATTTTCCAGATCTGAAAAACAATCGCAAACCGAAATCGCCCGAAAATTTCGTTCCGCCAAAAAGTGAAAAATTTCCGCAGGCGTTGCACCGTCCTTGTAAACCGGAGCCAGCGATACTTCAACCTGAACCAGCCTGGTATTTTCAAGAGTTTTGATCGCACCAAGCAACACCTCTTTGTCGTAGCCCTGGGTATCGACTTTCATAGCAAATGGCCCCGCCCAGTTGGGCTGGATCAAGCTGTCCAACGGCGCAACGGTAATTTCTTCGGTGGAGACATGGGCTGATTCCGGCGCAGCCTTCACAAATTCGCTATTGGCTGACAGCAGCGATGAACTGACGCTGTTGATGGCCAAATTGATCGTGGTCGTCCCCGCTACACTCCCCAGCGCCAGCCGCGGCGCGCATTCCCACTGGGTATCTGACTGCGATCGCTCAAGCAGCATTTTGTGCGCGACAGGCAACGGCTCGAACGAAACGATCTTTCCCTGCCATCCATGCCGTCTCAGTTCTGAACCATATTGGCCTGAATTGGCACCAATATCAAGAATTGTTCTCACTTCGAGTAACTTGGACTTGTAAACCATTATATCCAATGGATCACGGAAGGCATGACGGCGTTGAAGCTTTAAACCAGCTTTGGCTAAAACCGAGTTCAAGCGTTCTTCAAACATGGATTATTCTCAATATACGGGATCTGTTCTTCGAACCACAGGCAAAAACACACCAGACTATCTTGCACATTTTTTGGTCGAGTATCAGAATATCTGTTAATTGGCGCACGGTGCCGATTGGCGCAAGCCGGAGATTGGTAAGTCGTTGTTATCTATCGGGCGGCAGCTTGATTGACAAGCCACTTCCTCGCCTCGTAGCCTGATTCAGAAGTTTATCAAGCGTGGCAGTATTTTGCGGTTCGTCGGGTGAGCAATCGGATGGATGCGACCAGCGCCCATGCGGTTGACGAGGAGATGGAGATTTCCCGGTCTTTGGCGAGGCGGCGACATCGACCAGGCCATGCAAATGTGCGCTCGACGACCCAGCGGGACGGAAGGATTTCGAAGCCCTTGGCGCACCGTCTCGCCAGCAGCCGTAAACGGCTGACGGACAAGGAGGCCAGCAAGATGGCCTGATCGAAAACGGCAATCGGCGTCGGGAAATCGGCAAATCCAAAGGTGGAATGACGACCAAAATCCTCGCGGTTACCGACGCGCTGGGCAATCTGGTGCGCTTCGTTTTGCGCTCCGGCAAACGTTACGATACGATCGGCGGTGCGCCTGTGTTCGAGAACCTGTCATTCGACGCCCTGCTCGGCGACCGTTCAGCGCATGCTGTCAAAGGTCACTTGCCAACGAAACGCGCCAAAGTCTTGTAGGCACCGAAAATCTGCACCGGCGGCGGAACGGCGCGAACGCTCAGGCTGACACTGTTTCGCCAGATCATCATGACCGCGCCGATCGCCAGCATCAGCATGGCACCAGCGATCGCCAGCACAGGATCGCCAAGGCCACGCAGACTCCATAGCGCCGCAGGCGCAGCCAAGGTAGCAAACCACTGGCCTGCCATGTTCCAGCGGCTGATATCTGCGCTAATCGCTGCCAGAAAGGACGGCACTGCCATGGCATTGATCATCCAGCCTGCGGAAAGCACAATGATCATGCCGACAAGTTCATGGTTGACCTCATTTATGATCACGATGCTAATCAACGGTGACGCCAGCACGACCATCAGGCCAAGGATTGAAGAAAAAAAGATAATATTGGCCATTGCCTCTGACAGTTGGAGGTCAAAACGCTTTCGGTCTAACGCATAGGTTGCCGCAAAAAGCGGCAACAAAGCCTGGGTTGGCATGACAACAACCTGACGGGCCTGGGCTGCTATGCGGTTGGCAATTTCATAATGGCCCACCGCTTGCAACCCGAAGCATGCAGAAAGCGTGAATTTGACGAGCGGGTCAAAGCCCAATGATGCGATCGATGCAAATTGTATTTTCAGGCCGAGCGAATAAATTTCCTTCAGTCTCACCCAACTCGCCTTGAGCACAAGCGCAGATGCCCAGGTGCCGGTCATAATTCTGCTCGCGCACAACCGCGATGCGATGATCACGAAAATGCTCTGAATGATTTGCGCAAAAACCACCCCAACTAGGCCGATCCGGTCGGTCAACACCCATAGAAACACCACCTGTAGAGGTATGGAGGCAACGGCTATCATACTTTTGAGGGGTGCCTGGTGCAACCCGACGACCGTTGCCTGTGCGGTCTGGCCGAGGTTCATGACAACAAAGCCGACGATCGCGTAAGGCAGCAATTGCCGCGCCTGCGCCAGCGATTCTGCGGGCATGGCAACGCCAATCGCCAGGCTGAGCGGATAGCTGAGCATTGCACCGGAAAAAGCATAAACAACAAAGCTTGCGCAAAAGGCGGTGTCTGCAAATTCCCTAGCCTTATGCCGGTTTCCTTCGCCAAAGGCTGCGCCAACAAAACGGGGAACGACAGCCGATATGCCGGCATCGCTCAGACGCAACAACAGGGTCGAGGCCACGACCAGCGACCAGATTCCAAGTGCTTCGGTACCCAGTTTTTCCAGGATGATTTTCAGGATCAGGAACATCCCGATGGTTGAGACGACAACCTCGGCAACCGACCAAACCGATGCTTTTCTAAGGTTAGGCGATTGCATCAATGGTCGGGCCTTCCGCGCAAGATGGCAGCGAGCACGTTGACATCCCGGTTGCGCATCTGCGTGACCACTGCAGCCCGACTGCCGGCCGATACCCGCTGCGGCTCCCAGGACAGGAGCTTTTTGGCAGCGCCGGGAAATGACCCGGCCTCGTCTGGTACAAGCGCCAGAACATCCTGTCCCAGCGCTTGGGCCTGCTTGTGCACCATGCTTTGCGCCGTCACAATCGAAGGGATTCCAAGCTGAAAGGCACGGCCGAATATTCCCGATGCCTGGTCATAAGAAGGGTCGTAAGCGCACCACACCATGTCTGCAGTGCGATAATAGGCATAGATTTGCTCGTCGGATATGCGTTCGTTGACCAGTTCACCCCCAGCCCTTACAAACGCTTCAGCAAGATCACCCAAATCCGGGTCAAGGGTTCCGGCAGCAATGAAGCGGAAGCTGTTGCGCACACACTCTTCACCGATCCACAAACGCGCGAATTTATCAAACCCCTTCAGGCTGCTCAAGACGCCCAACATGACAACTATTTTGCGCCCCGGTCCGGGCTGCGTCGGTGGCTCAAGTGCCGAGGGAGCAATGATGACGAGGTCCCAAAGCTGGGGGTCTTGGATCCAGGCCTTCGAAAAAGAGGCCAGCCTCGGTTCCACGGAGAACGGCATGATCGTCAAAATCGCGATGTTTGGCGCACGACGGAGCAGCCTGAACAACAACTGCTTGACAAAATGCACGGGCTTGATGGGTCGGACACAATTTTGCGGGCGCAAAAGCAGCGCAACCGTTCGCGGACCGGCAAACAGAGAGCGCAGACATGATCTCAGCAAGGCGGAATAGTTGAAATCCAGCGTCGGAAAAAAGACCACTTCTGCATCGCCATCGCCATCGCCATCCACGAAAACGATATTTTCTGCCTTGAGCAGTGGCTTCAATACCAGCGCATAAGCATCCTGATGGCCTATGTCAGAGTCCAGTTGCCAACGCACGGTCAGAATGTCAGATCGTTCGCTGGGGTCCCCATTCCCCGAAATATCCATCAAAAGGCTCTCCTGGCATCAAGAATGCTCGATTACGCCAACGGCCACCGCAGGCGGTTTGCATGGTGCTGCGCCTGGCGTCTAACAGCTGGGTTGTCAACCGGGGGCGCTGACGATAACGAAGCGCAAACTGCACCCGGAAAAGTAGACAGAGACAAGCCCATGCAAGAATTTTTGCGCAACAACACTTTCGCCCGCCAACTGCTCACGGGACCGCGCATGCTGCGGCGACGCTGGCGGCATTACCGCGACCAACCGACGGTCGATACCATACTTGCCATGCAAGAGATGATCGTGGGCGATGTTCAGGTCCGTGTTCATGAATTCGACGGCGAATTCACGATGTCTCCAAAGTCGCACATCTTTTACCGACTGGCCCAGTTTGGTGAATATGAGCCCGATCTCATCAAGATCATTCTCGATGCAGTCGTTCCTGAAAAGGACGTCATTGATGTCGGGGCAAATCTGGGCTTCTTCAGTTGCGCGGGCGCCAAGCGGCTTTCGACCGGCCGGGTACTGGCGATTGAACCGACCGACGGCGCCCATCGACGCCTGATCCAGAATCTGACATTAAACGGCGTCGCGGACAAGGTGGTGGTTTTCAAGGGAGTGGCATCCGACAGCGCGGGCCAATCAGACATTCATTTTATCGATGGCATGGAAGAATATAGCTCGATCGAAAAATCGGAACATCCCGCAGTTGCCGGAAGGGCGATGGCCTCGATCACCGTGGCGGCAAAGTCGATCGACCAGCTTGTCTCGGAAAATGCACTCCGCCCTGCCGTTATCAAGGTTGATGTCGAGGGTGCTGAAGGGCTGGTATTCAAGGGAGCCCAGGCAACGCTGAAAGAATTTCGCCCCCTGGTTCTGGCCGAACTGAACCGGCAGATGCTCGCCACGTTCGGCACCTCTCCCGAAGAGTTGATCAGCCGGTTCAAGCAGCTTGGTTACAAAACGGTCGATCCGCTGCGCCCCGGTGTCGAGCCTGGAACAGCCGATTCTGGCGATCTGCTGTGCATCCCAGGTTGAACGCGTCAGATTAATCAAGCGAGCCACATGCCGCCGTCGGGTTTTTGCGAGTTTCCGCCCGTAACTTATCGCCACGCCTGACATAATCATGGCCACCTCTAAAAATACCCCGAGGTGCGCGCCTGGCTCGAACGGCGAGCCGCGCCCGCGTCACGTGAGATAGACTCCATGGCGGGCATCAGACCGAAAGTCACGGCATCAAAGCCTCAGGAATTCCAGATCTCTCGAGACCCCTCGCCTCTCAATGACAATCAGGCCAAAATCACCCTATCGTTCGAGGCGCTTGACTCGAGAGAGTCGTCACCACGTCAAGGGTGACGTTGATTGAGGGCAACGACGCGTCAGCAAGGACTGATTTTGCGAGTATGCCTTCTACCAGAGCTGACAGCGTGGAATTTGTTCTTCGACGCGCCACAATGGCTGATTTCTGCGGCAGGCATATCTGATCTTCAGGGAATAAAAATGAAATTGTTGACATAGCGACCGCTGTACTCGCCGCGATCAAGCACGGCCAGATCAACTCCTTTCAGCGACTGATGAATTGTAGGATCAAACCCTGCCAATCCGCGCAACACCCCATCCATGAAAAATCCGCTGTAACCAAGCTTGCTAAAATAGTCGAACAAAGCAGAAACCGTGCCAGCGCAATGCCGTTCTTCTGCTTCAATCAGCAGGACCGGGCGATGTTCTTTGATCACGCGGGAAGCACCTTGCAAAACGGCAAGTTCATGGCCT
>JBBQXX010000143.1:0-6850 GCA_038209235.1 Sphingomonadales bacterium | reverse complement strand
GTGATTGATGCGACCTTGCCGCTTGCATCGGATATCCGGACCTGATCGAGTTCGATCGATGCGGTCAGCTTTTCGCCCTGGATGGTCTCGATCTGCACGCTGCCCCCGCTATCGCCGATCCGTTTGCGCAGATCCGCCTCGGTCAGCTTGCCCGGGATGATGTGATAGTTGAGGACCACCGCCAGCCGGGCCTTGTTGGCGGGCAACAGCAGAGCCGCCAGCGCGTCGACACCGATCTTGTCGAACGCTGCGTTGATCGGTGCCAGCAGCGTCAACGGACCATCGGCGGCGAGCTCGGTCGAAAGACCCGATGCACGGATGGCGCGCGACAGCGTCGATATGTCGGGATTGCGCAGCACCACTTCATCCACTCGCAACACCGCATCGGGCTCTTGGGTTTCAGTTTTTTCGGCAACCGCGAGACTTGCCGGATCGATGCGTTTGACCGGATCACCCCCGCCATCATGGCTGCCGCACGCCGCAAGCGCCAGGACAGAGGCCAGTATTGCTGCGGTACTTGCTGCTGAACGCATTTTAATCTCCAAAACTGGTCGCCGCCTGCCATCAAGCATCGTCTTGCCTTTCCAGAAAGACGAAATCCCGATCCAGGCTGAGCATATGGGCACCGCCATCGACGAAAAGCAACTGGCCGGTCACCGCAGGTTCTTCTGCAAGATAACGCACCGCGCGCGCAATGTCTCCCGGTTGTGACAATCGGGCCAGCGGCATACGCTGCGCCAACCGCGCCATCTGCTCATCATCGAAGTCGCTGGTCGCCAGTGTCAGTCCCGGGGCGACGCCGTTGACCCGCGCCCGCGCCCCGAACGCTCGCGCCATGGTGCGGATCGATTCGGCCAGCGCCTGTTTGGACAGCGTATAGGCCAGCTGATCGCCATTTGGGTTGCGCACCCGCTGGTCGACGATCTGGACGATGGCTGGCTGCGCGCGCTCGCCGGCTGCCGACACCAGCGCCCGGCTCAGCATCAGCGGCGCAAACAGGTTGACCGCGAAATGTTCTGCCAGCGATTCCATCGTCAGGCTGGGCCAGTCGTCATATTCGAACAGCGAGGCATTGTTGACCAGAAGGTCGGGCACCTGACCGAAATGCGCCGATACTTGCGCCAGCATATCCGGACCGGCGGCAGTGTCGGACAGATCGGCGGCAAAGCCATGCCAGCGGGTATCGCATACCGCCAGCACCTCGGCCAGCGCAGCATCGGGCTGGGCGTCGGTGCGGCCATGAAGCGCCAGCATCCAGCCTGCGCGCGCCAGTTCGGCTGCGATCGCCCCGCCGACCCGGCGGCACCCGCCGGTCACCAGCGCAAGCCGCACCGGCGTAGCCGCGCCAGACGCCGCCGCCGCGCTCATCGGCGCGTCCGGGTCAATGTGATACCGATCGATTCGCCGTGCTCGGCAATCGCCAGCTTGATGATCTTCAGCCTGATCCGCCAGATCCGCATATCCTGCAGGAACAGCGTTGCGATGACATGATCAGCCACCGCCTCGATCAGCTTGAAATGCACACCTTCGGGTAGCGCGGTCGAGGCGGCGTGTTTGAGGTCCATGTAATTCTTGGATGCCAATAGCGGTGTAGCGGGCGCATAATGATCCTGCGCCAGCATCTCCACCTGAATGGTGAAGCGCAGCGGCTGGGGCAACTGGGTCTCTTCGGAATAGATTCCGGTCAGGACGTTGACATCCAGATCGGCGATTTCGAGGACCAGGCTGTCGGGAGTGTATTCGGTCAATTGTGGTGGCCTGTTCTGGATGTTCGATAGCGTTTTGCGGCGAAAGCCGGAATCGAGGGCGGGTGCAGTATAATCTGAATCCGGGGCTTAGGCTTTCGCCAAAGAACGATCCGTTTGCGGGGGCGTTCGCAAATTGCGCTCGCTAACGCAAGCCTTCACATATTCGACCAGCGCGCAAAGATCGCGGTGGGCAGCAGGCGGCCCCCCGATTGCTCGCGCACCGCCAGTTCGCCAACCTCGACAACGCCGGGCAAATCGGCAAAATGAGCCGCGAGCAGCTCGCCCAGCGCCAGTGCCGACATCCGCACCGCATAGACCGTGAGAAACAGACAGCGCGACTGGTCATCGAGCAGCGCGCGGCAATCGGCGATCAGGCCGGGCAAATGCTCTTCGAGCTTCCACACCTCGCCTTCGGGTCCGCGCCCGAACTTGGGCGGGTCGAGCAGGATCACGTCATAGCGTTTGCCGCGCCGCACCTCGCGGGCGACAAACTTGACCGCATCATCGACCAGCCAGCGGACTGGTGCGGTTTCCATGGCGGAAAGAGCTGCATTGACGCGCGCGGCGGCCACCGACTTTTTCGAAGCATCGACATGCGTCAGCTCGGCGCCTGCCGCCGCCATCGCCAGCGTGCCAACCCCGGTGTAGCCAAACAGGTTGAGCGCGCTGGGTGCCTGGGTGCCTTGATGCAAACTGATCTGGCCGCGCAGCCAGCGCCACACCGGGTCCATATCGGGGAAGAAGCCCAAATGCCGGAACGGTGTGTTGAGCGCGGTAAACCGCACCTCTTCCCACACCAGCGGCCAGCCATCGCGCGGCACACCGGGCTCAAGCTGCCACCTGCCACCGCCGTCTTCATCCGATCCGGGGATGAACGCGCCGTCCGCATTCCAATCGGCAAGGCTGGTTGGCCACATCGCTTGTGGTTCGGGCCGGATGAAACAATAGGGGCCATAAGCTTCAAACTTGCGTCCGCCGCCGCTGTCGATCAGCGTATAGTCGTCGCGCGGTTCGCCGATCATCACCACCGGCTGGGGATCGAGCCTGGCCATGCCCTTGTATCAGCCCCGGCTGGGTACGGCGCGCGCAGCGATATGATCGCGAACGCTCTGGTAATCGCCGGGCAACCGCTCGAACCGCTCCTCGCGCTCGAACAGATCGCCGACGCGTGCCGGCAGACGCGGGCGCAGCCCGGTTGCACGCTCGACCGCATCGCGAAATTTCGATGGATGCGCGGTCGCCAGCGTCACGCACGGGATGCTGCGATCCAGCGTTGCATCACGCTGCAACCGGTGGGCAGCACCCAGCCCGATCGCGGTATGCGGATCGATCATTTGCCCGGCATCATCCCAGGCGCGGCGCATGGCAATACCCATCTCTTCAGGATCGATCCGCGCGCTGACAAACAGCGCGTCTGCCTGTGCGCGCATATCGGGAGCGATCTGCATCGCCTTGCTGCTTTCAAAGTCGTGCATGCGCGCGGCGGTCAGCGCACCATCGCGGCCTTCCAGATCGAACAGCAACCGCTCAAAGTTCGAGCTGACCTGAATGTCCATCGATGGCGAAGCGGTAGGCGTCACGCTGCCCGCCGAATAATCACCTGCGCTCAACGCACGGTGGAGAATATCGTTGATGTTGGTCGCCACCACCAGCCGGGCGATCGGCAGCCCCATCCGGGCTGCGACATAACCGGCAAACACATCGCCGAAATTGCCGGTCGGCACCGAGAACGCCACCGGGCGGTGCGGCGCGCCCAGTTGCAATGCGGCGGCGAAATAATAGACGATCTGCGCCATCAGCCGCGCCCAGTTGATCGAATTGACCGCCGACAGCGTGAACCTGCCAGCAAACTCGGGGTCTCCGAACATCCGTTTGACCATCGCCTGCGCATCATCAAAGCTGCCATCGATGGCGATGTTGTGGACGTTGGGGGCAAGCACCGTGGTCATCTGCCGCCGCTGCACATCGGACACCCGGCCATCGGGGTAAAGCATGAAGATGTCGATCTTCTCCCGCCCGGCCACCGCATCAATCGCCGCAGAGCCGGTATCGCCTGATGTCGCGCCGACGATCGTCAGGTGGGTGTCGCGGTTGCTCAGGAAGCGTTCGAACAGATGGCCCAGCAGCTGCAGCGCGACGTCCTTGAACGCCAGTGTCGGTCCGTGGAACAGCTCGAGCAGCCAGTTGCTTTCATCGAGCTGGACCAGCGGGGTTATCGCCTTGTGCGAAAAGCGCCCATAGGCCAGTTCGCACAGGTCCCGAAGCTCCGCAGCGGTCAGGCTGCCCGCCACGAACGGAGCCATGATCCGCGCCGCAAGTTGGGCATAGGGTAATCCTGCCATGGCGGCGATATCTTCATGGCTGAACCTGGGCCAACTGCGCGGCACGAACAGTCCGCCGTCGCTCGCCAGCCCTGCCAGCGTCACGCCCTCGAAGTCGAGTGCAGCCGCCTGCCCCCTGGTGCTGATATAGTCCATAAGGTGGAGCCGTTAACGACCCTGCCCGCCGCTGGCAACTGTGTCTTCAGTCTTCGGGGCTTTGATAGAACATCAGCACGGCGGGACCATCGGGGGTATCGATCTGGCCGTGTTCGACAAAACCGGCGCGGAGATAGGCACTGCGGGCCCGTTGGTTGTGCGGATCGGGGTCGATACACAACACGCGCACGCCTTGCGCGGCCAACTGCCGGGCCAGCATCGCCAGCAGCGCTGCGCCATGGCCCTTGCCGATCAGCGATGCGACACCGATGAAACAGTCGATACCGCGCGCGCCTGCGGGCAATTCGCGCAGATGCTGTTGCGGCCAGGCATGTACGTCATAATGCTGAACATAGGCGATCGGATGCCCATCGAGCATGCCGATCAGCTGGACCATATCCAGATTGCCCATATCCTCTTCGATCAACGCCAGTTCGTGCTTTGGATCGCCCCACCATTGCGCAACTTCGGGTGTTTCCAGCCATGATGCGATCATCGGCAGATCGGATTGGGTGACCCGGTGGAAGCCATAGATGTGTCCGCCCTGCATCGTCTCTCCTCGCGGCGTCTGCCGGGCCTTAGGATCGCGCCCGCTTTGCAACTGCCAGACTGTATATAACGGCAGCCAGCCCCGCGAATAAAAACCATTGTATCGCATAGGCCCAATGATTGTTCGGAATATCTTCGGGCGATGGCGGCTGGACGGCCTTCAGACCCGCCACCGGGGGCGATGCAATCAGCCGCACCAGATGCGCGCTGTCGGGTGCGATCACACCGCTGATCTGTCCGCCCGCCCAGGTGGGACTCTCGGGCCGCATCGACCAGCCCGCGACAACCTGCGCACCGGGGCCTTCGGCGCCTCTCGAGCACGAGGCGATGTGTACCCAACCTGCCTGGCCGCTTACGCTGCGACCGCTTGATGATCGCCAGCCTGTCACCGCCAGGCAATCAACCGATGATTTGCGGTACAGCGGCAGATCATCGGGATCGGGAACCGCAGGATAGACCACCCCCGGACGCTGCGCGGCATTGGCGTATTCAGCCAGCAGCGCCGCTTTCCAGTTCATCCGCTGGACTTGCCAGAGCCCGAGCCCGATCATCATCGCAATCGCAGCCCCGACGATGAGTGTCGGCCAGAACGGCAAGCGCTTCATGGCTTGCCCGGCAGATTGCTGACGATCTGTCCCTCGCGCACCTGGGCGCGGGCTTCATGGATCAGCATCGCAGCCTTAAATACGCGAAGCGACGCGATGACCGCCGCTGTCGTAAGCGGCACCCACAGCAGGATATGCACCCAGAACGGCGGGCCGACCTTCAGCTGCAACGTCACTGCGGCAGGGCCATCGCCGACATTGTACGCTGTAAAATCATGACCGTACGCGCGGCATCGATCAGCAAACCGGATCGAGCCGGCAAACAGCGTGCGCGCGCCGCGTGCCGGGCATTCGCCGAAAAGGGCAGCCTGGACCAAGCCGGACTGCCCTTTTTCGGTTTGCGGGTCATCCATGACAACCGCGCATGTTAAACACGTGATAGTCAATGTGTCGCAGCACCCCAGCCGCCCCAGACATAGATGACGAGGAAGAGGAACAGCCAGACCACATCGACGAAGTGCCAGTACCATGCGGCGGCTTCAAAGCCGAAGTGCTGCTTGGGTGTGAAGTGGCCCTTGTAGGCGCGTGCCAGGCATACGATCAAAAAAATCGTGCCGATGATCACATGGAAGCCGTGGAAGCCGGTCGCCATGTAGAAGGCTGAACCATAGTTCAGATCCTTGAAGGGGAAAGGCGCAATGGCATACTCATAGGCCTGGATCGAACTGAACAGCAGGCCGAGCACAACCGTGCACCACAGTCCCTTGATCAGGCCACCTCGATCCCCGTGGATCAGCGAATGGTGCGCCCAGGTCACCGTGGTACCCGAGCAGAGCAGGATCAATGTGTTGAGCAGCGGCAGTTCAAAGGCATTCAGAACCTCGACGCCCTTGGGTGGCCAGATGCCGCCGATCACGTCTGCAGACGATGGGAACAGCGAAAAATCGAACCACGCCCAGAACCATCCGACAAAAAACATGACTTCAGAGGCGATGAACAGGATCATCCCATAGCGCAGGTGCAACTGCACCACCGGGGTGTGATCGCCAGCATGCGCTTCCTTGATGACCTGCGCCCACCAGCCGTACATCGTGGCCAGAACACCGGCAGTGCCCACATAAAACACCGCGCCATAGCTATCTATGTTGTGCATCCACAGGACGGCACCAACCGCCATAGCCAATGCCGCCATCGCACCGGCAAAAGGCCAGATGCTGGGCGGGAGAATATGATAATCGTGGTTCTTTGTTCCGGCCATGGTTCTGGTCCCCGTCGTCCCTAAACGTAATGAACTGCGCCCTTAACTGCCCTTTTTGCCCTGGTCCAGCGGGTAAAAGGTGTAGCTGAGGGTTATCTCTTCGATATCCTTGGTATCCGGATCGGTCAGGATCGCCGGATCCACATAATAGATCACCGGCATACGTACCTTCTGCCCCGGTTGCAGCGTTTGTTCGGTAAAGCAAAAACACTGGATCTTCGCAAAATAGCGCCCGGCCTGCACCGGCGTGACATTGAAAGTCGCGGTCCCGGT
>JBBQXX010000142.1:0-6886 GCA_038209235.1 Sphingomonadales bacterium | reverse complement strand
AGCACCGCAGAGACAATCCCCGACCACAGCACGGTGACGCCCACCGCCTTGATCTGGGTGATGACCTGCGCAGCCATGTCATATTCGCCCACCACTGCCGGGAAGACGGTGTAGTCAAAGAAACCCTGACCACCCAGCGCCGGGTCGGCCACGATGCCGGTGCCGATCGCACCGACGATACCGCCGATGCAGTGAACCCCGAAGACATCGAGCGAGTCATCATAGCCCAGCTTGTTTTTCACCGTAGTGACGAAGAAGAAGCAGACGATGGATGCTGTGAACCCGAGCAGGATTGAGGTCATCGGCGCTGCCAGACCCGAAGCCGGGGTAATCGCGACCAGACCTGCCACCGCGCCGGTGGCTGCACCCAGCAGCGAGGGCTTTTTGTTGACGATCTGCTCGATCACAGCCCAGGCGACGGTGGCCGCAGCAGTTGCAACAAAGGTGTTGATGAAAGCGACCGCGGTGACGCCGTTGGCTTCCAGATTGGACCCGGCATTGAAGCCAAACCAGCCAACCCACAGCAGTGAGGCACCGATCATGGTCATCACCAGCGAATGCGGCGACATGTTCTCGGTCTTGTAGCCAAGCCGTTTGCCGATCACCAGGCAGCCCACAAGGCCTGCGATCCCCGCATTGATGTGCACCACGGTGCCACCGGCGAAATCGAGCGCACCCATGCCCCACAAAAAGCCCGTATCGGTGGGCGCATCAGGCAAGAAGTCCGGGCCGGCCCAGTACCAGACCATGTGCGCAACCGGGAAATAGCACAGCGTGAGCCACAGCACGGTGAAGATGATCAGCGGCGTAAACTTGATGCGCTCGGCAAACGCCCCGACAATCAGCGCCGGGGTGATGCAGGCAAAGGTCATCTGAAAAACGACGAAAGCCAGTTCCGGTATATAGACATTGTTCGAGAAGGTCGCAGCGAAGGTGGTGCCGTCCACGCCTGCCAGGAACGCCTTGGACAGTCCGCCAACAAATGGCGAGCCGCTGGTGAACGCGAGGGTATAGCCCCAGCTGACCCAGACCAGCGCGGCCACCGAAACGATGGTCAGCACCTGCATGAGGACCGAAAGCATGTTCTTGGTGCGCACCAAACCGCCATAAAACAGCGCCAGACCGGGGATCGACATCATCAGCACCAGCACCGACGAAACCAGCATCCAGGTGGTGTCACCCTTGTCGACCATGCCTGCCATCTGCTCGACTGTAGGAGCCTTGATCGGCCCGTCGGTCACAGCTTCGACCATCTCTTCTGCTACTTCAGCCACCGCAGGCGCAATTGCTGCTGCCCATGCCTGGGCCGATACGAAAACGGAAAGCGCCGTGCCTGCAACGGCAGCGCCAATCTTGTGCAATGGTGTCATCATTCCCCTTTCCCTCACAGTGCCGTGTCGCCGGTCTCGCCGGTGCGGATGCGTGTTGCACCCGCCAGGTCGAGAACGAAGATCTTGCCGTCACCGATGGATTCTGTGCTGGCCGCTGCCTGAATTGTTTCGACCACCTGCGGCGCGATATCGTCGCTCGCTGCGATCTCCAGCTTCAGCTTGGGGACCATATTGGTGGTATATTCCGCGCCGCGATACGTTTCGGTCTGGCCCTTCTGGCGTCCGAAGCCCTTGACCTCGGTCACCGTCATTCCCGCAATACCCAGCGTGGTGAGCGCTTCGCGGACCTCGTCGAGTTTGAACGGCTTTATTATGGCAATGATAAACTTCATTACGCCCCCATTTGTTAGTTTGTTGCGCAGCTTGGCTACGTCAGCACACATTGCCACGCAAACCACGTGCCAAGTGACGCAATCTGTCGATTCCTAACGAAGTGCTAACGCGGCTGGGGTGATCGCAGTTCAATTTTTGTGCAGTCGCGAACAGATGCGCAAAATTTGGGCAGCATGCGCTGGACGAGGCGCTTCCAGCGTCGTCCACATCCACGTTCGCTGGCAAAAGCCAGAGCGCAGGAGACAGATTGACTGTCGTAGCCCCAGGGTTCCCGGGGTTCGCCGGAAAACTGCCGGCGTCTGGGGAAACTAAGCCGCGCCGCGCCCTTCAAGCACCACGCGGGCGCGCGGCGCGTCTTCGGGCAGCACCATCAGCCGCGCCGGGGTCATGAAGCCGAGGCCAAGGCTGGCCATGCCGCCATCGAAGATATGCGCATCGATGCCTTCAGCGCCCAGCGACAGCCGCGCCATTTCGGCCTCGATCCGGTCAGAATATTCGGCGATCGCGGTCAGCGCCATGCGATCATTCGGCTTATGGTCATGTGTCAGCGTCAGTGAAATAGCGCGTCGTTGCTGTGGTTGGCAGGCCATCGATCGACTGCGTGCGGCCGGCGGCGCGCTTCAGCCAGGCTTCGGACCCGGTCTGACGGTGCGCTTTCTTGAGCGTCTCGCGCTCGCGTTCATACTGCATCACCGGAACCCCCCAGCCGCAACTGGTCTGCACGCTGTCCACCGCGATATCGAATATCTGGCGGGTGCCGGGCAGCATCTCGAAATGCCCGGCCAGATCGTCCCAGCCAGCCTGCTGCGGCAGCACCGGTCGCCCGTGCCCGTAGATCCGCAGGATCAGCGCGGGATTTTCGAACGCGCAGAACATGATCGTCACGCGTCCATCGGCAACCAGATGCGCATGCGTTTCGTTGCCCGACCCGCCAAGGTCGAGATACGCGACCCGGTCCGGACCCAGCACACGGAACGCATCATAACCCTTGGGACTCAGGTTGATACGCGCGCCATCTGCCGCGGTGGCGACAAAGAACACCGGCTGGCGCGCGATAAAGGCGATGTGCTTGTCGGTCAGGCTGTCGGTAAATTCGGACATGAGCGGTCATCCAGGATAGGAGTTTGCGCGTCCATAGCATGGCACACACGCGCTACCCAAATGCGAAAAGCACGCGTCTTTCCAACCTCTTCCCCCCGACCACAAAAGCCGATAACGCCTGTCGGCATGACCACCGCTGAAACCGACGTCGCTGTCGCCGAAAAACCCGGCATTTCGCCTCTCATCCCCCGATCGATCTTCGTGCTTGCCGTCTTTTACGGCGGCATGGTGTGTCTGGCAGGGGTGCTGGGCAACAAGCAGGTTTCGATCGGGCCGCTGGCGGTGGAGGCGGGGATATTCGCTTTCCTGCTGCTCGTCGTCCTCTCCAGCGCGATGGCCGAACTGCATGGCCGCGCCGTGGCCAACAGTCTGGTGAAGTTCGGGTTCATCCCGCTGCTGTTTTCGATGCTGCTGTCGTGGGTCGTGTGGTTCCTGCCGCCCTCGCCCGATATGGCACCGCAGAATGCAGCGGCGATCCAGCTGATCCTGGGCGCGACGGGGCGCATCTGGGCGGCTGGCGTGTGCGCTTACGGGGTGTCGCAGTTCCTTAACGTCTATATCTTTGCGCGGTTGCAAAGCATGCCGGGCCGCATGCTGGCGGTGCGCGGTGTGATCGCATCGGCGCTGTCGCAGATCGTCGATACGCTGATCTTTGTCACCATCGCCTTTTACGGCGTCTTCCCGATCGGCCAGCTGCTGATCGGCCAGATGATCGCCAAAGTGGCGCTGTCGGTGGTGCTGGTGCCGTTCCTGATTGTGTTCTTCGTCCGGCTGGGCAAAAGGCTCGACGCATGACCGACATCGTCACTACCGGGCACATCCACGATCCTGCCATGCTCGCCAAGGCCGAGACGCTGACCGAGGCGCTGCCGTTCATGCAACGCTATGCGGGCAAGAGCTTTGTCGTCAAATATGGTGGCCATGCGATGGGCGACCCGGAACTGGCGCGCGATTTTGCCGAGGATGTCGTGCTGCTCAAAGCGGTCGGCATCAACCCGGTGGTGGTGCACGGCGGCGGGCCGCAGATCGGCGCGATGCTCAAACGCGTCGGGGTAAAGTCGCAATTCATCGACGGCCTGCGTGTCACCGACAAGGAAACCGCCAGCATCGCCGAGATGGTGCTGGGCGCGATCAACAAGGAGCTGGTGACCTGGATCGCAGCGGCGGGTGGCAGGGCCATCGGCATCAGCGGCAAGGATGCAGGCTTTGTTCGCGCCAGCAAGGTCGAGCGCACGGTACGCGACCCCGATAGCAACATCGAACGCGCGGTTGACCTGGGCTTTGTCGGTGAACCTGCGGCGATCGACTGCTCGGTGCTCAAGACCATATCCGATGCCGGGATGATCCCTGTCATCTCGCCGATCGGGGTCGGTGCCGATGGCCAGACCTATAACATCAACGCCGATACCATGGCAGGCGCCGTGGCGGCAGCCTTGGGTGCCTCGCGGCTGTTCCTGCTGACCGATGTGGCCGGCGTGCTCGACAAGGCCAACCGGCTGCTGTGCGACCTGACCCCTGCCGATATCGCCGCGTTGCGCGCCGATGGTACTATCTCGGGCGGCATGATCCCCAAGCTGGAGACCTGTGTGCACGCAGTAGAGCAGGGCGTGGATGCTGCGGTTGTACTCGATGGCCGGGTGCCGCATGCGATGCTGCTGGAGATCTTCACCTCGCGCGGTGCAGGAACGCTGATCCGGGCTGCGTAATTAAGGTGCGCTGATTCGGGCAGATGGCTCCGAGCCGTTTTAGTCTTGTAATACACTTTACCCCGCCCTAGATGTCCGCTTAGACAACGGTGAGTGACGCATGCAGATTGTGCTCGAAATTCTGGATATCCTGCTGACGGTGGTGACCTGGTTCATCATCATCCAGATTGTGTTGTCCTGGCTGGTCGCGTTCAACGTCATCAGCACGCAAAATGATCTGGTCCGCCAGATGGTCGAATCGCTGAACCGGATCACCGAACCTCTTTTCCGCCCGGTGCGCAAGATCATGCCCGATCTTGGCATGATCGATCTGGCACCAATGGTGGTTCTGCTGCTGATCATGATCATCCAACGCTCGATCATCCCGCGCCTCTGGGTGCTGCTGGGCTGATCGACTTTAGCCCGGGTTTTTTAAAAGGCCGCGATATTGGGCCCGAGGTTTTTGGCCAATGCTTTCTGGCCAAAGCTTTCTGGGCGGTGCTTTCTGGGCGGTGCATTGTTCCCTTTCGCTCTAAACCGCTCTAGAGCCGCTGCCATGACTGCCCGGATCATCGACGGAAAAGCCTTTGCGGCCTTATTGCGCGCGCGCCTTGCCGCGCTGGTCCCCGCGTTTGTCGAACACACAGGCCGCGCGCCGGGCCTGGCAGTTGTGCTGGTCGGGGAAGATCCGGCGAGCCAGGTCTATGTCCGTTCCAAGTACAAGGCGACGATTGAGGCCGGGATGGAGAGCTTCGAGCATCGCCTGCCCGCAAAGACCAGCGCGCCGACGCTGCTCGATCTGGTCGCCGCGCTCAATGCCGATGACAAGGTCGATGGCATTCTGGTCCAGTTGCCGCTGCCTGCGCATATCGATGCCACAGCGGTGCTGGCGGCGATCGATCCGGCCAAGGATGTCGATGGCTTTCATGTCGTCAATGCGGGCAAGCTGGCGGTGGGCGAGCAGGCTCTGGTGCCGTGCACCCCGCTGGGTGCGCTGATGCTGCTGCGCGATACGCTGGGCGATCTGGCCGGGCTGCATGCGGTGGTCGTCGGCCGTTCCAACATCGTCGGCAAGCCGATGGCGCAGCTGTTGCTCCAGCAAAGCTGCACCGTGACGATCGCACACAGCCGCACCCGCGATCTGCCCGCCATCGTGCGGCTTGCCGATATCGTCGTGGCCGCCGTGGGCCGGGCAGAGATGGTGCGCGGCGACTGGATCAAGCCGGGGGCATGCGTGATCGATGTCGGGATTAACCGCGTTGCCGCAGTTGAACCTGGCAAGACGCGGCTGGTCGGCGATGTCGCCTTTGATGAATGCGCCGCCGTGGCAGGCGCTATAACCCCGGTGCCCGGTGGCGTCGGGCCAATGACCATCGCGTGCCTGCTGCGCAACACACTGGTTGCCGCCCACCACCGCGCCGGCCTTGCCGCTCTGGAAGGATTGTGATGAGCAGGACACAAATCCGCCTGCGAAAGGGAAGGGGAACCGCGAAGCGGGGGAGGGGAAACGGGGTCGTGATATCCACGCAGAACAGCACCTGGGCGCTCCCCCTCCACCATCCTGCAGATGGTCCCCCTCCCCGAGCCGGGGAGGATCTGCGGAAACGCGCTTTTGCGATCCTCGCAGCGACTGCTGTGTTGGCTATTTCCTTGCCCGCCATGGCCCAAGACCTTGAGCGGCGCGACCCGCCGACCGCGCCAGCGGGACAATCCTATGCCAACTCCACCGCGATTCTGGTCGCCGAGATCGCTTTTGCCCGGCTGGCGGCAGAACAGGGCCAATGGACCGCCTTTCGCGACACCGCCGCGCCCGATGCGCTGATGATGGTGCCGCAGCCTGTTCTGGCGCAATCCTGGCTGCAAGGCCGTGCCGATCCACCGGTGGCGGTGAAATGGCAGGTGCAAAAGCTGTTTATGGCCTGCGATGGTCGCACGGGTGGATCGACGGGATCATCGCAAATGCCCGATGGTTCGGTAGGATATTACACGAGCATCTGGCAGAATCTGGAAAAACCCCGCGCCAAGAAACCAAAGTGGAAATGGGTGCTCGATCATGGTGCACCGCTTGCCGGCGCACGCGGCAGCGACGACATGATCGGCTCACGCACAGCGGTTTGCACCGGCAACCCCAAGGCACTGCTTGGCGCTATCCCGCAGGGGCGTTTGCCCAAAGATACCCCGCTTGTCGAACCTGCGGCCAGCGGCGCGCGCGCCTCGGCCGATGGCACGATGGTGTGGCGCTGGGAGGCGCGAGCCGATGGCAGCCGCACGGTCCAGATCGAGCTGTGGAACGGCAGCGGCTTCGACACCGTGGTGCGCGACGATGTGCCGGCAGGTGCAGGATGATGGATCTGTTCATCTCGGCGTTCATCACCC
>JBBQXX010000141.1:0-6924 GCA_038209235.1 Sphingomonadales bacterium | reverse complement strand
GAACCGCGCAGCCGGTGGATCGCCTCGACCAGTTCGTCGTGCTCGGCGCGGATAGCGGCCATCTCGGCCTCCAGCGCCGCAAGCTCATCGGCGGCGATCAGGTTGACCGCGCCCAGCCGCTCGCGCGCCTCATGCAGCCGGTCGTATGCGGCGGATTCGGTTTCCGCGCTGACAATGTCGTCGGGGTCAAAGGCGAACCTTTCAGGCAGCACCGGGGGAGGGCAGCCAAAGCGTTCGCCGCAGCCTTGCGCCAGTTCGATGCGCCGCTGGTCCTGATGCCCGGCGCGCGCAGCGGCCCCGGCACGCTGCTCGCGTGCCATCGCCAGCGCCTCGGACGCCGCAGCGGCGCGTTGCTCGGCATGGACCAATGCTGCCTCGGCCTCTGTCGCCTCGCGTTCCGCAATTGCTTGCGTTTCGCGCGCCTCGCCTACGGACTGACCGAGCCCCGCGATGTCGGCGGCCAATGCCTCGGGGCGATCAGCGATCACCACGCGCTCCTCGTCAAGCTGGGCTGCCCGCCGCTGCATAGCGCGCAGCCGCTGCATCGCCTCGCTCGACCGGCCCTGCCAGCCCCTGATCTCGGCGCGCACCGCAGCGCGCCGTTCGCGCCAGCCGGCCAGCGCCTGCGCCTGTGAGGCGAGCAGCGCGTGTGCCGAGCGCAACGCCTGCCCGGCAGCCTCGGTCTGCTGCGCCAGCGCGGCAGCCTGCGCGCGCTGTGCCTTACCATCGGGCAGTGCAGCACGCGCGGCCCGGGTCGATGCCAGATCGGCCAGCGCGGCTGCATCCTGCGCCTCCAGCGTTTCGATCCGACCGGCCAGATCCTCGCGGCGCTCGGCATCGCGGGCCAGCGCGTGCTCAGTCTGGTCGCGGTCGCGCAGCGCCTCGCGTTCGGCAGCGTCGGCCATATTGAGCGCGCGGGTCTGATCGGCGATGGTGGCTTGCAGCGCAGCCAGATTGTTCTGGCCATCGGCCAGCGCAACCTCGCCAGCGGCCAGCCGGGATTGCACCTGCGGGCGGCTGGCTTCCAACTCCGTCAACCGGGTACGCCGCTCCAGCCGTTCAGCAGCGCTCGCTCCATCGCCCGACGACACAAAACCATCCCAGCGCCGCATGTGCCCGGCGCGGGTGACCAGCCGCATGCCGGGGCCAAGCGGCTGGCCGTCGTCGCTATCGGCGACGATTACCAGCCTCAGCCGCGCGCCCAGCGCCCCGGGGGCCTGGACATGATCAGCCAATCGCTCGCCAGCAGGCGGCACCTGCGCAAGGTCCAATATCGCCGCGCCGCCGGTCCAGAAGCGGCCATCGCCCTGCGCTGCGCCAACAATTGCGCCAAGATCCTCGCCCAATGCGGCGGCGAGCGCCTTTTCATAGCCCTTGTCGGCGCGCACCTGGTCAAGCGCGCGGTCGGCACCGCCTGCTTGCTTGGCAAGGTCTCGTGTCAGCGCCACGATCTCGCGCGTCATCGCATGCATCTCGGCGCGCAACGCGGCAAGCTCGGCCTGTGCGGAGTCGCGCGCGTGGACCAACGCATCGCGGCCCGATTGCGCCTCGACCAATGCGCTGCCAGTAGCGGCCTTGGCAGCGGCGGTGCGCGCGCAATCGGCCAGCGCATCGTCGCACAATCTGGCGAGCACGTCAGCGTCACCCAGCGCGCCAAGCTGCGCCTGCGTGCGCGCAAGGTCTTCTGCGCAGCGCCGCTGGCGGCTGAGTGCAGTGTTCATCGCAGCATCGGCTACCTTGATATCGGCATCCGTGCGGGCCTGTTCGGCATTGGCCTGGGCCAGCGCAACCTCGGCCTGGCGCGCGGCGCGCTCGGCATTGTCCTGCGCCTGCGTGAGGCCCGGGCCACGTGCTTCCTCGGCGACGACATCGGCCTGCACCCGAGCGTTCTGCGCCTCAAGCCGTTCTAGCGCTGTTATCGCATCGTGCGTCAGCCGGTCCTCGCGCGCGCTGTCTTCGGCTATCTGCGCGCCCTGCCGGTCGAGGTCGGCAAGGCGTTGGGCGGCAGCATCGCGTTCGGCTTGCAGCGTCGCCAGCCGGTGGCTGAGCGCCTGGCTGTGTTCGCGGCTGTGCTGCAAGCCGCCGCGCGCATCAGCCAGCGTTTCGATGGCCACGCGCTGGCCGGTCTGCGCGGTGGTGTGTGCGCCCTGCGATAATGCGACGTTCGCCTCAGCCGCCGCAGCCTCCGCCCGCGCTGCCTGTGCTGCTGCTGCCGCCGCTTGCCAGCGAGCAAACAGCGCGCGCGCCTCGGCTATCGCGATCTCGCGGCTCAGCTTGCGATAGCGTTCGGCAGCGCGCGCCTGTTTGGCAAGCGTTGCGGTGCGCAGTTCCATATCGCCCAGCAATTGCTGCAGCCGTTCCAGATTGGCTTCGGTGGCGCGCAGCTTCTGTTCGGCATCCTTGCGGCGCACATGCAGCCCCGCGATCCCTGCTGCCTCCTCAAGCATCTGGCGGCGTTCGGCAGGCCGGGCGGAAATGACCGCCGCGATCCGCCCCTGGCTGACCAGCGCGGGGCTGTGCGCGCCGGTGGCGGCATCGGCAAACAGCAAGGCGATGTCCTTGGCGCGCACATCGCGGCCATTGGCGCGATAGGCGCTGCCTGCGCCGCGCTCGATCCGGCGCACCACTTCAAGCTCGCCATCCTCGACCGAAACCGCTGCGAGCACCGGGTGGCTGACCTCGGTGAGCAAAGAGACTTCGGCGAAGTTGCGCGCCGGGCGGGTCGCGGTTCCGGCGAAGATGACATCTTCCATGCCGCCGCTGCGCATCGATTTGGGCGAACTTTCGCCCATCACCCAGCGGATCGCCTCAAGCAGGTTCGATTTGCCACAGCCATTGGGACCGACGATGCCGGTCAGCCCAGGCTCGATGCGCAGTTCGGATGGCTCGACAAAGCTCTTGAAGCCGCTGAGCTTCAGCCGCTTGAACCGCATTGGGGCGCTGTTCCGGGGGGCGCTGTTTTGGGATGCGCTGTTTTGGGGGGCGCTGGTCACCGGACCGGCTTTTTCAGCCGGGCCAGCCCGTGTCTCGATCAGCCCCCCTTCGTCCATCTATGGGTTATCGCGCTCCCATCGTCTGAAGCTCGGCTTCCAGTGCAGGCCAGCCGGTGAAATCGACCTGGCGGCCGTTGATGAAGAAGGTTGGCGTGCCCTGAATCTTGTCTTCGCGGGTCGCCTTGCCGGTGTTGTCGGCCATGGCGCGCGCGGCATCGACATCGGTCAGGCACTGGTTGGCCTGATCGCGCGAGATGCCCCGCTGGGCGAAGAAATCGGTAAGGCCGGTGGCTTCTGCCAGCGCCACGTAGCGCTGGTTATCGGGCAGCGCGAGCACCTGATCGAAACGCTGCTGGCCCAACGCCTGCGCCTTGGTGAAGATATCCGCCTGATTCGCCAGAACCTGCTCGGTCAGCGCGAAATAGCTGGTTTCCGGTCCGCAACGGGTCAGCATCGATGCGGTCAGATCAAGCGGTTCGCGCACGAAATTGCGCAGTTCGAAGCTGACCCGGCCGCTGGCGACATATTTGTCGCGGATCGTGGCGAACGCGGTCTCGGCGAAATCAGCGCAATGGCTGCACGTCAGCGATGCATATTCGACCAGCTTGATCGGTGCTGCAGGATTGCCCAGCACGAAATAGCCCTCGGGGGTCTTGGTGACGGTCTCGGTCCAGTTCTGGCCGGCAGGCGCAGGAATGGTGGCAATCGCCTCACCCTTGGTCGCGGTGGCATCGCCGGTATCGGCCTCACCCCCGCACGCGGCGAGCGATAGCATCAGGGGCAGGGCAATCAGGCTGACAATACGCTTCATAAGGGCTTGGTCCTTGAAATGAACAGATAGCAAGAGCAGCAGCTTCTCTAAAAATCCTTCCCGAACCGCGGAGGTGGCAGCCCTTCGGGGCTGACGGAGGGGAGGCGGCTGGGCGCAATGCCAAATGGCAACCACTATCCCGCTGCCCCTCCACCGCTTTGCGGTCCCCCTCCGCGTGCCGGGGAGAATTTTTAGATGAACTCCTGAAAATCCAGTAACGTCTTACCTGACGCTTTAGCGGCTAGCCAGCAGCGGTTCCAGACTTTTCCAGTCATAGACGTCAGGCAACAGCTTGCCGTTGAGCGTGAAACTGGGCGTGCCCTGCACCTTGACCGTGTCGGTCGCAAATTTTGTCATCGCCAGTACCTTGTTCTGCTCGGCCTTGCTGGTCAGGCACACGTTGATCTGCGCATCGGTGGCCAGCGGCGAATGGCGGCGCAGTTCGTCGTAAAGGCCAAGGTCGCCCGCGATCCGCTTGAGCCGCGTATTGGTATCGCCCTGATACCAGGCCGCCTGGCCATCGCGGCCAAGCGCACCGGCCTTTCCCAGCCAGGTGCGCTGGCTGGCGAGCAGGCCCTTGTGCCGCCGGAAAAAGCTGCGCGGTTCGCCGCAACGGGCGAGCAATGCCACGGTCAGATCAACCGGATCGCGGATGAAATTGCGCACTTCAAGGCTGGTCTTGCCATCGGCGATAAAGCCGGTAGGCAGCGCCGGGTTCGATTCCACCTCGAACGCCGCGCAATGCGGGCAGGTATAGCTCATATATTCGATCAGCTTGCGGCTCGCTGCCGGATTGCCCAGCAGATGGCCGCCGACCTGCGACTGGCTGACCCTGTCGGGCCATAAGACTGCGGTTGTCTGTGCCGAAATGCCGGTCGCAAACAACGCGCCGGTGGTGGTGGCGAGCGCAATCGCGGCAAAGGCAAGGAACGGGCGCATTGGCGCAATCATGACGGGGCCTCTTCAGGTGACCAGGGTGATAATGTGCGTGCAAACAGATTTACAGGCTTCAAATTGTCGCTTTTGAGATGAACCGGGGCTGCATCACCAGCGGCCTCGCGAGCCTCTTTTTCGGCCATGCTGCGCGCCAGCGATTCGAGCACGGTCTGCAACTCGGGGTCGGTGATCGGCCTGAGGCCATCGGCCGGTGCGATGGAAATCGGCTTGAGCGAAGGTGGCGGCAGGGACCGTGGCCCCGAAATTTTGGGCCGCACCAAGGCACCATGGCGATATTTGACCCGGACTATCGCGCAATAACCGAAAAAGCGGTTCACCCGCGCGATGATCTCCGGCTCGGCATGTTGCATGAAGATCGCGGTCGCGCTGGTCACCACCAGCTGCAACGTTCCCTCGGCCTTCTTGCCACGCGGGAAGGCGATCGATTCGGGGCTGGCCATCGCGGCGTAGCGAGGCCCTGCAATCTCGGCCCAGCGGCTGACCAGCGAGCTCTGGATAAAGCCGAACCGGCGAAAGCTGGTCTCTCCTATCGCGGGGATCAGATCGGCGATGCCGCGTGCTTCGCCGCCGCGCGAACGCTCACGCCGGACAGGCGCAGGCGGGCGCTTGGCGGTCTTTGGGCGCACCGGTGTTGCAAGGGGCTTATCGCGTTCCATCCTGAGACGGACCATGGCATAGCCGGGCCATGCCCGTCGAGTGTTCCGAAAAAATTGTGGATGAGCTGCCCGCCGCGCCCATCGCTGCGGCCTTGCTGGCGCACTATGATGCGCACGCGCGCATTTTGCCGTGGCGTACCGGCCCTGCCGATCACAGGGCGGGGGAGAGGCCCGATCCGTATCGCGTCTGGCTGTCTGAAATCATGCTGCAGCAGACCACGGTGGCGGCGGTGATCGGCTATTTCGAAGCCTTTACTGCGCGCTGGCCCACCATAGAGGCGCTTGCCGCCGCGCCACCTGCCGATGTGCTCGCGGCATGGGCGGGGCTGGGCTATTATGCGCGCGCGCGCAACCTGATCGCCTGCGCGCGCGCCGTGGTGGCAGAGCATGGCGGGCAATTTCCCGACACCGAAGCGGGTTTGCGTCAGCTTGCGGGCATCGGCGATTACACCGCGGCTGCGGTGGCTGCGATCGCCTTTGACCGACCATCGGCGGTGGTCGATGCCAATGTCGAGCGGGTGACGGCCCGGCTGTTTGCGATCACCACGCCGCTGCCTGCTGCGAAAGCCGAAATCCGCACCTTGGTCGCTGCGCTGCTGCCACCTGCACGCCCCGGCGATTTTGCACAGGCGATGATGGATCTGGGGGCAACCATCTGCACCCCGCGCAACCCATCGTGCCTCATCTGCCCGGTCGCGGCGCATTGCGTTGCACGGATCGCTGGCATTGCCGAATCGCTGCCGGTCAAGCCACCCAGAAAGCCAAGACCTGCGCGCACCGGTACCGCGTTCTGGATCGAGCAGGACGGCGCGGTGCTGCTGGTCGAGCGGCCGGACAAGGGCATGTTGGGCGGAATGCGCGCTTTGCCCGATGATGGCTGGTCAGCAAGCCGTAACGGCAGCGACGCACCGCCGATATCTGGCCAGTGGCAGCGCGTGGATGATATTGTGCCGCATGTTTTCACACATTTTTCCCTGTCGCTGTCATTGGCGCTTTATCGCGGCCCCCAAATCGATAAGGTTGCACTTGAAAACCTGACGAGTGGCAGCTGGTGGCCGGTTGAGCAGATCACGCAGGCAGGGTTGCCGACGTTGTTTGCCAAGGCCGCGCGCGCTGCCATTCAGCATCGATAAATCCGCCCGCTGCGATGGGCGCAGAATACGCAACGGGAGTAAATATGTCCAAGGTCCTCAACCACATGCCGAACCTCAACCGCCGCCATGTGCTCAGCTCGGCCGGCTTGCTCGGGCTGTTTGCCGCGATGCCCGCCTATGCGCGCACGATGGCGCCTGCCGATTTTGCCCTGATCCGCAAGGAAGTCGAGGGTTACGTTTCGTCCAAAAAGGTCGCTGGCATGATGGCAACGCTGGGCTTTGGCGCGGATGAGCCGACGCACATTACTGCGGGCAATCTGGCGCTGGATATTGCAACGCCGGTCGATGCCAACTCGTTGTGGCGGGTCTATTCGATGACCAAGCCGATCACCGGCATGGCCGCGATGATGCTG
>JBBQXX010000140.1:0-6986 GCA_038209235.1 Sphingomonadales bacterium | reverse complement strand
GGGGCGCTGCATGTGCGGCAGGCGGATGAAGCCGTGCATATCGGGCCATCGCCAGCGCGCGAAAGCTATCTGGTTGGCGACAAGATCATCGCGGTGGCCAAGGCGACCGGCGCTGAGGCGATCCATCCGGGCTATGGGTTTTTATCGGAGAACGCCGATTTTGCGCAAGGGGTGATCGATGCCGGGCTGGTGTGGGTCGGGCCGAAACCCGCATCGATCCGCGCGATGGGGCTCAAGGATGCCGCCAAGAAGCTGATGGATGCTGCCGGTGTCCCGACCACGCCGGGCTATCTGGGTGAGGAACAAGGCGCAGAGCGGCTGGCGGAGGAGGCGGCAATCATCGGTTATCCGGTGCTGATCAAGGCGGTTGCGGGCGGTGGCGGCAAGGGGATGCGCAAGGTCGATGCGGCGGGCGATTTTGCCGATGCGCTTACCTCGTGCCGGCGCGAGGCGGCGGCGAGCTTTGGCAATGATGTCGTGCTGCTCGAAAAATGGATCGAAAGCCCGCGTCATATCGAGGTGCAGGTGTTTGGCGACAGCCACGGCAATGTCGTGCACCTGTTCGAGCGCGACTGTTCGCTGCAACGCCGCCACCAGAAGGTGATCGAGGAAGCCCCCGCGCCAGGCATGGACGCAGCGACGCGCGAAGCCGTGTGCGGCGCAGCGGTGCGCGCGGCGCAGGCGGTGGATTATGAAGGTGCTGGCACCATCGAGTTCATCGCCGATGGATCGGAGGGCCTGCGCGCAGACCGCATCTGGTTCATGGAAATGAACACCCGGTTGCAGGTCGAACACCCGGTGACCGAGGAGATCACCGGGGTCGATCTGGTCGAATGGCAACTGCGCGTGGCGAGCGGTGAGGTGCTGCCCAAGCGGCAGGATGAGCTGTCGATCAAGGGGCATGCCATTGAGGCAAGGCTGTATGCTGAAGACCCCGCTAGTGGCTTTCTACCCAGCATCGGCCAGCTCGAAATCCTCGAACTGGGGACAGAACTGGACGAGTCCGATATGCCCATGTCCGTGCGGATCGAAACCGGCGTCGAACAGGGGGACAGCGTCAGCCAATATTACGATCCGATGATCGCCAAGCTGGTGGTCTTGCAATCGGATCGTGAAGAGGCGCTCGATCTGCTGCGTTTCGTCCTGGATTCGGTGCAGGTCTGGCCTGTCAAGAGCAACGCAAATTTCCTGTATCGTCTTGTCACCTCGGCCGGCGTAAAAAATGGCGAGGTCACGACCAGCTTCATCGCTGATAATCTTGATGCGCTCATGCCCGGATCGAGCATACCCCCATGGGTGGCCACAGATATCAGCGTATGGCTGGCAACCAAGGCGACCAAGCCCTCCGGTGGTCCCGACGGGTTCAGGCTGAATGCCCCGCCCCATTACCACTATCATGCAACCGTCAACGGACGGCTTGAGCGGCTCGAACTTGCGGTGGGTGATCTGGATGATCTTGGCCAATGGCACTATGTCGATGTAAACGCTAACCGGAATGCGGTGCAGCGGCGCGATTGCACCGATGAGGCCGTTTTCTTCGAGGAAGGCCAACCATTTCAAGTTTGCCTGGCATCGCGCCCAAAGGCAGGGGCCGCTGCTTCTTCCGGCACCATCCTCTCGCCGATGCCGGGCAAGGTGATCGCGGTGGATGTTGCCGCTGGGCAATCGGTCACCAAGGGGCAAAAGCTGCTGACGCTGGAAGCGATGAAGATGGAGCATTCGCTGGTCGCGCCGTTCGATGGGGTGGTGGCGGAGCTGAACGCCAGCCAAGGCGCGCAGGTGCAGGTCGATGCATTGCTGGTCCGGATCGAGGCTGTTGAGGCGGCGTGAGAACCTTCTCCCGCGCAGGGAGAAGGATACGCAGGCTTGGCGCGCAGCGCATAGACGCAGTTGGATGAGGGTGGGGTTGGGCGTGGTGACGCTGGCGTTGCTGACACCCTCACCCAGCTGCGACTAATTCGCTTCGCTCATAAGTCTGCGCAACCCTCTCCCATCAAGGGAGATGGGTTTTTGAGGTAGAGAAGAATGGCTGGCAGATATTTTGACGAATGGCAGGTGGGTGACCGGATCGAGCATGAGATCCGCCGCACGGTGACCGAGACCGACAACCTGCTGTTTACGGTAATGACGCACAATCCGCAGCCACTGCATCTCGATGTCGAGGCGGCCAAGGCGAGCGAATTCGGGCAGATCCTGGTCAACGGCACCTTCACCTTCGCGTTGATGGTCGGGCTTTCGGTGAGCGACACGACGCTGGGCACGCTGGTGGCCAATCTGGGCTATCACAAGCTGGTGATGCCCAAGCCGGTGTTCATCGGCGATACGATGCGCGCGACCAGCCAGGTGAGCGAACTCAAGGACTCGCAATCACGGCCCAATGCGGGGATCGTTACGTTCACGCACGAACTGATCAACCAGCGCGACGAGCTGGTGTGCCGGTGTTTGCGCTCGGCGCTGCTGAAGCGGCGCGGGGTGGAGTAGCCGGGTGAGAACGGTTGTGATTTGAGCATCATATCAGCGGCATTCTTGCATACGAAAATGCGCTTCCTCGCTTGACCATCTTAGGATGGCCTGCGTCTAATCGCTGAAGTCTAACGCGGTTACATCGGGGTCTAAATCATGCGCGCATCATGCCTTTTGGTATCGCTGTTTCTTGGGACGGCGAGCCTTGCCGCAGCCCCCGGCTTTGCTCAGGACAGCGCGGCTGCCGCGAGCGCCGCTGCCAAGCCCGCACCCGGCCCGATGGACGCAACATTGCGGGCGCTTTATAACGCCGAATGGACGTGGCGGCAGGCGGAATTTGCCCAGATCAAGGAGGGCGGCCGCTGGATCCAGGGGGACCGTTTTGCCAGCGAATCCGCCGAGGCACAGGCGCGGCGGCTGGTCTATTGGCAAGACGTGCTGCGCCAGCTTGATACCATTGCGATCGATCAGCTGTCCGCCGACGAACAGGTCAACGCTGCGGTGTTCCGCCAGTCGGTGTGGGAAAACGCCAATAGCATCAGCTATAAGACCTATGAGGCACCGTTCAACAGCGATACGTTTTTCTGGGGTGGGCTCAACCCGCGTCAGGGCTTTGCCAATGCCGCAGGGTACCGTCGTTATCTGGGGCGGATGAACGATATTCCGCGTCATTTCGATGAGCATATCATAAACATGCGCGCCGGGCTGGCGCGGGGCTATACCGTGCCGCGTGTCGGCATCGAAGGCCGCGACAAGACCATCGAGGCCTTCACCATGGCTGGCGAGGCCAACCCGTTTTACGATGCGTTCAAGACCATGCCTGAATCGATCCCGGCAGCCGAACAGGCGGCATTGCGGGCGCAGGCGCTCAACGCCATCGAGACATCTCTTGCGCCTGCTTATGCAAAGCTGCTTACCTTCATGCGCGGCGAGTATATGCCCGGCGCGCGCACCAAGATCGACGCCTATTCGCTGCCCGATGGCAAGGCATTCTACCAGGACCAGATCAGGCTCTATACCACGCTCGATCTGACGCCTGAGCAGATTCACGCAATCGGTTTGAAAGAGGTCGCGCGGATTGATGCCGACATGCAGGCGACGATGCGCGCGACGGGGTTCAAGGGGACGTTCGCCGAGTTCCTGACCTTCATGCGCACCGACCCGCAGTTCTACGCCAAGACCCCGCGCGAACTGCTGTCGTACGCCGCCTATGTCACCAAGAAGATGGACGGCAAGCTGAAGGATACATTCAACTTCCTGCCGCGTTACAGGTTCACGATCCTGCCGGTGCCCGATGTCATCGCGCCGATCTACACCTCGGGACGCGGCGGGCTGGATAGCTGCCTGTTCAACACCTATGACCTGGCATCAAGGCCGCTGTACAACCTGACCGCGCTGACGCTGCACGAGTGTATTCCGGGGCACAGCTTTCAGGCAGCCGTCGCGCTGGAGGCACCCGACCGGCCCGACTTCCGGCGGACAACCTATTTCTCGGGCTATGGCGAGGGTTGGGGGCTTTACACCGAATGGCTGGGGACAAAGCTGGGTCTGTATGAAACACCGTATGAGGAATTCGGGCGCGAAACCTTTGAGATGTGGCGTGCAGTGCGACTGGTGATCGATACAGGCATCCACACCAAGGGTTGGAGCCGCCAGAAGGCGATCGATTATCTCGCCAGCCACACCGCGCTGGCGCAGCGCGATGTCGAGACCGAGGTGGATCGCTATATCTCGTGGCCGGCTCAGGCGCTGGCCTACAAGCTGGGCGAGATCAGCCTGCGCAAGATGCGCGCCAGGGCCGAGGCCGAGCTTGGCACCGCGTTCGACCAGCGGCCCTTCCACGACACGTTCCTGGCGCTGGGCTCGGTGCCGCTGCCGGTGATGGAAGCCAAGATGGAAGAGTTTATCGCGGCAGAAAAGGCCAAGATCGGCAAGGGTGGCAAGGGTGCTAACTGAATTGAAAACGGCGGTGTTCGCTTTGGCGCTGGTGTATCTGGGCTATGGCGCGGCAAAAGCCGACGAACCCTCACCCGAGGCCGAAATTCGCACAGTCATCGCCGACATGGCAGCAGCATGGAATCGCGGGGACTTTGCAGGCTATATGCACGGCTTCCAGAACCCGAGCGTCGTGTTCGTCTCGCGCGGGCGGTTTCAGGACGACTGGCAGGGCACGCTCGATCATTATGTCCGCGATTATGGCGGTACGCCCGAACGGCGCGGAACGCTGCATTTTTACCAGATCAAGGTCGAGATGCTCAGCGATGATGCCGCGCAACTGATCAGCCGCTTTCATCTCGATCGGGCAGAAAGTCCGCAATATGGCATCAACACCCGGCTGATGCGGCGGGTTGGCGGGCGCTGGGTGATCGCGCTCAACCATGTCTCGGCGGTGGACACGCCTGATCCGAACGATCCGGTCGAGTCGCACCGATAACAAACCCTCCCCCAAGGGGGAGGATTTGATAGGGTCGCTTATGCCTGGCGGGTGCCTGACATGGCCATCGATCCGAACGCACCGGCCTTGACCGCGCCGGTGATGGTGTCGCCATCGACGACGGCTGAGCCTTCCAGCTTCATCGGCATCGGCACCTTCATGTCCATCGTCCAGGTGACGGTGTTGCCATCCACCTTGCCGTCGGTGATCTCGAGCGCGCCCATCGGGCCGGCGTTCGATCCGGTCCAGCCATCGCCATCGACATTGATGGTCAGCACCGATTTCTGGTCGCCCATCGGTGATTTGGTGATGCAATCATACTGGCCTGCTACTGACATAGTTATTCCTCTCTTCGTAGGGGTTGGTTGAACGTTCGGCTTATTTGTCTCCGGCTGCCGGGGCAGCGCGGCGAACCTCGACAGGCATGCCCAGTGGTGTGAGCTGTTCCTCGATCTTGGCGGCATCGCCGACGATCACCCAGGTCAGCGTCTTGGGGTTCAGCGCCTCGCGCATCGCGCCGTTGAGCTTGGCCGCGTCCAGGGCGCGATATTGCGCCGCAAGGCTTTCGGCATAGTTGGTCGGGCGGCCATACAGCGCATCGGACTGCATCTGCCCCAGCACCGACGAGGACCGCTCATACGTGCCCGCCAGTTCAAGGCTGTTACCCTTGACGGTGCGGTCAAGCTCTTCAGGCGTCACGCCATTGTCACCGATAAAGCCGTTCATCTGCTCGATGATCGCTGCCACCGAAGGCCCGGTCTGGTCGGTCTGCACCGGCGCGAATACCAGGAACGGCACGTCGTTCTTGGGACGCTGCACCAGCGAGCGCGATCCGTAGGACCAGCCCTTGGTCTCGCGCAGGTCCATGTTGATCCGTGACAGGAAATCCCCGCCCAGAATGTCGTTGGCGGTTTCCAGCGCCAGCAGGTTGTCGGTGCCCTTGGCCTTCAGCACCTGACCTGCCAGAATCAGCGATTGCGGCGAATTGGGCCGGTCGATGACGATGATCCGGCCCTGACCTGCGGGGATAGCCGCGCTAAAATCCTTTTGCTGCAACGCCATGCGGTTCGACGGCCATTTGCCAAAGCGCGCCTCCAGCATCGGCAGGATGTCTTTGAGGTCGGTATCGCCGACCACGAAGATCGATGCGCGCTCGGGGCGCATCCATTGGCCGTGATAGGCAGCGATCTGGTCACGGCTCAGCTTGCCGACCACAGCCGGATCACCGGTGCCGGTCAGCGGCACACCATAAGGATGGTCGGGACCGTAGAGCAGCGGTGGCAGATTGCGCAGCGCAATCCCCTGCGGCTGGGTGTTTTCGGCCTGGATGCGCGTCAGTTGCTGGACGCGCACCCGCTCCAGCTCCTTGGCGTCGAAGGCAGGGTTGCGGATGACATCGGCGAGCAGATCAAGCGAGGCACCCAGATTGGCGTTCATCGCGCTCATCGAAACCGTGGTCCGGTCCAGATCGGAGCTGGCGTTGATGTTGGTGCCCAGCCGCTCCTGCGCCTCGGCAAGCTGCACCGAATTCTTGGTTGTCGTGCCTTCCTGCAGCAAAGCGATCATCAGGCTGTTGGTGCCCAGGCCATCCTTGGGATCGCTGGCATAGCCTGCATCGAAACTGACCGCGACACGCACCACCGGAACCGCCGTCCGCTTGGCAAAGCGCACCGTGATGCCGTTGGAGAGCTTGGTTTCCTCGACATCGGGGAAATCAAGATCGGGCACCGGGCCAGCTTCGGGGAAGGTGGTGCGGTCAACCGCCGCCAGCGGCCCCTTGCTCGCTTCGCCCGCGAGAAAGGCGTCGCTCGCCATGCTCGAATAAAACGCCGGCGATGACAGCGCGCCGGTGCGCTTGAAGCTGTTTTGGGCCGAAGGTTTGTCTGCATCGGCGGGCAATTCGTCATAGGCTTCGCGCTCGCCGGGAAGCACGTGCAGCTTGGCGACAGGCCGGGTCAGCCATTTCTGCATCGCTGCCGTCACCTTTGCGGGCGTCATCGCAGCGAGCATATCGAGCTGTTTCTTGTAGAATGCCGGGTCGTCCGAATAGAGCGCGCCTTCGGCCAGCGTCACAGCCTTGCCGGAAAAG
>JBBQXX010000139.1:0-7000 GCA_038209235.1 Sphingomonadales bacterium | reverse complement strand
CACCTTTATCGACCGCCACAACGAAAACCCGAAGCCATACAGATGGACCAAATCCGCCGACGAAATCCTCGCTTCGGTCAAACGCTTCTGCCAAAAAACCGACAAGACGTTATGCGGCGAACTTTAGATTCACGTGACTAGCAACATATAATTACTAGTGGTCCTGATGATTCTGACATTTGCTCTCGCTCAGGCCGGATTGGGATGCAAATGTCAGAATCGGACCACTAGGCGTGAAGGGAAAGCGCGCTGTTCACGCAACTGCCCGATGCGTTCAAGCAGTTGCCGGTCCAGTTGCTTCGCCGCCCCGGCGGCGATCGCGAGATGGCCGAGATCATGGCGCTCGTGCTGCAGCACGACGAACAAGCTGTGCTTTGCGCGGTGGAACTGGCACTTGAGGCGGGCGTCGCTACCAAGACCCCTATTGTCAAAGTTCTGGCTCAACGTTCTGCATCGCCTGACCCACGCCATTCTCACCTGCAAGGGTGAGCCACGAAAAACGGCCGCTCCGGGAAACCGGGGCAGCCTTTTTTTGGGGGCAGCTTTGCGCCAATGTCGGCCGTTCATAGGCCGCTCGGAGATCCCCGAACGCAAACGCACTACAGTTATAGTTTGGGCAGCAACGTCCTGCCGATGTTCGGCCTACTAAACCCCGTTATCGTCGTCGCCCTCGCTGAGCGCGGGATGCAGTATGCCCCGCGCGATCGCTACTTTCTTAATTCGCTTCGCCAAGGTCCTCTGCTTGCTGCCTCCAAGGCCGTCGAAGCTCGCGAACGCGTGTGCCGGGTTAGCCGTCAATAATTCAGTCGCTGCAAGCGGATCTTCTTCGCACGGGATACCATGAGCCCCGAACTCGGCGACGCTGACGCCATAAATTGCCACGGATTTGTAGCCATTGCCCGTGTAGAGACGGTAAGCCGCTTGGACCGAGGTGACGGCGCTGCGGTCAACCGAAAGCTTGTTATCGTCAGCTTCCTTCGGCCGAAACGCGCTGCTGGAGGGCTCACCATCCTGCACGAGGTCCGGATGGATTTGCCTGAAAAGGATTTCGTTGCCGTCCGTGAGTTTGGCCCCCATCAGCGGCGGACCTTTGCATCGAAGGCCGCCAAAAGTTGCTCACCGACATACGCGAAGGCTTGCGGTTCCAACTCATCGTCGCCGTCAACTTCAATGCCATACATCTGGACCGAGCCATTGGCAGCGAACTCGAGAGACATATCCCAGCCGCTTGCCTCAAGCTCGATCAGAACACCCGCACCTTCATTGGGGTATATCTTCATCGAAGCAGCATGCACAATGCGGGCATGGACAAATTTTTGAGCCGACTGCAACGCAGCATCATCGATCGCCGCGCCTATCCCATCTAACCAGCCTTCTTGAAGGCGACTAATTTCGGCGAAACGCTCTTGGGATCTCAACATACCAGCTTCAATGCTTGCATCGACAACCCCCACATCGAAGACGTCAAGAACCTTGCGGATATGTTCCCCATGATCGACCTCGACAAGAACGTCATACTGGACTGACTGGTCAAGACTACCATCAAAGTCGTCAATTATCTCTTGCGGATCGACCGGGATTGAAATGTCACCCCGTTCCGTGCGGATGATGACGTGGCCATACATAGAATTGGAAGCGAGCGTCCCTATCCCCGTAAGACGTATGCTATACGTGTCACGGCCTGAGATAATAAGGCGCTTGCGCCGTTCGACGTCCAAGAAGACGACGTTCCCACCGGTCACGGACGTCAGTTCGATCTTCTCGTCAGCACGAAGGCCCGCTCCGAACTTGTCCAGCGCGCGCAGCTTGTCGGGACTCAGATCAGGCGTATCCTGACCTGCGGCAACCCCCTCAAACAAACCTATGATATCCGAGTATGACGCTTCGACGATTTCAGCGAGTTCATCCTCGAAGCCGGGAAGAGATGCTTGTGCTACCTCGCGACTCCAAACTAAATTCGGAAGCGCGCTCCCCACCTCGATCGTCGTCAGGTCAAGTGTCAGGCTAGCATCGAAGCCTTTTGGCACGCGCTGCCGATCGGGATGGCGTGCTTTCCATTGGTCTTTTGCAAACGACACCAGAAGGTCGCGAAATGCTGGAAGATCGGACAGCATGTTTACAGGCAATCGGGCACCCGAGTAGCGCTCGCCGACGTATCGGAGCTTGAAAGTTTTATCCTCGGCCATGTGTGGTTGCTAGCGGTAGAGACGCATAGAAGTTTCCTCAATGATAAAGTTGGTAGCCTGGGTGTGCCTCCCTTTTATTCCACCTGATAGAGTCTCGCGCTACCGGCTGCGGATTGGCAGCTATCTGATCTTCTCGGGCGTTATGCGGACCGTCTTAAATCGGCCCAGTTCCTGCCTCGAATCCCGAACTTTTTTTTAACATTATCCCCCCCTACAACTGCCTTAAAGCCTGTGCGGGCCGTGCCGCCAGCACCGGGAGTGATCCTGCCAGGCCTAGCCCCAGCGTCAGCAATGCTCCGCCGCCCAGCGTCATCAGCACCACGGCCCAGTCGGGTTGCCAGCTGAAGCTGAAGATTTGAGTGATCACAAACCATGCCGCTGTCAGCCCCAGCGCCAGCGCCACCACCGCCAGCAAGGCGGCAAGCAGGCCGTATTCCAGTGCCTGGGCCGATAGTATCTGCCGCCGCGTCGCGCCCAGTGTCTTGAGGATCACGCTGTCATAGATGCGCGCCTGACGTGATGCGGCGATCGCGCCGATCAGCACCGCGATGCCTGACGCGATGGCGATCGATCCGGCAGCGGCAATCGCGGTGGCGATCTGGGTCAGGATGGTCGAGACCTGCCCGATGACATCGCGCACCTCGATCACCGTGGCCGAGGCGAACGCAGCGAGCACTGCCTTGGAGACCGCGCGTTCTTGCGCACTGGTGTCGGCGTTGCCCCTTTCAGCCCCGCCCCGTTCAGAAACACCATCGAGCGAGATCGTGCCCGCCAGATTGTGCGGCGCATCGCGCAGCGTGTTCGGGCTGAACACCATCACGTAGTTGAAGCCCATCGTATCCCAGTTGATCTGGCGCAGCGAGGCGATCTTGGCGGCAAACTCGCGGCCCAGCAGGCTGACGGTCAGCATGTCGCCGATCTCCAGATCGAGCGTCGCTGCCATCTCCTTGTCGACCGAGACCAGCGGCGGACCGTCATAGCCCTTGGGCCACCATTTGCCCTCGATCAGCTCGCTGCCTTCGGGCAAGGTTTCGGCATAGGTCAGCCCGCGCTCGCCGCGCAGCACCCAGGCGTTGTCGGGAATATCGTCAAGATCGGCGACGCGGACATCCTTGTAGCCGGTGATCGTGCCGCGCAGCGCCGGCACCGCGTTGACCGCAGCGCCTGGTGCCGCCTGCTCGACCAGCGCGCGAAACCGCGCCTCCTGGTCGACCGGCACATCGAGCACGAACAGGTTGGGGGCTTGCGTCGGCACCGTGCGGGTGATCTCGTTGGTCAGGCTGGTCTGGATCGCCGCCAGAATGACGAACAGCGTCAGCCCCAGCCCCAACGCCACCACCAGTTGCCCGGTCTGCGCGCCGGGGCGGTGCAGGTTGGCGAGCGCCAGCCGCAGCAGCGGCGCGCGTGGTCGCGGCAGCCGCGATGCGGTCCAGCGGATCGCCCAGCCGATCGCGGCGAGCAGCAGCAGCACACCGGTGGCCGCCGCGATGAACCAGGCCGAGAACACCGCCTCGCGCGCCGTCACCAACGCCAGCATTACGATCGCAGCGACCCCCGCACCGACCAACGCCAGCGTGGTCTTGTCGGGCCAGCGCGCGCGCTCCACCAGCGATCTGAACAGCCCCGCTGCCGGGATATGCCGCGCGCGCGCCAGTGGCGGCAGCGCGAAGATGAAGGCGATGAGCAGGCCGTAAGCCGCGCTCACCAGCAGCGGCAGCGGATAGATCGCAAAGCCCGGTTTGACCGGCAGCACGTCGCCCGCCGCCGCGATGATCGCAGGCGGGATTAGCGCGCCTGCCACCAGTCCGCCTGCAATTGCCAGCGCCGACACCGCGAGGATCTGCACCAGATAGATGCGCAATATGTCGCCTGAGCCTGCGCCCAGAACCTTTAACGTGGCGATGCCGCTGCGCTTGCTGGCCAGATACGATGCCACGCCATTGCCCACGCCGATGCCGGCAATAACCAGCGCGGCCAGCCCGACCAGCGAGAGAAATTGCCCCATCCGCTCGATAAAGCGCGCGGTGCCCGGCGCACCGCGTTCCCGATCGCGCAGTTCGAGCCCGGCTTGCGGAAACTGCGCCTTGATCCGGTCGATCGCCTGCACCGGATCGGCCAGCGCGCTGACTTTGACGCGGTATTTGCTTTCGTACATGCTGCCCGGCTGGATCAGCCCGGTGCGCTGGATGCCCAGATCCGAGACCAGCGCCACCGGGCCGAGCGTGAACCCTTCGCCCAGCCTGTCAGGCTCATCGGCGATGATCCCGGTGATGGTGAACAGCGCCTCGCCGAACTTGATGCTATCGCCGGTTTTCAGGTCGAGCCGGTCGGCCAGCCCCGCGCCAATCACCGCGCTGGCCGGGTTGAGCGGACCGTATTTGCCCGATTGCAACGTCAGTGTGCCATAAAGCGGATAATCGTAATCGACGCCCTTCAGTTCAGCGAGGATCGCATCGGGGCCGGTGCCCGAGCTGCGTGGGCCGGCGCGCTGCGCCATCGCCTGCATGCGCACGGTACCGGAGACCAGCCCCTCGCGCTCGAACGCGGCAAGTTCGGCATCGCTGGCCGTGCGTTGCGCCATCGTGGCCTCGAAATCACCACCCAGGATGACCTGCCCGCGCTGCGACAGTTCGCCGGTGATCGACGCGGTGAGGCTGCCGATGGTGGCCAGCGTCGCCACGCCCAGAAACAGGCAGACGATCAGCAGACGAAGCCCGCGAAACCGCCCGGAAAGGTCGCGCCGCGCGATCCGCCAGATTTGCGCCCAGGTCATGCGGTCATCGCCAAAGCCTGGGTTTTGCGGCGAAAGCCGCAATCCAGGGGCGAAGACACTATAACCTGACTGCTGGATTCGGGGTCAATCCCGCACAACGGTACAGTGGGTTCAAGCATTAATACCCCGCTCACGCCGCACCGCCTGGCCCGTCGGCGACGATCATCCCGTCGCGCATTTCGATCACCCGGTTGCAATGCGTGGCAAGCGCCGGATCGTGGGTGATGATCAGCAACGTCGCGCCGCTTTCGCGCTGGCGGCTGAACAGCAGGTCGATGATCGCTTCTCCGGTGGTGCCATCCAGATTGCCCGTCGGCTCATCGGCAAAGATGATCTCCGGCTCCGGTGCCATCGCGCGCGCAATCGCCACGCGCTGCTGTTCGCCGCCCGAAAGCTGGCTGGGATAATGCGTCAGCCGGTGGCCCAGACCTACCGCCTCAAGCTCGCGCGCCGCAGCGCCGAACGGATCGGCAAGCCCGGCAAGCTCCAGCGGCACCGCGACATTTTCCAGCGCGGTCATCGTCGGCAACAGGTGAAACGCCTGCAAGACGATGCCGATGCGGCCGCGCCGCGCCCGGGCTAGGCCATCTTCATCCATCGGCCCGAAGTCCAGCCCGGCTACGGTCACCGTCCCGCTGCTGGCGCGTTCCAGCCCCGACAGGATGGCCATCAGCGAGGACTTGCCCGATCCCGATGGCCCAAGCAGCGCGACGCTCTCACCCAGCGGAATATCAAGGTCTATGCCCTTCAGAATCTGCGTCGGATTGGCGCTGTCGCCCAGCGAGAGGGTGACATTGCGAGCGGCAATAGCGATATTGGACCGCGTCAGGGTATCGTGCATGGATTGAAAGGGCTTTCGCTTGGGTCGGAATTACGTTCTATATGGGACCGCATTGACGCTTGTCCATTGCATCACCGGCTGTTCGCAGCCGTCTGACGAAACGACACGACCGCCGGTCGAACGCGCCAAAGCTGCGGCAACGCCTGCTGGATTGAACGCAGACACCAAGCTGGTGATGGCGTTTGGCGACAGCCTGTATGCAGGCTACGGCGTCAAGCAGGATGAAAGCTTTCCGGCGCAGCTGGAAAAAGCGCTGTCGGCCAAGGGTTTGAAGGTCAGCGTCCACAATGCGGGTGTTTCGGGCGATACCACAGCGGCGGGCCTGCAAAGGCTGGCGTTCGCGCTTGATGGCTTGCCGCGCAAGCCTGACCTGGTCATTCTGGGTTTGGGCGGCAACGACATGCTGCGCGGCATCAGCCCGGACCAGACCGAAACCAATCTGGAGGCGATGCTCGCCGAACTGAAAAAGCGCGATATCGAGGTGGTGCTGACCGGAATCATCGCCGCGCCCAATCTGGGGCGGGATTATGCGGGCAGGTTCAACCCGATTTTTGTCAAACTCGCCGAGAAATATGATGCGGGCCTCTATCCGTTCTTTCTCGACGGGGTGATCACCGATCCCAAGCTGATGCTGCCCGATGGCATCCACCCCAACCCGCAAGGCATCGCCAAGGTGGTCGCCGCGGTCAGCGGCATGGTCGCCGATGAACTGTCGGGTTAGCCCGAAGCCGGGTTAGCCCGAAGGCAGGTTCTCAGCAGAACAGCAGCACTGACATCTGTCCCGATCGGATCGTCTGGGTGGTCGTGCTACCGACCAGCATGTTGCGCAGCGGGCTGTGGCCATAGGCCCCCATCACGAACAGGTCGATGGCGCGTTCCTTGGCGACATGCTGCAACACCAGGTCGGGATTGCCTTCACGGTGGATGGCCTTGACCCCGGCGCGGCCGGTGAACTTTGCTTGCGCCCAGTCGATGCGCGCCGCGTACTTTTCGGTATGGGGTCCGGCCAGCACGATATCGATATCCAGCGCGGCGAACAGCGGCGAGGCCAAGACGTAGTCGAGCGCCTTGCGGCTTGATTTTCCGCCATCAAAGGCAACCGCGATCCGCTGCGTGGCTTTGAATACGCGGGTTGCCACCAACACCGGCTTGCTGCTCTGGCGGACGACGCGCTCCACGTTGCTGCCCAGATGGCCCTTG
>JBBQXX010000138.1:0-7020 GCA_038209235.1 Sphingomonadales bacterium | reverse complement strand
ATCCGCGATCATCATCAGATAACGCCGGTCCATCGCGTCCAGCCCCAGCCGGTCGACCTCAAGCCGGGTAAGTGCAGCATCGGCGGCGGCTGCATCGACGCTGGGCTGGCCGGCGACATTGGCAAAATCGCGCACCCGGCGTAGCAACCGTCCGGCAACGCGCGGGGTGCCGCGCGCGCGCCGCGCTATCTCGGTCGCACCATCAGGCGCGATCCCCAGTCCCAGCAATCGGGCTGCGCGCGTGACCACCGCCTCGAGCTCTTCGACCGTGTAGAAATTGAGCCGCACCGGAATGCCGAACCGGTCGCGCAACGGTGTGGTCAGCAGCCCCTGCCGCGTCGTCGCGCCGATCAGCGTGAACGCGGGCAGATCGATGCGAACGCTACGCGCGCTTGGCCCTTCGCCGATGATCAGGTCGAGCGCGCGGTCCTCCATCGCCGGATACAGCACTTCTTCGACCACCGGATTGAGCCGGTGAATCTCGTCGATGAACAGCACATCGCCTTCCTCCAGATTGGTGAGCAGCGCGGCCAGATCCCCCGATCTGGCGATCACCGGGCCCGATGTGGCACGAAAGCCCACCCCCATCTCGCGCGCGATGATCTGCGCCAGCGTGGTCTTGCCCAGCCCCGGCGGTCCAAACAGCAACACATGATCGAGCGCCTCGGAGCGAGACCGCGCGGCCTCGATAAACACCCGCAAATTATCGCGCGCCACCGCCTGACCGATAAACTCGGCGAGCGTCTTGGGACGCAGCGCTGCGTCCTGGTCTGCGGGGATACGATCCGGGGTGAGGAGGCGGTCGGGGGTCATTTGAGCGCCTCAAGCAAGTCTTTTTGTGTCAATTCGGCTTGCCGCAGAATACCGGCCAGCGTTCCAGTCTTCACTTCTGCGTGCAGCGGCACGACAGTGCCATGGGTGCCTCGCCGCATAAGGACATGGCTGCCGCGCTGCCTTACCTGTTCGAAGCCCAGTTGCTCCAAGGCCCTGATAATGTCCCGGCCTGACAGAATGGGGAGTTCAGGCATGTTCCTGCACGGCGAACGTCGTCACCAAGGGCGCGCCCATCAGTTTCATGGGGAACTCCTCCAGATAAAGCTCAACGGCCTCGCGCAAATTTGCAATCGCCTCATCCACCGTTTCGCCCTGGCTGTTCGATCCCGTTTCTGGGTTGAACGCTACGAACCCGCCTTCTTCGGCGCGGGTTAGGATGGCGGTAACTTGCATGCGATTGATCCTTTTGCGGTGTGAGCCGAGCTTAGCGCGCCGCCTTCTTCAATGCCAGCCGCACCAGCGCATCGAGGGTGACGCCTTCGCCCAGTTCGCCTTCCGCCTCGGCGACAGCCCGCGCGGCGTCGGCGGGTCTGAAGCCCAGGTTCTGGAGCGCCGAGACCGCGTCGCCTGCGTGGTTGCCGACTGGAGCGGGCACGCCGGTACCCGCGGGGCCAAGCGTCATGCCGCCCAGCTTGTCTTTCAGCTCGTTGACGATACGCAACGCCAGCTTTGGCCCAACCCCCTGGGCGCGCGCCACCATCGCCTTGTCGCCTTGCGCCACCGCGCGCGACAGTTCCTCAGGCGTCAGCGCCGACAGGATCGCCAGCGCCACCTTCGATCCCACGCCCTGCACGCTGGTGAGCAGGCGGAAGCCGTCGCGCTCGCTGGCCGAAGCAAAGCCGATGAGCCGCATGTCGGTCTCGCTGACCTGCATCTCGGTGTGCAGCACCACTGGTTCGCCGCTCGCCCCAAGGCCGCCCAGCGTGCGCGACGAGGCAAACACCAGATAGCCGACGCCGCCCACATCGATCACCGCGTGATCGGGGCCAGTGCTGTCGAGTGTTCCGGTAAGCTTGGCGATCATGTGAATAGAGCGGCCTTGTTTTATCCGTCATGCTGAACTCATTTCAGCATCTATCGCGCCCCAAAAGCCGAAGCGGGATGGGGTGAACCGGACCCTGAAACAAGTTCCGGGTGACGGCAAGTGCGATACGCAAAATCCTCCCCGGCACGGGGAGGTGGCAGCGGGCAGGCTGACGGGCGGGGGGCTTCGATGTGCAATTATTTCAGGGGATCACAATCCGGCTGCCCCTCCACCGCTTCGCGGTCCTCCTCCCCTGATCGGGGAGGATTGCAGATGCGCGTGCGTGATCGCCACCGCCAGCGCATCGGCCGCATCGGGGCCTGCAATCTGCACCCCGGGCAGCAGCCGCTGCACCATTGCGTCGATCTGCGCTTTTTCAGCAGCACCCGTGCCGACGATGGCCTTCTTGACCAGGCGGGGTGAATACTCGCCGACGTTCAGTCCGGCGCGCGCCAGTCCCAGCAGCAGGCCGCCACGCGCCTGGACCAGCTTCAGCGTCGATTGCGGGTTCTTGTTGACGTAGATTTCTTCGATCGCCGCGCTATCGGGATGATATGCGGCCAGAATACCTGCCAGCGCGGTGTCCAGTTCCAGCAGCCGTGCGGGCAGCGCGGCCTTGGCGTCGGTCCTGATCTGACCATTGGCGATATGGCTCAGCCGATTGCCATCGGCGCGTATAATACCCCAGCCGGTGGTGCCAAGCCCCGGATCAAGACCAAGGATGATCGCCACCTAAACCCCATCCCATAAGGGGAGGGGCTTCGTACAGATCAACCCAGCGTCTCCATCACCGCGTCCGAAACCTCGTAATTGCCCCAGACGGTCTGCACATCATCATCGTCATCAAGCGCGTCGATCAGCTTGAACAGCGATTGCGCGTCACCTTCTGCGACATCGACCATGACCTGCGGGCGCCACGCCAGCTTGACGCTTTCGGCCTCGCCAAGGGTCTTTTCGAGCGCGCCGGAGACCTCGTGCAGATCTTCCATGTTGGTCCAGATGTCGTGGCCGTCCTCGGTCGATTCGATGTCGTCTGCGCCGGCGTCCATCGCCGCCTCGAGCACCCTTTCCTCATCGCCCGCACTGACCGCATAGCTGATCAGGCCCATGCGATCAAAGCCGTGGCTGACCGCGCCCGATGCGCCCATATTGCCGCCATGCTTGCTGAAAGCGGTGCGTATGTGGGTGGCGGTGCGGTTGCGGTTGTCGGTCAGCGCCTCGACGATCAGGGCGACGCCGCCGGGGCCATAGCCTTCATAGCGGATTTCTTCATAGTCCTCGCCGCCCGCCGCCGATGCCTTGTCGATGGCGCGCTGGATGTTGTCCTTGGGCACCGACTGCGCCTTGGCAGCGTTGACCGCCAGACGCAGGCGCGGGTTCATATCAGGATCGGGCATACCCATCTTGGCCGCGACGGTGATTTCGCGGCTGAGCTTGGAAAACGTTGCCGATCGCTTTTTGTCCTGTGCGCCCTTGCGGTGCATGATGTTCTTGAATTTACTATGGCCTGCCATGGCGGATATCTGCCTGCTGTATGAAAAGAAATATGCCGGTGTGCGGCCTTACATCAGCAAGGCGCAGGCTGGCAAGCCGGGGGGCAAGCGGGGACAGGTTGCATCACGAATCAAATAATCACAGCCGTGCCGCTGGCTGAAACCATCAGCATTGATCCCTTCCGTCCGATAACCTGATAGTCCAGATCGACGCCAATCACCGCATTGCACCCAATCCGTTCGGCAGCGGCCTTCATTTCGTCCAGAGCTTGCTTGCGCGCGCGTTCCAGCACATCCTCGTACTTGCCCGACCGACCCCCGACAATATCCGTGATGCTCGCGAAAAGATCGCGGAACAGGTTGGCGCCGACGATGACTTCGCCGGTAACGATACCCAGATATTCCTTGACCGGGCGGTTATCGAGCACGGCTGTGGTTGAAACGATCATCTTACATCTCCGTCGTTGGCCAGTGTTCCTGCAACTTGCGAAACCGTTATCCCAGACCCAGCGCCGATTTATAGGTATCCAGTATCGCTTCCATTTCCTGCCTGTCGTGCGGCTCCATTTTGCGCAGGCGCACGATCTGGCGCATGATCTTGGGATCATAGCCGGTTGATTTGGCTTCGGCATAGGTGTCGCGGATATCGTCGGCGACGCCCTTTTTCTCTTCTTCCAGCCGTTCGATGCGCTCGATGAACAGGCGCAGCTGGTCGTCGGCGGTTATGGTTTCGCTCATGATAGTGTCTTTCGAAGGGGTGAGGGCGCCGGCGAATCCCCGGCGCGAAAATGGTGGATCGCTCCCTTAAGGGTGGTCGGCGTTTTTCGCCACGCTTTCCTTCATGCGGGCAAGCTGTTCGTCGCTGGCAGCACCTTGATAGCGGTCCTTCCAGTCGGCGAAATCCATGCCATAGATCAGGCGGCGGGCAGCATCGCGGTCCGCTGCGCCGCCGGCATCAAGTACCCAGTCGGCCAAGCAATTGCGGCAAAACCCGGCCAGCCCCATCAGATCGATATTCTCGGCATCATTGCGGTGGCGCAGATGGCGCACCAGGCGGCGGAACGCAGCGGCGGCGACATCATCGGGGAGGTCGATGTCTGTTGGCACGGGGTGGGCTTGCGTGGCGGCAGTCGGCGGGGGAGGGGTTGGCATGGTATTTTTTCCAGAACAGTTTTGCGATTGGCGGGATGCTGGCCTAAACATGAACGCGATAGCCGCCGCAATCCAAGTTTCGATCCAAGTTTCGATGCAAGTTTCGTGGCGGTGACCAGCGTTCAGGGGATTGATGTGAGCAGGACTATCGTCAAGCGCAGCCGCAAGGTCAAGATTCTCGCGACGCTGGGTCCGGCCAGCAACAGCCCTGAGATGATCGAGCGGCTGTTTCGCGCCGGGGCCGATGCCTTTCGCGTCAATATGAGCCATGGCGATCATGCCACCCATGCCAATACGATCAACACCATCCGTCAGATCGAAACCAGGCTGCAACGCCCGATCACCATATTGTGCGACCTGCAAGGGCCGAAATTGCGCGTCGGCACGTTTGTGGACGGCAAGGCTTTCCTGAAGCACGGACAGCATTTCACGCTCGATTCAGACCCCGCACCGGGCAATGACGAACGCGCCTATCTGCCGCACAAGGAGATTTTTGCAGCACTCGACAAGGGTGCGCGGCTATTGATCGATGACGGCAAGATGGTGCTGCGGGTGTTGCGTCCGGGCGAAAGCGAGATCCTGTGTTCGGTCGAGGTCGGCGGCTTCATCTCGGACCGCAAGGGAGTGAATGTTCCAGACAGTCTGGTGCCGATGGCAGCGCTTACCGAGAAAGACCGGCGCGATCTGGCGTTCGCGCTGGAAATGGGGACAGACTGGATCGCGCTGAGCTTCGTGCAGCGCCCCGATGATGTCGCCGAGGCGCGCAGCCTGATCGGCGGGCGCGCCGCGCTGATCGCCAAGATCGAAAAGCCGGCGGCGCTGACGTCGCTGGAGGAGATCATCGAACTGTCCGATGCGGTGATGGTCGCGCGCGGCGATCTGGGTGTCGAGATGGCACCCGAGGAGGTGCCGGTGATGCAAAAGCGGATCGTCGAGACCGCGCGGCGTTCGGGTAAGCCGGTGGTGGTGGCAACGCAGATGCTCGAATCGATGATCACCAGCCCCTCGCCGACCCGCGCCGAAGTCTCCGATGTCGCCAATGCGGTGTATGACGGGGCCGATGCGGTGATGCTGTCGGCAGAAACGGCCGCAGGCGACTGGCCCGAACTGGCGGTTAGCATGATGGACCGGATCGCCACCCAGGTCGAGACCGACCCCGGCTTTGCCGCGCGCGTCCACTTTATCGAGACCTTGCCCGATTCGACCACCGCAGATGCGTTGTCGGCGGCGTGCAGCGAGATCGCCAACACGGTCCGGGTCAGCGCCATCGTGTGCTTCACGCTGTCTGGTTCGACCGCGCGGCGCGTATCGCGTGAGCGGCCTTCGGTGCCGGTGATGGTGCTGACCCCGTCGCGTGAGACCGCGCGGCGCGTCGGTCTGCTGTGGGGTGCTTATCCGGTGGTGACACGCGATATCGGCAGCTTTGAAGAGATGATCGGCAAGGGCAAGCGCATGGCGCTGCGCCACGGCTTTGGCGAGGCAGGCGGCAGGATCATTGCGCTGGCGGGGGTTCCGTTCGGCACCCCGGGATCGACCAACGTTCTGCACATCGTCACGCTGACCGGCGAGGAGCTGAAGGGCTACGACGACTGATAAACAAGCGGGTGGGCCTGCAAGACGCGGTCGCGGGAAAACAGCCGCGCACCGCTCTGTTGCGCCTGCACCAGCAACAGGTCGTCGAACGGGTCGCGATGCCCGATGGGCGTGGCCAGCGGCGTGGCGGCAGTTTCCGCGTCGAGGGGAAGGATCGTCACCCGCATGCGTTGCAGGGCGCCTAATACCGGTGTGGGATCACCTGGTCCCTTGCGCTGGCCCGAGCGGTGAAAGCTGTGCCACTTGAGCCGCAATTCCCAGATCGAAACCGCAGAGACGATCAAACTGGTGTCGGCTGATGTCAGAATGGCCATCTCGCGCCCGGTCAGCGCTTGTCGCTCTACCGCCAGCCAGAAGGCGATATGGGTGTCGAGCAACAGCTTCAATCGTTCAGGCCCAGCACCTCGCGGCTGAACGCCGGGTCATCAAAATTGTCCGGCAGCGCCATGCTGGCTGCGTCCCAGCCGATTTCGGCCAGATATTTGTCCGCTGCTGCAAAATCGAGCGGATTACCGGTCGACGGCGCAGAAAGCTCTGCAACCGGCAGGCCATAGCGGGTTATCACCACCCGTTCGCCACGGTTGGCAGCTGCTATCGCTTCGGAAAAGCGCGCCTTGGCATCACGAATCGAAATATACATGCCGAGACCCTATCATAACTTGTGACCATCATGTAGTCACAAAGTCGATCACGCCCCGCTCGGCAAGGTCAGCTTGCAGCGTTGGCGCATCGTCGAAAACATGGCCCTGCAGGCCGCACGAAAGCGCGCCATCGATATTCGCCGGCCTGTCGTCGATGAACAGCGCGCGCGCCGGGTCGATGCCAAAGCGATCGATGGCAAGGCGGTAAATCGCCGGATCGGGTTTGGTCAGCTTTTCGACGCCGGACACCACGATATCCTGAAACAGATCGAACACCGGTGCG
>JBBQXX010000137.1:0-7140 GCA_038209235.1 Sphingomonadales bacterium | reverse complement strand
CCGGGCGAGGGGCCACCTGCGATCACCGATGCCGAGGTTGATTATCTGCTCGATCTTGCCAACGGCTATCTGGCCAGGCCGCTGACCCGCGACGATATCGTGTGGAGCTATGCCGGGGTGCGCCCGCTGTATGACGACAAGTCGGACAATGCCTCCACCGTGACGCGTGATTATGTGTTCGATCTTGATCGCGGCAGCGGCGGCGAGCCTGCGCTGCTTTCGATCTTTGGCGGCAAGATCACCACCTGCCGCAGGCTGGCCGAGCACGCGATGGAGCGGCTGTGCGCGCCACTGGGCCTTAGCGATCAACGATGGACGGCAGCGGCATCCTTGCCCGGCGGCGATATTCCGGACGCTGATTTTGCTGGCTTCCTCGCCGAGAGCCAGACGCGCTTTGCGTGGTTGCCGCCCGATCAGCTTGAACCGATGGCGCGCCGGCACGGCACCCGGATCGAGCGGATACTGGGCAATCTGACCCGGCTCGACCAGCTTGGCCGCTATTTCGGCGGCGGGCTGTATGAGGCAGAGGCACGCTACCTGATCGCCGAGGAATGGGCGGTCAGCGCTGACGATATCCTGTGGCGGCGCACCAAATGCGGCTTGCACATGAACGCGGACGAAATCGCGGCGGTTACCGCCTGGGTGTCATGAACGCGCAAATCAGCGGCAGGCGCGCCACCCCATGGCACCGCGATCGGCCAGATCGATGTGCAGATGATCGTTGTGCGCCGCGTTGTAATCGGGCGACAAGACGGTCGAGAACACCTCGCACGCGCCATCGCGCACCCGCTTGAGAAACAGCGCCTTGTCATCGCCGCCGGACCAGTCCGCCAGCACCGAGATACGCCTGCCATCGGTGAGCACGAAGCCGCTGACATCGATGGCATCGGCAGTGGCATGTTCGCTCCACGCACCTGAGTCGCGCCCATACATGCGGCGACACGAGAAGCTGCCGAAGGTCTCGATCCTTGCGACCTGCGCGCCGAAAATCTCTTGCGCTTGCGGCTGGACCACCTGCGTCTGCCAGATGAGCACGCCGATCATCACCGGGCACGACGGCGCGATTGACGCAGGGGCAAGCGAGAGCATGGCCTGTCCCGCATTCAGCCGCACCGCATCGGCCACCCGGCACTGATCGGTGCCGCGCGGTTCCAGCGCAGCGAACGCCAGGCCAGAGGTTTCCAGCAGCGCCAGACAGCCCGCGCGATCACCGGTCAGTTGCACAACCTTGTGCCCGGTCGAAAGCCCGACCGGCTCGCCCAGCACAAGCGGGGTCCAGGGCATATCCTGCCGCCCCGGCTTGAGCCAAACAAACGCCACGAGCAACGCGCAAACGATCAGGCCAAGCCAGATGAACCGGCGCAGCACGCGGATGATAGTGGCAAATCGCATATACCGTTCATTACGCTGCGCGCGTCGCTTTGGATGCGTGGCGATCGGCCTCACTTAATCCGGCCCCAGCAATCCTGCAGCGAACGTGCCCCGTTACCGACTGCGTAATTGTTCTACCTGACCGCTGCGCCTAACGCTGATTACCGGCGAAGGCTGACAGGCGGCAACATTGCACAGCAGGGGACATACGATGACACGACAATGGCACACCCAGATGACCATCTGGTGCGGCGCGGTGATGCTCTTCGGACTGGTGATGACCGGCGGCGCATTCGATGCGACCAGCGCCGGGGTTTATGCGCTGTTTGGTGTGCTCGCAGGACCGGGGCCGACCGCGTACGACCCGGCGTTGCGGTTCAACCTGGCATTGATAGGGGCGGTTACGCTGGGTTGGGGGGCGACATTGCTCGCCGTGGTGCGTGGCACCACCGACATGTCCGCATCGCAAACCGCACCGCTGTGGCGGATGATAACCATCGCGGTGCTTGCGTGGTTCGTCATCGACAGCGGCCTGTCGATCGCCACCGGCTTCTGGCGCAACGCGGTGTCGAATTCGGTTCTGCCGGGCTGGTACCTGCTGCTGATGGCGCGCTATCGCGCCGACGCGGCAAACCGGGTTGCTGCGGCCTAGTGGTGGGTGCCCGGGATAGCGTATCAGTTTGCCGAAGCTGACAGTCGGCGCCCGGACGATGGCTGCGTGATGGGACGAACGGAAAACCTTTCCATAAAGCTTATCAGGCTACGCACCCCGCGCTCGGACCCGGCCGCGCTTGAAAGCCGGGCGCGCTCGACGATGGCAGTAACCAACGGAGACAGCCCGTTATAGGCCAGACTCCACCCGGCGAATCGACGCCGTGCCTTTGCCGCCTGCATCAATATAATCATGTCTTCGTGCCGGGTATCTGCCCGAATTCTCTGCAACAACGGCCCGACATCGGCCGCATCACCCTCCAGATACTGAGCAAAGGCGCGCCCGGTAAAGATCAAAGCCCCGGTTATGGACGATTGCTCATTGGCACGGGCAGCTGCCAAAGCCAATTTCTGCACGACCTGTTCTGTATCCTCGAGCGGTATCACACTGTGGCTGACGTAAAGAACTGACACATTGACATCAACATGGCCTGGATCTCTGATCAAATTGACTGATTTTTGACCGATACTTCGATCTTTTTTTGTCTTTAATCTGTTGAAGTCGGGCGTCATTCTGAAATCCTTACGCGCGATGAGATCGGCTGGCGGCAGCGTGGAGTACGACCCCAGCCGTGCTTGCTCACATCAATGCCCCGTCTGACCGCGGCCCAAAGCCAAACTTCCTGTGCAACGCTGACCGATGTGAGCTTATCCCATACCAACGTCAGAACGCTGTGCCTGCGCGCACAGAATACCGGATTTGAACCACAAAGTCCGCCAATATTATGCCGTTTTCCGGCGAAAGCCGGAATCCAGGCGAGCAGACGCGGAATCCTCGGCCAAAGCGATCCCCGACCTAAAACTGCATCTCGTCGTAGATCCGGCTGAGGTCACCGCCCCATGCGCCGTGATAGAGTGCGAGCAGGTCTTCTGCCGGGGTCCGCCCGCGCGCCACGATGTCGCGCAGCGGCTCCAGGAAACCGGTTTCATTGTCGCCGCTGCTGTTGGCGCGGGCGCGCGCTGCCAGACCCGATGTGGCGATGTCGAGCACGTGCGCAGCGATGTCGATCAGCTTGCCGCCGCCTGCAATCGGCGCATTCAGCCCCATTTCGGGGACAGCATCGCGCAGCGTCTGGCGTTCCTCGATGGTCCAGTGCTTGACCATATCCCATGCGGCATCGAGCGCACCCTGATCATAGAGCAGGCCGACCCACAGCGCCGGCAGCGCGCAGATCTTGCTCCATGGCCCGCCATCAGCACCGCGCATTTCAAGAAAGCTCTTGAGCCGCACTTCGGGAAAGGCGGTCGACAGGTGATCGTTCCAGTCGCTGAGCGTCGGGCGTTCGCCGGGCAGCGCAGGCAGCTTGCCGTCGATAAAATCGCGAAAGCTCTGGCCCGCTGCATCGATATACAGCCCGTCGCGGAACACGAAATACATCGGCACATCGAGCATATATTGCACATAGCGCTCATAGCCAAAGCCATCTTCGAACACGAACGGCAGCATGCCGGTGCGCGCCGGATCGGTGTCTGACCAGATGTGGCTGCGATAGGAGAGCATGCCGTTGGGCTTGCCCTCGGTGAACGGTGAGTTGGCAAACAGCGCGGTGGCCAAAGGTTGCAGCGCCAGCCCGACGCGGAACTTCTTGACCATATCGGCCTCGCTCGAATAATCCAGATTGACCTGGATCGTGCAGGTGCGCAGCATCATGTCCAGCCCCATGCTGCCGACACGCGGCATATGGTCGAGCATGATCTTGTAACGGCCCTTGGGCATGATCGGCAGCGCGGCACGGGTCTTGTCGGGCCACATGCCCAGACCCAGAAAGCCCTTGCCGGTCTTCTCGCCAATCGCCTTGACCTGCGCCAGATGCCGCCCGGTCTCGGCGCAGGTTTCGTGCAGGTTTTCCAGCGGTGCTCCTGAGAGTTCGAGCTGTCCGGCAGGTTCGAGGCTTACCGTGCCATCGGGACCACGCATCGCGATGACGTTGCTGCCGCCATCGGCGGTGCTCTCCTTGATCGGCTCCCAGCCGAACTCGGTGAGCGCCATCAACAGGTCGTGGATGCCGCCGGGTTCGCCATAGCTTGGCGCGTGGTGGTCGTTGCGGCAAAACACGAACTTTTCATGTTCGGTGCCGATCCGCCAGTCCGCCTCGGGCTTTTCGCCGGCCTGCATCGGCTCGGCCAGCTGGGCAATCGAGGTGATGACCGGGTCTTCATCGTGAGAGGTCGTGCGTGTGCTCATCGGGGGCGCCCTGAAAGGTTATCGTAGTTTTGCTGTGCCTTTAGTTGCGGCTTGCAACCCAAGCCAGCACTATTTGCTCGGGTGAAGGAAAGCTGTTGTTCTCACCCGTCCCAGTCGCCGCGCGCCGCCATCCACAGTGCCGTGGCGGCGATGGCTGCGGTCTCGGCACGCAGGATACGCGGACCCAGCGACACCGGCACCGCCCACCGATGCGCGCGGATGCCAGCGTTCTCGCCATCGGTAAAGCCGCCCTCGGGCCCGATCAGCACGGCAGCGGGGCCGGGATGCTCGCGCAGCGCCTTGCGGAACGAGCCTTCGCCGCTGGCATGCAGCCGCTCATCGGCAAAAAACAGGTGGCGCCCCTCGGGCCAGCCTTTCAGCAGCGCATCAAGCCGGGTGAGCGGCGCGATCTGCGGCAAGGCGGTGCGCTCGCATTGTTCAGCCGCCTCGATCATCGTGTTGCGCAGCCGGTCGTCCTTGACCTTGTCGACCACCGCGCGTTCGGTCAGCACCGGCACAAACCGCGCCACCCCAAGCTCGCACGCCTTTTCCACCAGAAAATCGAACCGCGCCTTCTTGACTGGCGCTGCGCACAGCCAGAAGTCAGGCGCTGCCTCGCGCGGTCGGGTCATCGCCTCGATCGACAGCACCAGATCGCGCTTGCCACGCACGGTCACCCGCGCCAGATATTCGCCGCTGCGATCATCGAACAGCTTGACCGCCGCGCCTTGCGCCAGCCGCATCACGTTGAGCAGATAATGCGCCTGTCCGCCTTCGATGCGCACCGATCCGCCCTCGGCCAGAATTTCATCAACGAACAAACGCGGGGCGGAACGCGGCGGCCATGCAGGGGTTGCAGTCATGGCGACAGGGGTTAGCCTGCGGAGGCGGGCGGGTCCAGCAGACACTCTGCCCAGCGGCGGCATACGTTTCCTGCGCCAACGCCGATTGCCAACATCTACCGCGCGCGATCGCCGATGAGGGTGAAGGGGGCCCAGGCGTTGGGGTGGGCGAGGGTGTCGCTGGCGGAGTCGGCCGATGGATCGTTGCGGATATCGCGCATCGCCTGTGCAAAGGCTTCGGCGCGTGAGAGCGTCGGGGTGTCGCGCGCGATCTCGATGGTGCGCACCGTCATGCGCGCTGCGACATCATCGCGCACCGGCCAGTGCGAGGCAAGCAGGTTGCGCGCGCCGGCATAAAAGAACGCACAGGCCAGACCAGAAAGCTCCGGTGCACCCTGCGAACCATCACCCTGCGGTGTTGCACGCCGACAGGATCACCCAGTCGGCGTTGAGCTTGAGCGCGGCGACTTCAGAGGCGGTCAGCAAGCCATCATCGGCCTCGCTTGGCGTGGCAGGCGCGGTGAACACCAGCCCAGGTTCGGCTGCGCCTTCGACTTCGCCTGCCATCAGCCCGCAGGTAGCCAGCGCGATGATCTGCGCATTGTCCAGCCTGGCCTTGCGCAGGTTGGTCTCGGTCGCCTGCGCGCCGGTCATCTGTGTCGCGCGCAGGCTGGCCGGATCGCCATCCGCACCGACAGGCGCTTCGGTCACCAGCATCCCCCAACAGCCGCCTGACCAGCAGATCGACTTCGCGGCGCTTGAGGTCCGAGCGGTTCCAGTTCACACGCTGCTCGACACCGCGATGACACGCGTGCCATCGAGCGCGCGCGGCTGGACCGGATCGAAATACTGCGGAAAGCGCGCCTGCAAGGTAGCGTCGATGGCTACGGCCTTTGCCTCGACGGCGCTGCGCTCGCCGTCGATGGCGGCAACCTTTTGCGGAGCATCGCCAGCGCCTGAGCAGAGCATCAGGTTGCGTTCGCTGGCCAGCGCGGCCCAGCTGCCATGCCGCATCCATCAGCGTGGTGAAATAGAAGGCCTCGTTTTCGGTGGGTAACTGGCCGGTGTTGCCGACGCCGCGCTTTTTGCCGATGATCGCGCGCTGTGCCTGCTGCGCCTTGACGGTCTTTTCGGCGATCGCAAAGGTTTCCGCCCCGGCAAAGCGGCGCATCGATGCCGGAGAGCGTCTTGCGCTCACCGGCCAGATTTTGCATGACGGTGCGTGCGCCATCGGCATCACCTGACTTTTGCAATGCCAAGGCCTTCTCAGCCATCGCCGCGAGCCTTGCCTCCTCTGCACTGCTCTGGTCGGAGGCGGCGGGGGTAGCTTAGAGCGCTAGCGCGGTGCGCTCGCCAGCAAGATGGCCGTGCAAAGCGAAACCGTGCGTATCAACCGACGCGCAGCCAGACTGATGGATGGGCTGGGCCTTGCTGAGCCGGAAAGCATGAAAAGCCCCGTTCGTGACCGCAGCGCGGCGATACGACACCCCTCAGTGGTCGGCGCGGCCCGAATGGGGGCGTTGGGCGCATTTGACGCCGGTGATGCAAGCGCGATTAACACGCTGCCGAGCACCTGAGAAACATCGATGGGGAAAAAGGGTATAAGCCCGGGCGCGATGAGAAGGGGGGAGGATCGAGCGCCCGGGCTCATATGAGTGAGGACGACATTGGAGGGGGGGGCTTGGTCTGTCGTCCTGAACTAGAAACCTCCATCGCGAACAATGGTTCCGCAGAAAGTTATGGGCGACCTTAATTTTTCTGGTGGCGATTGTTTTTGCGGGATTTGCGAAAAGGAAGACGATGTGACCAATTGCAGATACTACGGCTGTATCAATTAACTTGGTGGCACTGGCGCACTGTAGCGGCAATCTGGGGTTCACGTATGTAGCTGGAGACACCTTCGGAGAATGGTCACCCCCAACAATGTCCATATCGAGCCGGTTGCCCACCATTCCCACACGCCAAAGCCACCGCGCGCTCAACATAAAAAAACGGGGCCCGAAGACCCCGTTTTCTATTCATAGCGGATCG
>JBBQXX010000136.1:0-7179 GCA_038209235.1 Sphingomonadales bacterium | reverse complement strand
CCGATCCTGGCGATCCATGGGGTCGTGCGCTGGCGGCTGATCGATCTGGTGCAGTGGCTTCACTATGAATTTGCGGTGTCGCTCGATGCAACCACGGTGGGGCGCAAGTTGAAGAAGCTGGGCTACGTCAAGCTCACGGCGCGGCCCCGCCATCATGCCCAGAATGAAGACGCCATGGAGGCGTTCAAAAAGGGGGCTTTGCCGCCGATCTGGCAAAGGTCAGAACAACCCTCCCGACGGGCACGCCCCCGACGGGCACAGCCATAGAGATATAGTTCCAGGACGAAGCCCGCATCGGCCAGAAGAACAAGATCACACGGCGCTGGGCCAGACGCGGGACGCGACCTTCGGCACCGAAGCACCAGCGGACGAAGTCAGCCTGTATCTTTGGCGCAATCTGCCCGGAACATGGCAAGCATGTCCTGAGCTTCGCCGAAGGGGGCGCCGGGCTGGTGTTGGCCTTGTGTAATACCGAAACGATGTCGCTGCATCTGATCGAAATATCGCTCGCCGTCGCCCCTGGCGCTCATGCGGCCGTGCTGATGGATCAGGCCGGATGGCACATGACTGGCAAGCTTATCGTACCTGCCAATATCAGCATCATCGCCCTGCCAGCCAAATGTCCCGAGCTGAACCCGGTTGCAAATATCTGGCAGTTTATGCGCGACAACTGGCTTATCAATCAGGGCCAACGCAGCGTAATCTGAACCCTGGACCCCGGCGTTTGCTGGAGAACCGATTCCACAAGCAGCAAAACGCCGCTAAGGCTCTGTGCCATGACCAGTCCGCTTTCCCCGACCATCGATCTTGGCATGATCCTGGGTGCGCTTGATCTGTTCGGGATTGCGGTGTTTGCCGCATCGGGCGCGCTGGCGGCGGCGGCGAAGCGACAGACGTTTGTAACCTTCACCTTTTTTGCATTGGTCACCGGGGTGGGTGGCGGCACGGTGCGTGATCTGCTGATCGGTGCGCCGGTGTTCTGGATCGTGCATTCGCAAGTGCTGGTGGTGGTGCTGGCGGTAGCGCTGTTGCTGTGGATCACCCCGCAGCGCTGGTGGCTGGGGGAGACGCCCGAAACGTCGTGGCTGGCGTGGTTCGATGCCGCCGGGCTGGGCGCATATGGAGTTTTCGGCGCGGCCAAGGCGATGCAGTTCGGCGTCGATCCGCTGCCCGCAGCGATGATGGGCATCATCACCGCGTGTGTCGGCGGCATCATCCGCGATGTGCTGGCCGGCGAGCCTTCGATCATACTGCGACCCGAGCTTTACGTGACCGCAGCGGCGCTCGCCTCAGGCCTGTATGTCGGGCTTCGCCTCGCGGGGCTCGAAATGCAATATGCTGCTGTTATCGGCGCGCTGGCCGGATTTGGCCTGCGCGGTCTTGCCATCCGCTACACTATCGGCTTGCCAGCCTATCGCGGTCGATAACCTGTCACCCCTGCGGCGCGCGAAGGGGAAAAGCGCGCCGCAGGAGATTTGGCCGGGAAAGGTTGAACCACCGGGGTCATAGCCTTCCGGCTGAAGCTGGGCCGATCAGACCTGGCCGAATTTATTCGGGTACAACCCCGTCGAAATCACCGTCGACATCACCATCTTCCGGGCGATAAGCGTAATCGACTTCACCATCCTGTAGCGCGAGGTTGTCAGGATCGGCGATCCCCAAGCCCTGCCCGAAATCGGGGTTATCGGCACCAAAAGCACCGTTCGCCCGGTTGAACTGGACATAGTCGATCTGGCCGAAGCTGATGCCGCAGGTGAAACTGTCCACGCCGCCGCGACGCGCACCAACCAGACCTTCGACGCGCCAGCCATTGCCATCGCGCACCACGGTGTCGATCCGCTCGACCCGCGCGCCAAAGCCCGATTGGGCCGCTGCTGCGGCACCGCACTGGGTGGAGGCAGAGCGAACGTCGTCGTTGTTGCTAAACCGGTCATTGGGACCACGCCGCGAATTGTTGTTGTTGGTCACCGCGCTGGCGATGGCAGCGATACCGCCCAGAAGCAGTGCGCCGGCGAGGATATCGCCGCCGCCGATGCCACGATTGCGCCCGCGCCAACCACGATTGCGAAAACCGCGATTGCGAAAACCGCGCCGCCATTGCCCGGCCTGCTCATCGCCAACGTCCCAGCCAAGATCGGCCAGATCGCTGTAGGAAGAATCCGCAGTGCCGGTTGTTACCGGGGCAGCCATCGCAGGGGCGGATCCGGTAGCCATCATTGCGCTTGCAGCTACCAGGCCGGTCAGTGCTTTAAGCATGTCATTCCCTTTCAGCGGTGGGAAGGGTGCGGCGCACCTATCCATATCAGTCGGAATTGTAGACGGTTCAGCCTGTCGCCAAGCTGAACCGTCCCGGTTCCGGGTTACTGACGGACAGTCTTAGCGAAAATTGCCGAGTCCGCTGAGACGTACATCACTCACCCGGCCCCGATCCACAAAGCAGGTAAAACGACCGCGATCCGATCGCCCGCGAAAGCCGCCGCCCTGATCAACCTCGATGCGACCACGAACGCGAAGGCCAAAGGCAGTGCGCTCAACGCGGCGCACATCGGTCACCTGGGCAAATCGGCCAAAACGGCGCGCCTCGAATTCAGCGGCGCGAATGCACCTGTTGATCGCACGGTCGACGCGCCCATTGCCGCCACCACCGAAGCCGGGGCCACCAAAGCCGCCGTGACCACCCTGCCACTGCGCCTGCGCAGGGGCCGCTGCCGATACCAAGGCAGCCGCGCCGAGCAGCATTGCGCCAATCAAACCCTTTGCATTCGCCATCTTAACGACCCTTCAAAGTCCGGCCCGCAGGGTTCCTGTGTCCTGTGGGTCGAATGAAGGTTTACCGATTCGGCGCTGTTGAAAGGCTGAATTGACCTGACAGCATCCGTTCAGTTATGACGCGGTTAATATGAACGTATTGGCGGCAAGGCCAAGCACAGCCGATAGCCCCAACACCTCAAGCACCGAACGCCGGATCACCAACAGCATGACGCCTGCGAGCAACGCCAGTGCCAGTGCCAGCCAGTCGAGCGTTGCGATATCGGGCCAGTAGAGCCGCAGCGGGCCGAACCGGCGCTCACCCACGGTCTGGAAGATGACGTGCAGCGCAAACCACAGGCTCAGGTTTGCGATAACCCCGACAACTGCGGCAGTGATCGCCGCCAGCCCGCCCTTCAGCCGCCTGGCATGCTGCAACCGGTCGATCCACGGCGCGAAGGTGAATATCCACAGGAAGCACGGCGCAAACGTGACCCATACGGTCAGCGCTGCACCGATGATCCCGGCGACCAGCGGCGTAAAGGGCGCAGCATCGCGATAGGCAGCGATGAACCCGACGAACTGCGTCACCAAAATCAGCGGCCCCGGCGTGGTCTCGGCCATCCCCAGCCCATCGGCCATCTCGCCTGCGTTCAGCCAGCCATAGCCCTGCACCGCTTCCTGCGCCATATAAGCAAGGACCGCATAAGCGCCGCCAAACGTGACCACGGCCAGCTGCGAGAAGAACAGCCCGATATCCATCAGCACATGATCGCGCCCCAGCGCCGCCCACACCAGCGCCAGCGGCAACGCCCAGACGATCAGCCAGCCCGCCACGATGCGCGCGGTGACCGCAAGCGAGGGGCGCGGCGTTGTATCGGTTGCCACTGCTGCCGGCTTGATCTGCAACCAGTCTGGCCTATGCGATGCGGCCAGCAGCCCCGCCAGCCCCGAGCCGAGCACCACCAGCGGAAACGGCAGATCGAAAAAGAACAGGGCGACAAACGCCAGCAGCGCCAGCGCCTGTTTGAAACGGGTATCGAGCGCGCGCCCCGCGATCCGGATCAGCGCCTGCAACACCACCGCCAGCACCGCCGCCTTGATCCCCAGAAACAGCGCGGCAAACCAGCTGAGCCCGGCGGCAAAGGCGTAGAGGATCGACAGGCCAAGGATGATTGCGACACCGGGCAGCAGAAACAGCAGCCCTGCCGCCAAGCCGCCGCGCAGGCCATGCAAACGCCAGCCGATATAGATCGCCAGCTGCTGCGCCTCAGGGCCAGGCAGCAGATGGCAGAAGTTGAGCGCGTGCAGGAACTGCGGCTCCTCGATCCAGCGGTGCTTGTCGACCAGTTCGCTGTGCATCAGCGCGATCTGCCCGGCGGGACCGCCAAAGCTGAGCAGCCCGATGCGGCCAAAGACACGCACGGTTTGTGAAAATGTCGGAGTGCTGGTTGTCATAATGCCCCAATGCCCTGTCGCCCGCGTAGATCGCGAAATTCTGAACGGCAACGCTTGGGGCGAGATATGCACCTGAACGGGGGTTTGCCCGACCCCGCTAGACCAGAAATATCACAGAAATTGTTCGATGCATGTGTTTTCCGGTGATGGCTGGGGTGGCCGGGCGACTACAGCGCAATCCGACCCCCGGACTCCGGCTTTCGCCGGAGAACGGGTGCTTGAATTTATCGCGCAAACCCTAGTCCCCTGCGATCTTCAACCCTGTGAAGTTCGCCAGAAACGCGTAGATGTCCGAAAACTCCTCGATGACCTTGTCGGTCGGTTTGCCCGATCCGTGCCCGGCGCGGGTTTCTATGCGGATCAGGTGGGGCTTGTCGCCTGCCTCTGTCGCCTGCAACCTGGCGGTATATTTGAAGCTGTGGCCGGGCACGACGCGGTCATCGGTATCGGCGGTAGAGACCATGACGGCGGGGTAATCGGCCTGTTTTATATTGTGATAGGGTGAGTAAGCCAGAATCGTTTGGAAGTCGGCTTGCTTGCCGGGATAGCCATAATCATCCACCCAATAGCGCCCGGCGGTGAACCGGTCGAAACGCAGCATATCCATCACGCCGACCGCAGCATGCGCGGCGGCAAACAGATCGGGTCGCTGGTTGACCACCGCGCCAACCAGCAGACCGCCATTGGAGCGACCTTCAATTGCCAACTGGTCCTTGCCGGTAATGCCTTGCGCGATGACATATTCGCCCGCCGCGATGAAATCATCAAACACGTTCTGCTTGTTGGCGAGCCGTCCGGCATCGTGCCATGCCTTGCCATATTCACCGCCACCGCGAATGTTGGCCTGAACATAAACCCCGCCCTGTTCCAGCCACGCCAGCCGCGTCGGCGAAAAGCCTGGAGTCAGCGAAATATTGAAGCCGCCATAGCCGTAGAGCAGCGTCGGCGCCGGCCCGGTCACCGACTTTTTCTTGACGATGAACATCGGCACCTTGGTGCCATCCTTGCTGGCAAAAAAGCGTTGCTCGACGCTGTAATCATCGGGATTGAAGGCCAGCTTGGGTTCGGCCCAGGACGTTACCTGTCCCGTCGGCACATCATAACGGTAAATCGTCGTCGGGCGGTTGAAGCTGGAGAAGGCAAAGAAGGTTTCAGCCGAATCCTTGTCGCCCTCAAAGCCGCTCACCGATCCGATGCCGGGCAGCGCCAGATCGCCCATCGGCTTGCCCGCGACATCGAACATTTTGACGACATTGCGCGCGTTTTCCAGATAATTGACCACCAGCTTGCCGCCGACGATCGATGCCGCTGAAATCACCGCCTCGCTCTGCGGCACGATGGTTTGAATTGCGTTTTCGCCGCCATCAGGTGCCATCGAGACGATGCGCAAACGCGGCGCATCCTTGTTGGTGGCAAAATAGATGCGGCCACCGGCCAGCCCGATCATCTGCCAGTCGTCCTTCAACTCGGGTACCAGCACCTTTTTCAGGTCCGATCCGGCAAGCCCGATCAGCGTCAGCCGATAGCGCTCATCGGTGCCCGATGACGAGGTGACCAGCAGGAAGCTGCCATCATCGGCGACCTGCGCGCTGTGGTTGAGACCGGGCTCCTGCGGCGTTGCATAGATCAGCGGATCGTCGCTCTGCGCCGTGCCGATACGGTGATAATAAACCGCCTGGTTTGTGTTCAGCGACTGGAACTCGCCCTCCTTGTCCGGCGCGGGGAAGCGCGAATAGAAAAAGCCCTGGCCGCCCTTGTCCCAGTCGAGTGCGGAGAACTTCACCCATTTGACCTCATCGGCCATGGTCTGCCCGGTCGCGACATCGAGCACCTTGACGGTGCGCCAGTCGCTGCCGCCATCCTGGATCGAATAGATCAGCTTGGTGCCATCCTTGCTGGGCACCCAGCCATCGAGCGCGGTCGCGCCATCGGCGGCCCAGCCGTTGGGGTCGATCAGCACGCGGTCGGGTGCAGCCTGGCTGTCCTTGACGAACAGCACTGCCTGGTTCTGCAAGCCGCTGTTGCGCGTGAAGAAATAGCGACCACCTGCGACCTCGGGCACCCCGGTGCGCGCATAATCGTAGATCGCGCGCATCCGCTTGGCGAGCGCTTCGCGGCCCGGCAGCGTCTCCAGATACGCATCGGTAACCGCATTTTGCGCCGCCACCCAGGCTGCAACCTTGGGATCGACGCGAACATCGTTTTCAAGCCAGCGATACGGGTCCTCCACCTTGACTCCGAACTGCTCGTCTACCGTCGATCCGCTTTCGGTCGCTGGATAGCTGATCGGTGTGTCCTGTGCGGCAAGCGGCATGGCGATGGTCATGGCAGCGGTCATGGCAGCGGTCCCCAGCAAGGCGGTGAAAATTGCGCTTTTGCGCATGTGTGATCCCCTATGGTGTTGATTGGACAAAAAGAAACAGGCCGCGAATGTAGCATTCGCGGCCTGTCTGGCAATCCGGCTTGGGACAGAGTGCTTATGCTTAGGCGTCTTCGACTTCGTCGTTGAACACCGGACCTGAATCCTGGCCCTTGGCGCTGGTGTCGCGGTCGACAAGTTCGATGATACCCATCGGGGCTGCATCCGAAGCGCGGAAACCGGCCTTGAGCACGCGGGTATAGCCACCGGCGCGGTCGGCATAGCGCGGTGCCAGCGTATCGAACAGCTTGGCAAGCTGGGTTTCGTCCATCATCCGCGCCATCGCCAGACGACGGTTGGAAAGCCCGCCGTGCTTGGCCAGCGTGATCAGCTTTTCAACATAGGGGCGCAGTTCGCGCGCCTTGGGCAAGGTGGTGGTGATCTGCTCATGCTTGATCAGCGATGCGGCCATGTTGCGCAACATCGCGATACGGTGCGAGCTGGTCCGCTGCAGCTTGCGCTTGCCAATTCTGTGACGCATTTTCGTGTGCTCCGTTCGTAAGGGGTCCGTATGAGGTAACCCGGTCCAGGCGGTTTATGCAGCTACCGCCAAA
>JBBQXX010000135.1:0-7289 GCA_038209235.1 Sphingomonadales bacterium | reverse complement strand
CTGGGGGGGGCTGCGCTCGGTGGGTGGGGGGGGCCTCCCCCCACCCGGGGGGGGGGGGGGGGGGGCGCCGCGCCCCCGGGGGGGCGCCCCCCCCGCGTCCAGGTGTTCCCCGTGGCGCGGAGCACAATCCCGCTACCCCTCCACCGCTTCGCGGTCCCCCTCCCCAGACTGGGGAGAACTGTGGGCTTCAGATCAACCCCATCGACTTCATGCTGCTGTGTCCATCCAGCCCGATGATCACATGGTCGTGGACACTGATGCCCAGCCGTTTGCCCGCCTCCACGATCTCACGGGTGATCTGGATGTCCTGGCGGCTGGGTTGCGGGTTACCGCTGGGGTGGTTGTGGACCAGGATCAGCGATGTTGCGCCAAGGTCCAGCGCGCGCTTGATCACCTGCCGGGTGTAGATCGCCGCCTGATCGACCGAGCCCTCGCTCATGTTGTCATCGCTGATCAGCATATTCTTGGCATTGAGATACAGCACCCGCACCCGCTCGCGCGTCAAATGCGCCATGTCGAGCCGCAGATAATCGAGCAAGGCCTGCCAGCTCGACAGAATCGGCTGTTTGCGCACCGGCTCGCTGACCAGCCGCCGCGCTGCAACCTGCACGATCTTGAGCGCCGCCGCGCTGGTCTCGCCCATCCCCGGCACCGCGCGCAGCGAATCGCCATCGGCGGTGAGCACGCCCGCCAGCCCGCCAAAATGATCGATTAGATGTTTGGCGAGTAGCTTGGTATCGCGGCGCGGGATTGCCAGCGCGAGCAGATATTCAACGATTTCATGATCATGCAGCCCGGTTCCGTCACCATTAAGCAAGCGCTGCCTAAGTCGGCCACGATGCCCGGAACCATGATGGGTTGCGCCTGGATGTCCAGCGGCAGGCGCATCGGGCAGTTGGGCATCTGCCAGCAGCGGCAGGACAGGCGAAGTGGAGGGCATATGGCAAGGCTAATGCGTCGCCCACAGCGGGGCAAATGCTTTGTCATGCGCGGCTGTCGGCAATGTTTTGGGGGCCAGCGTTGCAACCGGCTGCGTTGCAGCGCATTCAGATAGCAATGACCGATCCCGACGCAGAACCTGAAGCGATCAGCCCGGAGCGTCAGGTGCAGGCGTGGCGCCGAATACCGTGGCCGTTGCGAATCGGCCTTTATGGAATTGCGCTGCTCGGGCTGATCGGCCTGATCGCGTGGACGCAGCGCGAGACTATCGCGCGTAACCTGATCGGTGCCGAGCTGGAAAAACAAGGTATCGCAGCAACTTACGAGATTGAATCGATTGGCACCGGGCAGCAGGTGGTGCGCAATCTGGTGATCGGTGATCCAAGGCGGCCCGATGCGACGATCCGGCGGCTGTCCATCGATGTCAGCGGCGGTCTGTTCGGCATCACCATCCACAGCGCCACGGCAGATGGTCTGCGCGCCTATGGTCGGCTCGCCGATGGCCGGGTGAGCTTCGGCAGCCTCGACCGGCTGATCTATACCGACAGCAAAGCGCCGTTCAGCCTGCCACGATTTGACCTGACGTTGACAGATGCCCGGGCCAGGATCGACACGCAGTACGGCGCGCTGGGCTTGAGGGTCGATGGCAGCGGCAACCTGCGCGGTGGGTTCAGGGGAACGCTGGCAGCGGTCGGCGAGCGGCTGTCGAACGCTGGCTGTGTTGTTGATCGGCCCAGCGTGTATGGCGCGATCAGCATTACCGGCCAGCGCCCGCAATTCGATGGTCTGCTGCGCTTCGATGCGCTTTCCTGCAATACGGCCGGGTTGAAGGTTGCGCGCTCGTCGGTGGCGGTGCAGGCTGCGGCCAATGTCGCGCTCGACCGGGTGAGCGGAGCGCTGATCCCGGCCGCCGGTGCGATAACAGGTGAGGGCTTTGCCGCAGCGGGCCTGCGCGGCAAGGCGCAGTTTGCTGCGACCATGCAGCAGATCGATGGCGTTTTGGACCTGACGTTGGCAGGCCCTGCCGCAGCGGGCATCGGGTTCGATCAGGCCGCGCTGGAGGGCAAGGCGGTGCTCCGCATGACCGCACAGCAGCCGGACTGGTCGTTTGAGGGCGATGTGCGAGCGCGAAAGCTGTCATTTGCGCGCGCGCGGCTGGCGGTGCTGGATGACCTTGTTGCGTCGTCGGCCAATCTGCCGATCGGACCGCTGTTTGAACGGCTGGCAACCGCATTGCGCCGTGCGCTGCCGGGGTCTGATCTGGCTGTCCAGATACAGGCGCGTGGCGGCGGCGATGGCGGCGGTCTGGCATTGGCAGTGCCGCGCCTGTCGCTGACCGGCGCGCGCGGTGATCGGCTGGTCGGCGGCAACAACCTGGCGCTTCGCCGTGATGGCGATGCGTTCCAGATTGCTGGCAATGTCGCAACGGGCGGGCAGGGCTTGCCGCAGGCGGCGTTGCGCATCGTGCCGCGCGGCAACGGCGCTTATGCTTTGCGGCTGACGATGGATGAATATGCCGCGGACGGCGCATCGCTGGCGTTGCCGGAACTGGCGGCGATCTGGGATGGCGGCGACCGGGTGAGCTTCACCGGGCAGGCGCGGCTGTCAGGACCGCTGCCCGGCGGATCGGTGCGCGGGCTGGCGCTGCCTTTGCAGGGGCGCTGGAACCGCGCGGCGGGGCTGGTCATGTACGACGGTTGCCAGACATTGCGCTTCGATCGGTTGCAGTTTTCCAATCTGACCGCCGATCGCCAGTCGATCCGCCTGTGTCCGCAACGCGGGCGGCCAATGGTGCAGCAGGGCCGCAACGGGATGCAACTTGCTGCCAGCCTGCCGGGCACAACCCGGCTGCAGGGGCGGTTGGGTTCAGCAGCGCTTCAGGTAACGGCGAGCGGAATGGTGCTCAATTATCCGGGCACCGCTCAGCTGACCGGTGTCGATCTGCTGATTGGCACCGCTCAATCGGGCACGCATCTGACCGCTGCCGATTTCTCTGTCGATCTGGGCGGCAGGCTGGGGGGGCGGTTTGCCGATGCTGAGGCGACGATAGGGGTTGTCCCGCTGCTGCTGACGCGTGGCAGCGGAACGTGGAGCTTTGCCGATTCGGTGTTGAATGTCGCAGGCGATGAGTGGCTGCTGCGCGACCGGCGGGTTCCGGCGCGGTTCCAGCCGATGGTCAGCACCGATATGCGCCTGACGCTCGCTGATAACCGGATTGCTGTCACCGGCACGCTCGATGAACCGCTGACCGGCCGCGATGTCGTACGCGTCGCAATCGCGCATGATCTGCGAGGCGTTGCCGGTCATGCCGATCTGTTCGTCGATGGCATAACCTTCGATGAGCAGCTTCAGCCCGAGATGGTCAGCAACATCGCGCTGGGCATCATCGCCAACACCCGGGGCAGCCTGGCAGGCACCGGGCGGATCGACTGGACCGCCAATGGCGTGACCAGCAGCACCGGCCGATTTCGTAGCGATTCGCTAAACTTTGCCGCAGCATTCGGACCGGTCACCGGCCTGTCGGGCGAGATCGTGTTCAGCGATCTGCTGGGCTTGACAACCGGGCCGGGACAGGTGGTGCGTCTGGCGCAGGTCAATCCGGGCTTTGCCGTCAATGGCGGGACAATTCGCTATCAGCTGCTGCCGGACTTTCGCATGCAGGTGGAAGGTGGCGAATGGCCGTTTGCAGGGGGCAGGCTGCTGCTCGACCCGGCGGTGATCGAACTGGTCAGCGAGGCGCCGCGCAACCTGGTGTTCCGCGTTGACCGCATCGATGCCGCGCAGTTCCTGGCCGGGTTCGATTTCAAGAACATCAACGCCACCGGGATATTTACCGGTATCATCCCGATCGTTTTCGACAAGGACGGCGGTCATGTGCGCGGTGGGCGGCTCGAGGTGATCGGCGATGGCGGCACGCTCGCCTATGTTGGCGAACTGACTTACGAAGACCTGGGAACCATGGCCAATTTCGCGTTCAATGCGCTGCGTTCGTTGCGCTACAAATACCTGATCATCGAACTTGATGGCGATCTAGCCGGAGAGGTGGTGACCAGAATCCGCTTTGATGGGCTAAGCCAGGGCGAGGGAGCATCGCGCAATTTTTTGACCCGGCAGGTCGAAAAGCTACCGCTGCAATTCAACGTGACGATCAGCGCGCCTTTCCTGCAACTGATCACTTCGGCGCGCTCGCTTTACGACACGCAATATATCACCGATCCCGCCGTGCTGGGCTTGTTGCCGGGGCAGGCGAACAATCCTGACACGGATTTGCCAAAGACAACCGGAGCAGAACCGGGCATTCAGCCCCCAGAAAGCGAGGACAGGCCATGAGTGGCAACATAAGGATGGCGATATTGGATAGCCTGGCATTTCCGGTTCTGGCTTTGGTGGCAGTAACCGGAGTGCTGGGTGGCTGCGTGACAGTGTCGGCCCCTGACAAGCCGATTGTCATCAACCTCAATATCAACATCAAGCAAGAGGTCGTCTATCGGCTCGATGGCAAGGCCAAGGCTGTGATAGACGAGAATGCGGAGATTTTTTGATGAGCATCGGTAAAGTGAAACTGGCTCTGGCAGCGATGATCGGGTTTTGCCTGATTGTTCCCGCCACGGCACAGCGCGATCCGGCTTATGAGGCGGCGCGCGCCAATGGGCAGATCGGTGAAAAGCCCGATGGCTATCTTGCGATCGTCAGCGGCGGTGATGGCCAGTTGCAACGGATGGTCAGCGATCTCAACCTGAAGCGCAAGGAAATTTACACCAACCGGGCGTCGGCGGAAGGATCGACGGTCGAACAGTTTGCGTTTACTGCCGGGTGCAACACCATATCGCGTACTTCAGCGGGTGAAAAGTATCAGGCGCCCGATGGTGGTTGGAGGACCCGCGATAGCAGCCCGCCGGTCCGCGACGCGCGCTGCCCGTGACATCAAGAGCGACCTGACGGCATGATCGAGCACGGATTTCTGCAAAAATCCGGGCTTTTTTGTGCGTTATGGCGCAGCGCAGCATGACCATTGACTTGATCGGCAGCCCTTTCTAAACGGGCCGCGCCTTGGCGGGTCCGCTCGCCGCTTTTTTGCGCGCTTTTCGGATATTGCAGCCTCTGGCCCGATAACGAGGAGTGACGCCGATGGCGGAGAATGAACCCGGGCAAGACCCTGTCAGCGGCGATGCGCGGATCGATCACATCGGTGATCGGCTTCGCAATATCACGCAGAAGGAGCAGGCTGAAGCAAGCAGCAAATCGGGCGCGGTCGATGCTAATTATCGATTGGGTAACCGGGTGCTTGCCGATCTGCTGGGGGGTATTGCAGGTGGGTTGCTGTTCGGCTGGTTGTTTGATCGCCTGCTCGGCACCTCGCCCTGGCTCCTGATCACGTTCCTCTTTCTGGGGATAATCGTGGCTTTCAGGAACATCATCCGGGTTTCCAACGCATATTCGGCGGGGCTGAAAAATCAGCCGGGTCCGCCGGATACGCCTGAAGATTGATACGAAGAGGTAAGGTTGTGGCAGCCGAGTCAGGCAAAATCGACCCCATGCACCAGTTCGAGATCGCGCCCGTTGTTCCGGGTGGCTTCGAGCTGGCAGGACAGACCATCGCCTTCACCAACAGCGCCTTGTGGATGCTGTTGACGCTGGTGGTGCTGTGGGTGTTCATGCAGGGCGGAATGAAGCGCGAGCTGGTCCCTGGCCGCTGGCAGGTGATGGTCGAAAGCTTCACCGGCTTTATCGATGATATGCTGGTGGCCAACATCGGTGCCGAAGGCCGCAAATACGCGCCTTATGTCTTCTCGCTGTTCATGTTCATCCTGTTTGCCAACATCTTGGGCCTGTTACCGATCGGCGTGCTGGGCGGGCATCCGTTCACGGTGACAAGCCACCTGACGATCACCGGAATTCTGGCGATTGTCAGCTTCTCGATCGTGTTGATCGTTGGCTTCACGCGGCATGGCTTCAACTTTTTCTCGCTGTTCGTGCCGCATGGCACACCGCTGCCGATGATCCCGTTCATCTTTCTGGTCGAGCTGCTGTCCTTCCTGGTCCGCCCGTTCAGCCTGGGGCTGCGGCTGTTCGTCGCGATGACCGCCGGCCACATCCTGCTCAAGGTACTCGCCGGGTTCGTGATCAATTCGACCAATGCCGGGGTCGGCTATGGCCTGATGGTTGGCCTGCCCAGCCTGACCTTGATGGTCGGCATCAGCGCGCTCGAAATTCTGGTCGCTGTGGTTCAGGCCTACGTCTTTGCGCTGCTCACCTCGCTGTACATCAACGATGCGGTGAACCTGCACTAAGCCTATTCTTTTCGCTGTTAATCTTCCCATCCCAAAATTTCCCAAGGAGTATTATAATGGACGCAGAAGCTGCAAAACTGGTCGGTGCTGGCCTGGCTGCAATCGGTGCCGGTATCGCCGCCATCGGCGTAGGTAACGTGTTCGGTTCGTTTCTGGAAAGCGCGCTGCGTAATCCGGCTGCTGCCGATGGCCAGCAGGGTCGCCTGTTCATCGGCTTCGCCGCTGCCGAACTTCTCGGTCTGCTGGCGTTCGTTGTGGCGATGATCCTTATCTTCGTTGCCTGATTTTCTGGCGCGCGGGGCCGGACGGTTCGGTCCCGCGTGCCGCTTTATTGTGATCTACGGCCCATTCTTGACCAACGGACAGCAGACCCATGCCCCAGATTGACCAGATCATGTCCACCTACGGGTCCCAGTTCTTCTGGCTGGTGATTACGTTCGGGCTGATTTATTTCGTGATCGGGCGTTCAATGCTGCCGAAGATTCAAGCCACCGTCGATCAGCGCAAGGCGAAGATCGCTGGCGATATCGCAGCGGCAAAAGCTGCACATGCCCGCGCCGACGAGATCGAGGAAAACTATCGACAGGCCCACGCCCGTGCCCGCGATGCGGCGCTGGCGGTGACCGCCGGGGCGAAAGCCAAGGGCGTGCGCGAGGCTGAAGCCAAGGTGCGGGCGGCCGATGTCGGCATCGCCGCGCATCTGGCCGAAGCCGAAGCCGCGATTGCCGCACAACAGGCATCGGCCCTCACCGAAATCGAAACCGTGGCGGTCGAAGCGGCGCAGGATATCGTCGCCAAGCTGACCCCGGCAAAGGTCACCAAGCCGCAGGTCAGCCGCGCGGTCAAGGGAGCGCTGACCAATGCTTGATCTTATCATTCTGGCGTCCGAAGCGGGCGAGGTTGCCGACCCGTCGGTGGGCGGCGTCGGTCTGCTCAATGCGACGTTTTTCGTCTCGGTTGCGATGCTGATCCTGATCGGCATCATTCTCTACAACAAGGTGCCTGCCACGATCGGCGCGTCGCTGGATCGCAAGATCGCCAACATCAAGGCGGAGCTCG
>JBBQXX010000134.1:0-7391 GCA_038209235.1 Sphingomonadales bacterium | reverse complement strand
TATTCGACCTGTTCGCAGCTGGGTTATATGTTCTTTGCAGCAGGGGTCGGCGCGTATAGCGCAGCGATGTTCCACCTGTTTACGCACGCATTCTTCAAGGCGCTGCTGTTCCTTGGCGCAGGATCGGTGATCCACGCGATGCACCACGAGCAGGACATGCGCTATTACGGTGGCTTGCGCAAATCGATCCCGGTCACCTTCTGGGCGATGATGGCGGGTACGCTGGCGATTACCGGCGTTGGCATCGTTGGTGTCGCAGGCTTTGCCGGCTTCTATTCGAAGGACGGGATCATCGAGGCGGCGTTTGCTTCAGGCACGCAGGTTGGCCAGTTCGCTTTCTCGATCGGCGTGATTGCAGCGTTGCTGACCAGCTTCTACAGCTGGCGGCTGATGTTCCTCACCTTCTTCGGCACGCCGCGCTGGATCGAGTCCGAGCATATCCAGCACAGCGTCCACAAGACGCCCGGGACCAGCACCGATCCCACCGGCGGCTATCATCCGCATGAAAGCCCGCTGGCGATGCTGGTGCCGCTGGGGCTGTTGTCGGTCGGTGCGATTGCGGCTGGCTTCGCGTTTCACCACGCATTTCTGGATGCGGAACACGGCGCTGAATTCTGGGCGAACAGCCTTTATTTTGATGCCGAACTGATGCACGCGATGCACGAGGTGCCGCTATGGGTAAAGCTGGCATCGACCGTTGCGATGCTCGTCGGGCTGACTACAGCAATCCTGATGTATGTCGTCGACAAGCGACTGCCTGCCAGGCTCGCCGTTGCGCTGTCGGGTGTCTACCGGTTCCTGCTCAACAAATGGTATTTTGACGAGCTGTACGACCGCATCTTCGTGAAGCCGTCGTTCGCGCTGGGGCGTTTGCTCTGGAAGGTCGGCGACGAAGCCACGATCAATCGCTTCGGCCCCGATGGCGCAGCGGCGCTGGTTGCATCGGGCAGCCGCATGGCGGTCAAGCTGCAATCAGGTTTCCTTTACAGCTATGCCCTGGTGATGCTGCTCGGGCTTGTCGGTGCGCTGACCTGGCTGATGGTGCGCTGACATGAACGATCTTGGCTTTCCTGTGTTGTCGCTGATGCTGGCGGTTCCGATGGCAGCGGCGATTGCGTGTCTGTTCGTCAGCGCCAACACCGCACGGTGGCTGGCGCTGATCGCAACGCTGGTTGACCTGGCGCTGGGCATCGTGCTGTGGGCGAATTTCGATATTGGTGGGGCGCAATGGCAGTTTGTCGAGCGGGCCGAGTTGTTCGATCGCTTTGCGTGGGCGCTGGGCATCGACGGCATCGCCTTGATGCTGATCATGCTCTCGGTCTTCCTGATGCCGATCTGCATCGGTGCCAGCTGGGACTCGATCCAGACCCGCGTCGGCGAATATATGGCAGCGTTCCTGCTGATGGAGGTGCTGATGATCGGCGTCTTCAGCGCGCAGGATATCTTCCTGTTCTACATCTTCTTCGAGGCCGGCCTGATCCCGATGTATCTGATCATCGGCATCTGGGGCGGCGCTGACCGCATCTACGCATCCTACAAGTTCTTCCTCTACACGCTGCTCGGATCGGTGCTGATGCTGATCGCGATGTTCTGGATGGTCAACGAGGCGGGCACCTCGGATATCCCGACGCTGATGGCCTATAACTTCCCGGTCGAGGCGCAGGCCTGGCTGTGGCTGGCATTCTTTGCAAGCTTTGCGGTCAAGATGCCGATGTGGCCCGTCCACACCTGGCTGCCCGATGCGCACGTGCAGGCACCAACCGCAGGCTCGGTGATCCTGGCAGGTGTATTGCTCAAGATGGGGGGCTACGGCTTCATCCGCTTCTCGCTGCCGATGTTCCCCGATGCGTCGGTCGATTATATCTGGCTGGTGTTTGCGCTGTCGATGATCGCGGTGATCTATACCTCGCTGGTCGCGCTGGTGCAGAGCGACATGAAGAAGCTCATCGCCTATTCGTCGGTCGCGCATATGGCGATCGTGACCGTCGGCCTCTTCGCGTTCAACCGCCAGGGGCTCGAAGGCGCGCTGATCGTGATGCTCAGCCACGGGTTGGTGTCAGGCGCGCTGTTCCTGTGTGTCGGGGTGATCTACGACCGCCTCCATACCCGTGAGATTGACCGCTACGGCGGGCTGTCGATCAATATGCCGCGCTATGCCTTGCTGTTCCTTTTGTTCACGATGGCCTCGATCGGCTTGCCGGGGACCAGCGGATTTGTCGGCGAGTTCCTGTCGCTGGTCGGCGTCTATGAAGTGTCGAGCTGGGTCGCGATTGTATCGACCACCGGTATCATTCTTGGTGCAGCCTATATGCTCTACCTCTATCGCCGCGTTGCCTATGGCGTAATCAGGTCGGACGATGTCGCTGCAATGCCCGATCTCAACAAACGCGAGATTGCGCTGCTGCTACCCATCGCGCTCGTCGTGCTGTGGATGGGGGTCTATCCCGAAAGCTTCATGGCCCCGATGCGCAAGGATGTCGGCGCGCTCGAAGCACGGCTGGCTGCGGTCAAGCCGCCGGGCGATGCGCAGGTCAAGCTTGGTGCTGGACCTGTCATGGTGCCTGATGCCCTTGCCGAAGAAGGCCAACACTGATGAACTACGCGCTCTGGTTTCAGCTGGCCTCGCCGGAAATCGTCCTCAGCATCTCCAGCCTGGTTTTGCTGCTGATTGCGGCATGGGGCGGCGCCAAGGCGTCGCGTCTGGTCAGCGTGCTCACGGTCGTGGCGCTTTTTGCTGCGCTGGCCTTGTCGTTCAACTTCCTGCTCGGCGAAGGTTTTTCCGAAGGCGCTGATGCTTTTTACGGCCAGTACCGCATGGACCGCTTCGCCTCGCTCGCTAAGGTGCTGGTGTTCATCTCCGCCATCGTCTGCGTGATCGTTGCGCCCAAGTTCTTTGCGCGCGGCAACATGATGCGGCCTGAATACCCCATCCTCATTCTGTTCGCCACAATCGGCATGGGGCTGATGGTGTCGGCGGTCGATCTGCTGACGCTCTACATCGGACTCGAGCTCAACAGCCTTGCTGCCTATGTGCTCGCCAGCTTCCTGCGCAGCGATGAGCGCTCGGCTGAGGCAGGGCTCAAGTATTTCGTACTCGGCGCGCTGGCCAGCGGCATTCTTCTGTTTGGCATGTCGCTGCTCTATGGATTTACCGGGACAACCAGCTTTATCGGTATCCAGACCGCATTTGCAGGCGGGGTTTCCGGTGGGGGATTGTTCGGCATCGTGTTCGTGCTGGCGGGTCTGGCGTTCAAGATCAGCGCGGTGCCGTTTCACATGTGGACACCCGATGTGTACGAAGGCGCGCCGACCCCGGTCACCACCTTTTTTGCCACCGCGCCCAAGGTCGCCGCGCTCGCGCTGACGATGCGCGTCGCCATCGAGGCATTTGGTGGCCAGCAGAGCGTGTGGCAGCAGATCGTGATCTTCGTCGCGCTCGCCTCGATCATTCTGGGGGCAGCAGGTGCGATCGGCCAGACCAACATCAAGCGGCTGCTTGCCTATAGCTCGATCAACAATGTCGGCTTCATGCTGATCGGCCTTGCTGCCGGAACGCCTGCAGGCGCATCGGCGATGATGACCTATCTGATCATCTATGTCGCGATGACGCTGGGCAGCTTCATCTGTGTGCTCGATCTCAATGATCGCCGTGGTGTGCCGGTTGAGGAGATCGACAAGCTGGCTGGCCTTTCCAGAACCCGGCCCGGCCTTGCTGCGGCGCTTGCGGTGTTCATGTTCAGCCTTGCAGGCATACCGCCGTTGTTTGGCTTCTGGGGCAAGTTTGTCGTATTCGATGCCGCTGTCGCTGCTGGACTGATCCCGCTGGCAGCGATTGGCATCGCTGCATCGGTGATTGGCGCGTTCTATTATCTCAAGATCATCAAGGTGATGTATTTCGATGAGGCCGCTGATGTCATCGCGCCGAGCGATTCGCCTGCGCGCATGGTGCTGGTGGCGATGACGGCGTTGTTCGTGTCGCCATTGGGCTATTTTGCGACTCTGGCGCTCAGCCCGGTAACGGCGGGGGCCGCCAAGGCGCTGTTCTGGTCGGCCTGATCGAAACCGTCACGTGCACCGCGTCGACCAACGCGGATATGCTGGTACGCGCCGATGCAGGCGCGCGCGAGGGCAGCTGGTTGCGCGCAGAACAGCAAAGCGGCGGCCGCGGGCGGTTGGGGCGCGCTTGGCTCAGCCCGGTCGGCAACCTGTATTGCAGCACGCTGGTGCGGTTGCGGCCCGATGATCGACCGCCGCATCTGCTAACCTTCGTCACCGGGCTGGCTGTGCTGGATACGGTTCGGATCATCGTGCCAATTGCACCTGCACGGCTCAAATGGCCTAATGATGTGCACGTCGGCGGGGCCAAGCTATCGGGGATATTGCTTGAACGGCGCGGTGATGCGGTCGTGGTCGGCATCGGATTGAATATCGCGGTTGCTCCGGAAATTTCGGGGCGCAGCGTGACATCGCTGCATCTGGAAGGCGCGCCGGTCCAGATCGATGCAGCGGCGGTTCTGGATCTGCTGGTCAATGCCTTCGCCTCCCGGCTGTTCCAGTGGCGGACAACCGACACTGCTGCGCTGCTTGATGTCTGGTGCGCCGCCGCGCATAAGCCGGGCGAAGCGATGGCGGTGCAACGCGGCGTGCAGGACCGGGTCGAGGGTGTGTTCGATGGCCTGTCGCCGCAAGGTGCTCTACAGCTGCGCTGCGCCGACGGACGGGTTGAGATTGTCAGCGCGGGCGATGTCGACCTGCTTGGCTGATTCGCAAACACTGCAAGTAAAGGATGTGTGCAATGCTGCTTGCCATTGATGTCGGCAATACCAACGCGGTTTTTGCGCTGTTGGACGGGCGCCAGATCAAGACGCGCTGGCGGATTTCGACCGATGCGCGGCGCACCGGTGATGAATATGCGGTGTGGCTCAACCAACTGCTGATTCTGGAGGGGTACACGCGCGCCGATGTCACGCAGGTGATCATTGCAACGGTGGTGCCGCGCGCGCTGCATAACCTGCAGGTGCTGTCGCGCAAATATTTCGATGTCGAGCCGATGATCGCAGGCGTTGCCCCGGCGGATTGGCGGATGCAGATCGATGTCGATGAACCCAAGTCGCTGGGTGCTGACCGCGCCGTGAACTGCATCGCGGCGCATGCCTTGCACCCCGGCGATATCATCATCATCGACTTTGGCACCGCAACCACCTATGATGTTGTCGATTACACGGGGGCCTATAAGGGAGGCATCATCGCGCCGGGAATAAACCTGTCGCTTGATGCCCTGGTTCAGGCCGCCGCGAAATTGCCACGCATCGCCATCGAAGTCCCGCGCAACACCAAATCTGTGATCGGTCGCAATACCGAAGATCAGATGCAGATCGGTGTTTTCTGGGGCTATGTGGCGATGATGGAAGGGCTGGTCACCCGGATGCGCGCCGAAATCGGGCGTCCTGCCAGAGTGATCGCCACCGGTGGGCTTGCTGTGCTGTTCGATGAACACACCACGATATTTGATGCGGTCGAACCCGACCTGACCCTGCAGGGTCTTGCCATGATTGCCGAAAGGGCATTTTGATTACATGAAACCTGGAAAAGAATTGTTGTTCCTGGCCCTTGGCGGGTCGGGCGAAATTGGCATGAATGCCAACCTTTATGGCTGTGATGGCAAATGGGTGATGGTCGATCTGGGCATGACGTTCAGCGATCCGGCGTATCCTGGGGTCGAACTGGTCTTCCCCGATCTGGAATTCATCGAAGAGCGCTCCGACGACCTGCTCGGCATCGTGCTGACCCATGGCCATGAAGACCACATCGGTGCGCTGCCCTATCTGGCCGCAGACCTTGGCGTGCCGCTTTATGCGACGCCGTTCACTGCCGACCTCATCCGCCGGAAGCTCGAAGAGCAGGGGCTGGTCAAGGAAATCGAGCTCAACGTCATCGAAAACGAGGGCAGCCTCCAGCTTGGTCCGTTTGGCTTTCGCTATCTGCCGCTGGCGCACAGCATTGCCGAAGGCAACGCGCTGCTGATCGAGACGCCGTATGGCCGGATTTTCCACACCGGCGACTGGAAGCTGGATGACAAGCCGCTGGTTGGCATCCCCTCAACGCCAGAAGCGCTGACCGCGATCGGTGATGATGGGATCCTGGCGCTGGTCTGCGATTCGACCAATGTGTTCAATCCGGAAGGTTCGGGCTCCGAAGGCGATGTGCGCGATGCGCTGATCGCGGCGGTCAAGCCGTTGAAAGGCCGTGCGCTGGTCACCACCTTTGCATCCAATGTGGCGCGGTTGCATACGCTGGGTGAGGTCGCCAAGGCGACCAACCGCCAGCTGTGCGTCGCGGGGCGATCGCTTGACCGGATCATCGCGGTCGCCAAGGCCAACGGGTATCTCAAGGATCTGCCCGAACCGGTTGATTTCGATGAGGCGATGTCGCTTCCCCGCCGCGACCTGCTGGTGGTGGCAACCGGCGGTCAGGGCGAACCTCGCGCAGCGTTGGCGCGGGTTGCCGAAGGCAATCACCAGATCAAGCTGGAGAAGGGCGATACCGTGCTGTTCTCCTCCAAGGTCATCCCCGGAAACGAGATCGCGATTGGCCGCATCCAGAACCGTCTGGCGGGCGATGGCATCAACATGATCACCGACCGGCAGGCCGAAATCCACGTCTCGGGGCATCCTGGACGGCCCGAACTTGCCGAAATGTACAAGTGGATCAGGCCGCAGGTGCTGGTTCCGGTGCATGGCGAGATGCGGCATATGGCCGAACAGGCGCGCTTCGGTCTGGCGCAGGGCATTCCGGCAGCGGTGCTGCAGAAGAACGGCGATCTGGTGCGGTTGGCTCCCGGCAAGCCCGGTGTGATCGGATCGGAACGCTCAGGCCGACTGGTGCTGGATGGCGATGTTATCCTGCCGGCCGATGGACTGACGATGGCCGAGCGGCGCAAGCTGGCGGTAAACGGTCAGGTCAGCGTTGCGGTTGCACTCGATGGCCGTGGTAGCCTGATCGGTGATCCGGTGGTGCGCCCGCTGGGCCTGCCGATCGAAGATGACCTTGAAGCGTTTGTCGCCGAAACGGTTGCCGATGTGCGCGATGCGATCAACAAGCCGGGTAACACCAGGCCGGGCAATAGCAAGCCAAAGGGCAGACCGGGCAGGGGTGGCAGCAAGGAACACGACGTGCAGGAGGCGATCCGGCTTGCCGTGCGCCGCGCTGCGACGCGCTGGACGGGCAAAAAACCTGTCGTTACAGTGATGGTGATCGCGGGATAAAGCCCCCGCTGTCGCGGTTTAACAAGGACTTGATGCAATGAGCTTGACGAGCATAGCTGCAATTTATCTGCTGTTCTGGGTCATCACAGCGTTTGTGGTGATGCCCTTTGGGGTGCGTACTGCAGA
>JBBQXX010000133.1:0-7473 GCA_038209235.1 Sphingomonadales bacterium | reverse complement strand
TCGGCTCAAATCCCGCGAAGTGAAATCTGATCGAACACCAATCGCCGTCGCCATCGCAAGCCTCCTCGTGCTTGCTCCGGTGAATCAGAAAATCAGCGCCTTGGAAATCCCCCATGAGTCAGCCTCATCGGGATTTGGTATAAGACGGCCGAGGCAGACCAAGCTAACATTCAATTTGCTTTAGAACACATTCGTGGGAGTGGCGAACATCTTCTAAAAAACCTCACTAATTCAAACTGCGATAAGCGCTTACTTGAAAGTGTAAGCGAGCTTCATTCGCAATTGATATCCCAGGGTAACGTTGTCAAAATCGGTTTAACGAACATGGCCTGCAGCGTTATGGGAGCGCAGTTCGAAGCGGAGCTTCCAGACGCCATTGCAGGGATGTTAAATGCTTATAATGCTAGCATATCCTTGTATGTTGCGCAGTTTCCAGAGTGGGAGCAGTTCACTCAAAAGGCATCCTTGATTGACCTTGACGAAGATGATGTTGCTGAAGTCTATATTGCAGCTGGTGAGGTTATTGCGGCGCTTACTCAAAATACTGCGCTTGCTGATCCTGAAGTTCCTAAGACGATTGCGTTCGTGCGCCAATTCCTCGCATTCCCTGGGGCATCATCTAAGCGTGCGGCGTTCGCAATGATCCGCACGATCGAGAATTTGGTTTCAAGTATCGTTCGGCACAGCCTAAACTTCCTCAGCAAAACTGCGGAAAACGTGGTGGATGCAGGGTCGAAGGCTGCGTCCAAAGCCATCATTGGGCTTCTTAGCCTTGCCTTGATGAGCGCTTTGGGGATTGGCCCAGCAGCAATGCGCGCTGGTGCACCGTGGGTTAAGCAAGCTGCCGAGATCGTTCAGAAGCAAATTGAGAAAGCGGCGGAGTGAGTGTCCGCCAAACGTCTATCGCCGATACGACCGCTTTGACCCAAAGCGGGACCGGGGCCTGTCATTCCGCAAACGGCCCACTATCTGTCGTTCTGCGATGCCATTCGTACAAACGCCGGATGTCGGCTCTTGGCAAGACCTGCCGTTGGCCAAGCCGCTTGGGAATGAAGGCTTTTTTTCCCAAACCCGGTCCTTCGGGCTGCCAGATACCGGCAATCGGCGAACGACGGGTTTTAGGATGGGCAAACAGCTGCTGGAATGACCGTGATTGGGTTGCTAAGCAGACCCCCGCGAATCTCCAATGGATCACCCGTAGGTCCTAGCCAAAGCCACCCACACAGGACCCAAATCCGCCCCCAGCCGGAAGCCCGTTCCGCTGCAAGTCGCACGATTGCCTGCTGAAAAGCATGGTGCCGCTTACAGGATTCGAACCTGTGACCCCATCATTACGAATGATGTGCTCTACCAACTGAGCTAAAGCGGCCCGTCTCCGGCAGCCAGATGCGCCGGGATTTGCCAAGCGCGCCGTTACCAGCAGCTTGGTCTGGATGCAAGCCGCGTCGGTGCGGGCCAACACACGCGGGCGGCGTGCGGGGCTGGCCGGTGTGACCGGCGGCGCGCCCGGTGCGTCGTTTAGTGCTGGTCCGGTTAACCCTAGTTTTACCCTATTCATGGACATTGGTGTCCTGAAACACTTTTTGGGGCCGATACATGGATACACTGCGCGGCTTTCGCGATGGCATGAACAGCCATGATGACGCGAACGATGCCCAGCTCGCATCGGCTGCTCCCGAAGCAGACGATGATGCGCTGATGGACCCGCCACATGCCTTTGGCAGCGATGAGCGGCGGATGCATGTTCGCGCCTACAACTATTGGGCCAAGCTGCTGGGAAACCGCGTTTTCCCTTCAATCGAAGATCTCGATCCGGAAAACATCGAGGACTTCGGGACCAACAGCGTACTGCTCGATTTTACCTCCGGAATCGATAATCCGGCGATCCCGTTCATCGGCAAGGGGTTGCGCGAGGAGTGCGATCTGGATGATGCGGTCGCCTATCTGGATGAGGTGCCGGGCAAGTCGCTGCTGTCGCGAATCACCGATCACTATATGCAGATTCTTGCCAACCAGGCCCCGATCGGCTTTGAGGCCGAGTATGTGAACCAGCGTGGATCGACGATCATGTATCGCGGCATCCTGCTGCCGTTTTCGTCCGATGATGACACCATCGACTTTGTCTATGGCGTGATCAACTGGAAAGAACTGGCCGAAAAATCGATCACCGAGGCGCTGATCCTGCAGATCGACGAGGCCGTCAAACAGGCTCCGCGCAAACCAGCGCTGCCGGTCTGGGAAGATGACCCGGCTGAAAGCCTCACCCCAGAAGAGCTTGGCGCATCGGACTTCGATACGCCGTTGCCGCTGGATGGCTATGCGTTGATCGAAAGCGACGCCGATGGACTGGAAGAAATAGGGTTTGGCGAACAGGATCAGGCCCCCGCAGCGGCCGGTGCCTTCCCGTCGGCACCGTTGCCCGGCGGCGATGCCGCGCTGGCCGACCTGCTCGACTTTGCGCGCACCCATGTCGAAGCTGCGCTGGCCAGCGAGGACAGGTCGCGTGGATCGCTGTATGCAGCAATTTGCCGCGCCTATGATTTTGCGATCGCGGCGCGCGAGAGGCCCGATGATTATACCACGCTGCTGGCGCAAAGCGGAATATCCGGACAGACCCGCGCGCCGATGACGCCGCTGGTCAAGCTGGTCTTCGGTGCCACTTACGACAAGACCCGGCTGGCTGAATATGGCTGCGTGCTGGGTTATGCGATGCGCCACGATATGCCGCGCGGCAGCCTGGCCGAGATGTTGGCCCAGACGGTCGGTGGCCTGAAGGCCATCGTTCAGAAGGAACGCAGCGCGCGACGCATCCGGCAGAACGGCAGCGACGATGCCTCGCGCAAGCAGGAAGTCCGGCGACGGCTGCGCAACGCACCGATGCAGACCATCGCATCACTCGATACCGGCGATGCCGAGTTTGTCGTGCTGGTCGCGCGCCGCGCCAGCGATGGCGACCTGGGCATCATCGGTGTGGTGGGTCAGGATGATCCGCTGGCAGACCGCATCCTGCGACGCCTGGCCCGATAGCTTGCCGCCGCGAGCCACTTCCGCTGTGGTAACAAACGGTCGATCAACCGAAAGAAAATTGCGCGCAATTGGAGCCTTGCTCGGGCTACGCGCTTGAGAACTCGATTCGATTGGCGCATAAGCCGCCGCAGCAGACCACCTGTAACAGATGCGGCAATACCAGCACGCACTCCGGCACGAGGAACACATGGCCGAAACCCAGATTGCAGCGTCCAGCCAGGATGCGGCCCCCAGCATATCATCCAATTCCACCACGTTCCCTGACCCGCAGCAGCACCTGAAGCTGCGCAATGCGCTTGCCGATGCGTTCCTGAAGGGCGCGCTGCCCGGAGAAAATGACGGGTTTGACGAGGCAGCCTGCACGCAAGCGGCTGAGTTTGCATTGAGTGCGCTGGCGCGGCGTCCTTCTGCCGACACCAGGCTGCTGATCGAATCTATCCCAGGACAGGCCGGCCAGCGGCACATGCGGCTGGCGATCATCAACGATGACATGCCCTTTCTGGTCGATTCGATTGCCGCGACTGTTTCGCGGTTCGGGCTGGCGGTTGACCGGGTAATTCATCCCGTGGTTGCGCTGCGCCGCGATACCGAGGGTTTTCTGACCGAGATTTTTGAAGATGACGCGCCCGGCGAGCGACGCGAATCGGTGGTCTATCTCGAGGTCGAGCGCGCCGATGCCCGCCAGCGCAAGGCTCTGGAAGCTGCGTTGCTGGCCGCGATGGCCGATGTGCGCGCGGCGGTGACCGACTGGCCGCTGCTGCAGGCGGCGATGACCGCTGATGCCGCTGCGATGGCCGATGGCGAAGGGGCAGCGCTGCTGCGCTGGTTCCTCGATCGCAACATGACGCAGCTGGCGCATCTGCGGGTTCACCGCGATGGCAGCATCGCGGCGCCGCTGGGGGTGGCCAAGGCGCGCGACAGTCAATTGCTCGCGGCGCATTCCTTCGAGCAGGCCTTTGCGTGGTTCGAAAGCGGCAAGGCGGCGCCGCTGATCATCAAGTCGAACTTCATCTCCACCGTTCACCGCCGCGCGCCGCTCGATCTGGTCATTCTGCCGGTGTGGGAGGATGGCGGGGTTGCCGCGCTTTCGGTGCATGGCGGCATCTGGACGAGTGCGGCGCTGGCTGCCGCGCCAGAACGCGTGCCGTTGCTACGTGCGCACCTGAAAATCCTGATCGACAAGTTCGGCTTTTCGCCCAACGGCCACGCCGGCAAGGCCTTGTCGCATGCGCTGACCGCGCTACCGCACGATCTGCTGATCGCATTCAGCCTGGATAATCTGGAGCGTATCGCGCTGACCGCGATGTCGCTTGCTGACCGCCCGCGCTCCAAGCTGGTTACCGTGCAGTCATCGCTCAAGCGCCACCTGTTTGTATTCGCGTGGTTGCCGCGCGACGAAGTATCGACCGGACGCCGCGTCGCGATCGAGCGCATGCTCACAGAAGCATCGGGCGGCAAAACGCTGAGCTGGTCGATCTCGCTGGAAGACGGCGAAATTGCGCTGATCCGCTATGTGCTCGATCTGCGCGACGGCGGCACCAAGGTGGACGATGCCGCGCTCGATGCGGCGCTGCGTGCGATGATCCGTGGTTGGGAGCCATCGGTGGAAGCCGCGCTGATCGCTTTGGGCGAAGACAGCCGCGCAGCCGCGCTCGCAAGCCGCTACGCACCCCATTTTCCGCTCGCCTATCGCAGCGATTCCGGCTCACAGGAGGCAGCACTCGATATCTTGCGGCTGCGTGATCTGGACAGCCCAAAGCAGCACGCAGCAAGACTGCACCGCAAGCACGATGATAACCCGCAGCATTTGCGGCTGAAGCTTTACAGCGTTGCCGGCGCGATTCCGTTGTCCAAAACGGTTCCGGTGCTCGAGAATTTCGGCTTTGATGTGCTCGAGGAAATGCCGACGCCGCTGGGCGAAAAGTCCGCCGGGCATATCCACGACTTCCTGCTGCATGTGCGTGGTCAGGGAGAGGCCGATGCATTGCTGCAACGCGCATCGGTAATCGAGGCGGCGATCTCGGGCACGCTGCAAGGCAAGGCTGAAAACGATCCGTTCAACCGTCTGATTGCCGCCACCGGGCTTGAACAGCGTGCAGTCATCTGGTTGCGCGCGTGGTTCCGGTATCTTAGACAGGCGACCCTGCCTTATAGCATCGGCACCGTGGTCGATGCGCTGCATGATGCCCCCGAAGTGGCCCATGCGCTGGTTGCGCTGTTTATCGCGCGCCATGATCCTGCTTTTGCCGGTGACCGCCAGGCAGCGACACAGGCCAATCTCGCCGCGATCAACAGCGGCCTGACGCGTGTGTCGGCGATTGATGATGACCGGTTGCTGCGCATGTTCCGCGCGTTGATCATGGCGATCTTGCGCACCAATGCGTTTTCGCCCGCCGCAAGTCTTGCCATCGCGTTCAAGATCGACAGCAGCAAGGTGCCCGGCTTGCCCGCCCCGGTGCCGTGGCGCGAAATGTTCGTCTATTCGCCCGCAGTCGAAGGTATTCACCTGCGCGCTGGCCCGGTCGCTCGCGGCGGCCTGCGCTGGTCTGATCGGCGCGACGATTTCCGCACCGAAGTGCTTGGCCTGATGAAAGCCCAGCGCGTCAAGAACGCGGTCATCGTGCCAACCGGTGCCAAGGGCGGCTTCTTCCCCAAGCAGCTGCCAGACCCCGCCACCAACCGCGAAGGCTGGCTGGACGGCGGCAAGGATGCTTACAAGACCTTCATCCGCACACTGCTTTCGGTCACCGACAATATCGTCGATGGCAAGGTGGTGCATCCGGCAGGTGTCGTCGTGCATGATGGCGAAGACCCGTATTTCGTCGTCGCTGCCGACAAGGGCACCGCGACCTTTTCTGACACTGCCAACGCCATTGCCGCCGAGTTCGACTTCTGGCTGGGCGATGCGTTCGCCTCTGGTGGCAGCCAGGGCTATGACCACAAGGCGATGGGCATCACCGCCAAGGGTGGCTGGGTCTCCGTGCAACGCCATTTCGCCGAAATGGGCGTGGATGTGCAAAGCGATCCGGTGCGGGTTGCTGGCTGCGGCGACATGTCCGGCGATGTCTTCGGCAACGGCATGTTGCTGTCGCAATCGCTCAAGCTGGTCGCCGCGTTCGACCACCGGCACATCTTCCTCGATCCCGATCCTGACCCGGCGGCCAGCTGGGCCGAGCGTCAGCGAATGTTCAACCTGCCGCGATCAAGCTGGGATGATTATGACAAGCCACTGATTTCCAGGGGTGGCGGGGTCTATGCCCGCGCGATGAAGTCCATCCCGCTGACCGCCCAGGTCAAGGCGATGCTGGGGGTGGAGGGCGACGAGATCGAACCGGCGGCGCTTATCTCCGCGATCCTGCGCGCCGATGTTGATCTGCTGTGGTTTGGCGGCATCGGCACTTACATCAAGGCGGCGTCTGAGAACAACATCGATGTCGGCGATCCTGCCAACGATCCGTTACGGATCAACGCCGAACAGCTGCGCTGCAAAGCCGTGGGTGAAGGCGCAAATCTTGGCGTGACACAGGCCGCGCGGATCGCATTTTCGATGCTTGGCGGGCGGATCAACACCGATTTCATCGACAACAGCGCCGGGGTCGATTGTTCGGATAACGAGGTCAACATCAAGATCGGGCTCGACGCGGTGATGCGCGCCGGAACGCTCGATGGCACAGCGCGCAACGCGCTGCTCGCCTCGATGACCGACGATGTTTCGGCGCTGGTGCTGGAAGATAACCGGCTGCAGGCGCTGGGGCTGTCGATCGCCGAGCGCGGCGGGGTTGCCGCCCTGCCCGCCTATGTCCGGCTGATCGAGCATTTCGAGGAACAGCGTCGTCTCGATCGCAAGGTCGAGGGGCTCGCCGATAACGCCACGCTGAAACGCCGCGCGCAAGAGGGTCAGGGGCTGACCCGGCCCGAACTTGCGGTGTTGCTCTCCACCGCCAAGCTGACCTTGCAGGATGCCATCGAGCGCATCCCGCTGGCCAATGATCCCACGATGCGGCCCGAACTTCTCGCCGCCTTCCCCCCGCAAATGCGCGAGGCTTATGGCGATGTGCTGGTCCAGCACCAGCTGCGCGGCGAGATCATCGCCACCCGGATTGCCAACCGCATGATCAACCGGCTGGGCCTGATCCATCCGTTCGAATTGGCCGAGGAAGAAGGCTGCACGCTAGGCGATGTCGCCGCCGCGTTTATCGCGGCGGAACGGCTGTTCGCACTGCCTGTGGTGTGGGCCGATTTCGACCATGCCGACATCGATGAACAGGTGCGATTGATGCTGTTCGACGCCGCCGCCGATATCGTGCGCGTTCACATCGCCGACGTATTGCGCGCCAGCACCGACGGCCAGATGCCCGGCGTGATCGTCGCCGCGCTGCAACCCGGTGTCGATGCGCTGATCGCGCGCATGGACGATCTGCTCAACGCCGAGGCGCGGTTGCAGGC
>JBBQXX010000132.1:0-7476 GCA_038209235.1 Sphingomonadales bacterium | reverse complement strand
GCTGGCTCCCCGAGTAGGATTCGAACCTACGGCCAAGTGATTAACAGTCACCTACTCTACCGCTGAGCTATCGGGGAACACGGATCGCGCGTTTGACGCATCGCGCCTATAGCAGTGCGTTTTTCACTTTGGCAAGCGTCTGGTGCCGACCTCAGACGATAAACTGCTCGGCGGAAATGCGGTCGTCGAGGCTATGGCCCGGATCAAACAGCAGCGACAGACGGCGGTAGGGGTCGATGGCGATCTGGATATCGCGGATATCGCGCACCTCGCGCTGGTCGGCCACCGCGCTGACCGGGCGCTTGCCGGGCTCCAGCACGCGCAGGCTGATCGTCGACGAATCGGGGAGCAATGCGCCTTTCCACCGGCGGGGGCGGAACGGACTGATCGGGGTCAGTGCCAGCATGCCGCAGCCCAGCGGCAGGATCGGGCCACTGGCAGAAAGGTTATAGGCGGTCGAGCCTGCAGGCGTTGCCACCAGCACGCCATCGCAGACCAATTCATTGATCCGCACCGCATCGTTGACGCTGACCTCGATCTTGGCGGTCTGGCGTGTCTCGCGCAGCAACGACACCTCGTTGATCGCAGGATAGGTCACGCGCTCGCCCGCCATCGTGGTCGCGGTCATCGACAGCGGCAAAACCTCAAACGCCTGTGCCTGCTCAAGCCGCCGCTGGATACTGTCGCCGTTGCGCCACAGGTTCATCAGAAAGCCCACGGTGCCAAGGTTGAGACCATAGACAGGAATGATCCGGCCACGCTCCAGCATCTGGTGCAGCGTTTGCAGCATGAAGCCGTCGCCGCCCATCACCACGACGATATCGGCCTCGTCCAGCGGTGCCCATTCGTGGCTCGCCTGAACATCACGCGCCGCCTTGCGCGCTCGCTCTGTGGGCGAAACAGCAAGGGCGATCTTCCGGTCCATAACCGATAATGACATAGCGTCTGCCTTAAGGGGGCGGTTGCACCGGGTCTTAACCGATCAATGCTAATGCGCCAATCATTCTTGCTTTGGGCGCGCAGCACCGCGCGCTAAAGGTCCAACAAACGTGTCGATCAGGGGGAAAACGCTGACCAGCCGCAGCCATCATCGGCAGATGCCGACTTGCAGGATCGTAAGCGCTGGCCAGGCTGACCCGGCGCTGATTGCGGCAGTGCGCCTCGCGCAGTTTGCGGTTGGCACAGATATGCATGCCGATCTGGTGATCCACGATGTACGCGGAGCGGCGCACTACATCGTGCCCCACAATGTTGGCGGACAATTGCTGTTGCTGTGCGATGCCGATCAGGCGGCCAGCTGGCAGGCGCAGGTTGCAGGTATCAGCCACAGTCTTGTTGCGCCTTTCAGCGCTGCTGCACTGGCTTTGCAACTGGCGGTGCTGTTTGCCCAAGCATCGACCGATGCTCAGGACCCGGCGGACCTGCATCACCGCATCAGCGCGCTCGCATCGGCAAGCGACGGCCAACTGCACACCATGCTGATCGGTTTGCGCCGGATGTCTGCGATCAACGCCACCTATGGCAGCGCGGTTGGTGATGCGGCACTGGCTGCGATCGAACAGCGGTTGGCGCGGCATGCAGCGCGGCTGTATGGTGGTACTGCGCTCACCGCGCGGCTGAGCGGCGGGGATTACCTGATTGCGCATGTCATGGCGCAAGACAGGGTGGGCTGGCAGGTCATCGCCGAACAGATGCTGCGCGTAATATCCGATCCCCTCGATGCGGCGGGCCACCGGTTGCGGCTGACTGCGCGGGCGGCGCTGGCGCTGGCCAAGGCTGACGAGGACCCCGTGTCGTTGCTCGACCGGCTTTCCGCCGGGCTGGCGATGGCACGCGAAAGCGCCGCCGAGCCGGTGCGCTGGGCGGACCGCCAGTCGGACAATGCGCCGCAAAGCGGGTACCGGCTAGAGCAGGAGCTTGTCCACGCGATCGAGCGTAAACAGATCAATGTGCTGTTCCAGCCGCAGTTTTCAGTCACGACCGGGAAGATCAGCGGAGCCGAAGCGCTGGCGCGGTGGCAACACCCCCAGCATGGCGAGATTGGCGCAGGCACGTTGTTCGCGCTGGCGGACAAGGCCGATTTCACCCGACAGCTGTCGCGCCATATCCGCCGCGTTGCGCTGGATCAGGCGGCGCGCTGGATCGGGCCGCTGGCGGGGCTGCGCCTGTCGGTCAATGTGACGGCAGAGGACCTGGCGGAAAGCGGCTATGCGCGCCGTGAGCTGAAAATGATCGGTGCATCGGGGCTCGATCCGGCGCGGCTGACGCTGGAAATCACCGAATCGGCGCTGGTCCCCGATCTGAAGCGCGCGGCGGCGCGTTTTGCCACTTTGCGCGCAGCGGGTGTGAGAATCGCAGTAGACGACTTTGGCACCGGTTATTCCAGCCTGCTGTATCTCAAATCGCTGCCGCTCGATTATCTGAAGCTCGACCATGCAATGACACGCGATATCGGCGGGGCCGAGGCGGATCGCATCATCGTACGCTCAATCATCGCCATGGCGCGCGCACTGGACCTGCAGGTGATCGCCGAGGGGGTGGAAAGCGATGCGCAGCTTGAAGCGTTATGCGAAGAAGGGTGCGATTATTTCCAGGGCTTCCTGCGCGGCGGGGCGATGGATGCTGACGTTTTCGTGGCGTTTGCGACTGCTGCCATCGCTTAACCGGAATCGCCAGGCCCGCTGTTTGCCGGTTAAAGCCAAGCCTCCAGAACGATTTGGCACAATCTGACTCTTGGGGCCTCCGGCTTTTGGCGGAGACCGGTTCAGCGGGATGAAAATTATAGCACCTTTGCCTGCTTTTTCACGATCCCCGCCAGTCCCTTCGACAACTGGATCAAGCCGTTGAGCCGGGCGGTCGGATCGCCCCAGACACGCTGGATCATCAGCTTGTTGTCGGGTCGCAGCTTGGCGGTGCCCTTGAGCCGTTCGACATAGGCCAGGAGTCCGCCGACATCGGGGAAATTGTCGTTGTGGAAACTGACCAGCGCGCCGCGCGCGCCGACGTCGATCTTGGCGACGCTGGCGGTGATGCAGTTCTGCTTGATCTCGATGATCTTGATCAGGTTAATGGTCGGCTCGGGCAACGGGCCAAAGCGGTCGATCATCTCGGCGGCGAACGCTTCGATATCGGCGCTGCCGCTCAGGTCGTTCATCCGCCGGTACAGCGCCATCCGCACACCCAGATCGGGGACATAATCTTCGGGAATCAGGATCGCTGCATCGACCGTGATCTGCGGCGAGAATTTCTGGTTGGCGCGTTCGAGCGCGTAGCCGCCAGCCTTGGCCTCGAGGATCGCCTCTTCGAGCATCGACTGATACAGTTCGAACCCGACCTCGCGGATATGCCCTGACTGCTCGTCGCCCACCAGATTGCCCGCGCCGCGAATATCGAGGTCGTGGCTGGCGAGCTGGAAACCTGCCCCCAAAGTGTCGAGGTCGCCCAACACCTTGAGCCGCTTTTCGGCGGTTTCGGTGAGCACGCGGTTTTCCGGCGTGGTGAGATAGGCATACGCACGCGTTTTCGACCGGCCGACGCGCCCGCGCAGCTGGTACAACTGGGCCAGCCCGAAGGTATCGGCGCGGTGGATGATCAACGTGTTGGCGCTGGGGATATCAAGCCCCGATTCGACGATGGTGGTGGAAAGCAGCACATCGTATTTGCGGTCGTAGAAAGCCGACATGCGCTCTTCGACCGCAGATGGCGCCATCTGGCCATGCGCCATGATATGGCGGATTTCGGGCACCTGTTCGCGGATGAACTCGGCCAGCTTGTCGAGATCGGCGATGCGCGGTGCCACGAAGAACGATTGTCCGCCGCGATAATGTTCGCGCAGCAACGCCTCGCGCACCACGACAGGGTCCCACGGCATGATATAAGTGCGCACCGCCAGCCGGTCGACCGGCGGGGTCTGGATCACCGACAGCTCGCGCAGGCCGCTCATCGCCATTTGCAACGTGCGCGGAATGGGTGTGGCGGTCAGCGTCAGCACATGGACGTTGGCTTTCAGCCCCTTGAGCCGCTCTTTGTGGACAACGCCAAAGCGCTGTTCCTCATCGATGATCACCAGCCCAAGCCGCTTGAACTCGACCGATTTGGCAAGCAGCGCATGCGTCCCGATGACGATATCGGTGGTGCCTGCGGTCAATCCCTCGCGCGTCGTCTTGGCTTCGCTCGCGGCGACCAGCCGCGACAGGCGGCCAATGATCAGCGGGAAGCTTTGGAAGCGCTCGACAAAATTGGTGTAATGCTGGCGCGCCAGCAGCGTGGTCGGAGCAACGATGGCGACCTGAAGCCCCGACATTGCCGCAACGAATGCAGCGCGCATCGCGACTTCGGTCTTGCCGAACCCGACATCGCCGCACACCAGCCGGTCCATCGGCTTGCCCGACGCCAGATCCTCCAGCACCTCGGCGATGACGCGGTCCTGGTCTTCGGTTTCCTCATACGGAAAGCGATCGACGAAGCTTGCCAGCGTGCCCGGCTCGATCTCGGCAACATCGGCGGTGCGCAGCGCGCGTTCGGCAGCGGTCTTCATCAGCTCGCCCGCGATGGCGCGGATGCGTTCCTTGAGCTTGGCGCGGCGGCGCTGCCATGCCTCGCCGCCCAGCCGGTCGAGCGGAACGCCATCGCTTTCCGATCCATAGCGGGTGAGTACATCGATGTTCTCGACCGGCACATACAGCTTGTCGCCGCCCGCATAGGTCAGCCAGACGCAGTCGTGCGGACTCTTGCCGACCGGGATCGAGACCAGCCCCTCATACCGCCCGATGCCATGATCGATGTGCACAACCAGATCGCCTGCCGAAAGCGATTGCAGTTCTGCCAGAAACGCATCGGCGGACTTGCGCTTCTTGCGCCGCCGCACCAGCCGGTCACCCAGCAGGTCCTGTTCGGAGAGCAGCTCATAACGGTCGGTGGCAAAGCCGTGGTCCTGCGGCAGCACGACCATCGCCGTAAGCCCGGTCGCAGCCTGTCCCAGTGCTTCCTGCCAGCTGCCCGCCAAGGCCAGCCGCGACAGTCCGTGATCCTGCAACAGCCCGAGCAGGCGGCTGCGCGAACCTTCCGAATAGCTGGCGATGATCGCGCCTTTGCCGGCCGTTCGCAGCGCGTTGATATGCGCGGCGGCTTCCGAATAGATATTGTCGCCGCGCGCGCGCTCGGCACCGAAATCGCGCGCCGCGCGATAGCCCAGCCCCAGCACGTTCGCTGATTCAGGCTCGTCATGGCCGCTGACCAGATGCAGCGGTGTCCCGGTGTGCAGCGCGCGCCATTCCTTGGCGACCAGATACAGCGCGGCGGGCTTGAGCGGGCGATAGCTGCCCGTCCTGTCTTCCTGGCCGCGCAGGCGGTTGGCGTGATAATCGGTGATACTCTCGAAGCGCTGGTCGGCGGCGGCATCGGCTCCCGCATCGCGCAGCACGACATCATTGTCGCCCAGGTGATCGAACAGCGTATCGAGCCGCTCCTCGATCATCGGCAGCCAGTGTTCCATGCCCGCCAGCCGTCTGCCATCGCTTATCGCCTGATAGAGCGGATCGCCGGTCGCGCCTGCGCCAAAGGTTTCGCGATAGGCGCTGCGGAAGCGGCGGATGCTGTCTGTATCGAGCAGGATTTCCGAGGCGGGCAGCAGGATGTGGCTCATGACCCGCTCGGTCGAACGTTGCGTGCCCGGATCGAAGGCGCGCATCGAATCGAGGTCATCGCCGAAGAAATCCAGCCTCAGCCCGCAATCCATCCCCGCCGGGTAGATATCGATGAGGTTGCCGCGCACCGCAAATTCTCCCGAATCGGCAACGGTATCGGTGCGCGCATAGCCTTGCCGCACCAGCTTGGCGATCAGCGCCTCGCGCTCGATGATCATGCCGGGTTTCAGCTCGGCGCCGACCTGGCGGATGCGGAACGGGGTCAGCGTGCGCTGGGTGACGGCGTTGACCGTGGTGACCAACAGCTGCGGCCTGGTGACCGGCTGTTGCAGCGTCCACAACGCGGTCAGCCGACGCGCGGTAATCGCCAGCGAGGGCGAGGCGCGGTCATACGGCAGGCAATCCCATGCCGGAAACTCGATCGTCTGGATCTCGGGCGCATAGAATGGCGCGGTCTCGGCCAACGCGTGCATCAGCGCATCGTCTGGGGCGATATAGACGATCCTCCCGCCGCCCTTGCGCGCCGCTGCGGCGCGCGTCAGATCGGCCAGCAGCAGCGGCAGCGCTCCTGTCGCAACGCCTGCCAGCGTCAGCGGCGCGGCCGCTGCCAAAATTCTGCTGATTGTTTCCATGGGTGCGCGCTCTGTCGTCCGCTCAGTGCGGAATCGAGATGAAGTCGAGCTTTTGCATCGCCAGCATCTGTGCGCCGGCATAGCTTTCGGGCACGGGCTGCGTGCCGATCGCCCAGGCCATGATATCGACATCCTGCTCTTCGATCAGCGTCTCGAACCAGGTCAGCTCATCCTCCGACCAGCCGCTGCCATAGCGATCGAAATAGCCGCCGATCATGAAATCGGCCTCACGCGTGCCACGGTGCCAGGCGCGAAATGCCAGGCGGCGCAATCGGGTTTCGCGGTCCATGGCTGATGCTCCTTGCCTTGCAGGTTCGCTTGCGGGGTGGGCCGTGCTTGCCTAAGACAAGACTTCAGCCAGCGGCACCATCGTTCCGCATTTTTTGCGATAGCCATGCGCCCCCAGATACTCAATCCCTCATTCGCCGAGATCGAAAGCCTCAAGGGAGTTGGGGTGAGCCTGCAAAAGCCGTTTGCGCGGCTGGGCATCTCGCGAGTCAAGGACATGGCCTACCACGTGCCGACCGGCCTTATCCGCCGCCGCAAGGTGGAGACAGCAGATGATGCGGGCACTGGCGAGCAGATCATCATCGCGCTCACCGCAACAGGCTATCGCACCAGCCCCGGCCGCGGGCCGACGCGGGTGGTGGCAGAAGACTGCATCGGCAACCACATCAGCCTGGTTTATTTCGGCGGCAATCCGGGCTGGGCGAAAAAACTGTGGCCGTTGGGCGAAACGCGGCTGGCGGCGGGCAAGCTGGAGATCTGGGGCGAAGCCTGGCAGATCGTGCATCCCGATCATGTGGTCGCGCCTCAGGACGCTACCGAGATCGGTGAGGCAGAGCCGGTCTATCCGCTCGCCGAGGGGCTGGGCCAAAAACGCGTCGCGTCGCTCGCCACTCAGGCGCTCGGGCTGATGCCACCGCTGCCCGAATGGATCGAGCCCACGCTGAAAGCCGCGCAAGGCTGGCCGGACTGGCACGATGCACTGGCAGCAGCGCACCAGGGGATGGATGAAAAACCGCGCGATCGCTTGGCCTATGACGAGATTTTCGCCAATCAGCTCGCCTTTGAGCTGATCCGCCAGTCCAACCGCAAGCGCAAGGGCATCGCGCTGCAGGGCGATGGTCATCTGCGCGATGGTCTGCGGCTACCGTTCGCGCTGACCAACGCGCAGCTGCGCACGATTGGCGAGATCA
>JBBQXX010000131.1:0-7504 GCA_038209235.1 Sphingomonadales bacterium | reverse complement strand
TGCGAATCCGCCACCTCCGACCGAGCGTGCCACATGTCAGATGTCAGATGTCAGTGTTCCGATCCTATCAATCAACCGGCGGATGGATTACCATTGCACCGACTGCGAGGGCGGACTTGGCGATGAACCCCAAACTACCAGTGACGCGGCGATCGGTCATGGCCGGCGCAATCGCCTCAGCGGCATTGACCAGCCTGCCCCTTCGTGCTCGCGAAACGCCTTTTGAGGTGCCCCTCGTGGATTGGCTGACGCTGACAGTTTTGACCGACAACGCGACATTCGGTCCGTTTCTTCCCGATGTTGAGCTTGCCGGGCTGAAAGTCTTGCGCGCCGGCAACGGCAGCGCGCCAGGCTATGCGCGGATGTCCGCAAATGCCCTGATGGGCGAATTCGGGCTGTCGCTGCTGGCAGATTCGCGCGTGGCAGACGTCTCGCGCCGGGTGCTGGTTGACTTTGGCTACACGACACAAGTGCTCGCCAACAATATGGCGATGCTGGGGGTGGATCCATCAAGCATCGACGCTTCGGTGCTAAGCCATGGCCATCTCGATCATTACGGCGGTTTTTCCGCGCTGTTCGGGACGTCTGCGCAGCAGGCCGCAAAAACAGGCCGCGCGTTGCCGCTGTACGTCGGCGGGGAGGAAACTTTTTGCGAACGTGTTGCCATGATCGGCGATCCGCCCCCGGTCATGGGCATGCTCGATCGGGCGGTGTTGGCGCAAGCCGGATTTGAGGTGCGCATCGCGCCGCAAGCGGTGACAGTTGCCGATCACGCCTTTACGACCGGCATCATTCCGCTGGAAACATCAGAGCGACCCGCGATCCCCACCCGGATGCGTCCGGGTACAGGATGCCAACGCGACGGATTGCGCGCCGACAAGCGCGATCTTGCCGAAATCCCCGATGATGGCGAGCATGAATTAGCCACCTGTTATGCGATCAGGGGCCTTGGTCTGGTGGTAATCGCGTCATGTAGCCATCGCGGCGTACTCAACTCGGTCCGGCGTGCGCAGGCGATCAGCGGTATCACAAAAGTGCATATGGTGATCGGCGGCTTCCACCTTGTCCGGCCCCGCACCGCAGACGAGGCACGGCAAACGGTTGCCGCATTCATCGCTATCGATCCAAGCTATATCGTACCGATGCACTGCACCGGCGAGATGTTCATCGAAGAGGCTCTTCGGCAGATGCCTCAAAAGATCATCCGGCCCTATGTCGGCACCCGTCTGGTGATGGGATAGACTGGCCCGGGTTCCGGAGCGGGATGCTCCAGGGCGGGATGCTCCAGAGCGGGATATGGGCCACTAGCCGAACCTGCCCGGCAATCGCTCGCTGCGATAATAGCTGAACGACAGCCACAGCGAGACCGCACCAAGCAAATGCCACACCGCATGCCCCTGCAGCAGGCTGCCGGGTGCGCAGACCACACCGTTCTGGTCGAGAATCCAGATCCCGAATGCCAGCGCTGTCGCAAGCAGGCCGCCAAGATAATACGCGAGGCGCGCGCCGGGCCGCAACGGGCGCGCAAAGACCAGTTCGATGACTATGGCCAGCAGCAGCAGCACCGCAAACAGCCAGCGCCGCACTTCGGGCAGCATGATCAGCACGGCGACCAGCAAGCTGCACAGTGCTGCATAAAGCGCGATCGCGCGGCCATCGGGGATGGCGCGCCACCGTGCCAGCGCGCAAACCAGCAGGAAAGACCCCAGCAGATACATGCCGGCCACATCGAGGAACTGGCCCCACAACGTCAAGGTCGCGTGCAACAGCGCCGAGCCAAGCCCGACAATGATCGCGGTCAGCCCCAGGGTGCGTGCTGCCAGCGGTGGCATCGCCGATGCCGGGTCTCGCCCGGCAGCGAGCACCATCATCAGGAAACCGAGCAGGACATAGCCAAAAGACGACCAGCTGTTGGCAGGCTGCAACACCAGCGCGCCGGTACGCGGCTGCTCGCAAAAACACCGCGTCGTCGTGCAAGAGGCTGGCGCATAGGCTCCCCAGTCAGGGCCAAGCGCCGACAGCGCCGCAAGCACACCCAGCGCCGACAGCCCGGTCAGCACCAGCGCAACCGCCATGGATCGCGCCGTAATCATCTGCGTCATGTTCGACCTTCCCTTGTCGTAGCCAAGCTAACGCAATGCACCGAACGCATCAACGATGCATCAAAGGATGGACAGACTTGGCAGTGAACTCCGGCCGGATGGTGACATGTCCGCGCCGGTCCGCAGGCGTATGAGGCTTTTCAGCAAGAAACGCCAACAGCCACCGATCGGCCCCGAACCGCGTCGCACGTTGCCACGCAACCTGCTGCCTAGTTGCTGCCCGAAGCGGTTCAAGCGAACCGGCAAGCTGCCTAAGTCAGTGAAAAATTGGTGCACCCGGCCCGATTCGAACGGGCGGCCTCTGCCTTCGGAGGGCAGCGCTCTATCCAGCTGAGCTACGGGTGCTTGGGGCCAGAGCGATCGCCTTTAGCAAGCGGCGCGGTGGGCCGCCAGTCCCTTTGTGCAGCGATCCGTGTCGCATAGTGCTGCTATCATTGACCGCGTGGCCGTGGGGCGGCTATAGCTGGGGCCCGCAAGCTGGCGGCCCTGGGACGGGTCGCCTTTTGTGTTTGGCGCAGCGGCCCCTGCGCCACAGCGCTTGTGCACAACCAGGGCCACAATGCAGGAAGGACAAGGCCGCCATGACGATCACGCCGCTTATGCCCGTTTACCCCCGGTGCGATGTGCGCCCGGTGCGCGGCGAAGGCTGTTACCTGATCGGAGAGCGCGGCGAGCGATATCTGGACTTTGCCAGCGGCATCGCGGTCAATCTGCTCGGCCATGCTCATCCGCATTTGACGCAGGCGATCCAGAAGCAGGCCGCCACGCTGATGCATGTCTCCAACCTTTATGGCAGCCCGCAAGGCGAGCATCTGGCACAGCGGCTGGTCGATGCGACCTTTGCCGACACGGTGTTCTTCACCAATTCGGGTGCCGAGGCGGTCGAATGCGCCATCAAGACCGCGCGCGCTTATCACCAGCATGAAAGCGGCGATGCGGCCAGAACCGTGCTGATCACTTTCAAGAACGCGTTTCATGGTCGCACCATGGCCACGATCAGCGCGTCCAATCAGGACAAGATGCACAAGGGCTTTGCGCCGCTGCTGCCGGGCTTTCGCTATGTCGATTTCGACGACCTGGAGGGCACCAAGGCAGCGCTCGGCCCTGATGTTGCAGGGTTTCTGGTCGAGCCGATCCAGGGTGAAGGCGGCGTGCGTCCGGCAAGCATGGCATTCATGAAGGGCCTGCGCGCACTGGCCGATGAGCACGACCTGATGCTGGTGCTCGACGAAGTGCAGTGCGGCGTCGCGCGCACCGGATCGCTTTATGCCTATGAGCAATACGGTATCCTGCCCGATATCATGGCGACCGCCAAAGGCATCGGCGGTGGCTTCCCGATGGGGGCGTGCCTGGCCACGCAAAAGGCGGCGCGCGGCATGGGCTTGGGTACGCATGGATCGACCTATGGCGGCGGTCCGCTTGCCATGGCGGCGGGCGAAGCGGTGCTCGATGTGGTCAACACGCCCGAGTTTCTTGAGCATGTGCGCGCCATGGGTGAGCGGATTCGCGGTGCGCTCGAGCAGTTGATCCCCAACCACGACACGATATTCGAATCGGTGCGCGGCATGGGTCTGATGCTGGGGCTGAAGCTTAAACCCGCGGTGGAGAGCCGCAACTTTGTGGCGCATCTGCGCGATCATCACGGGCTGCTGACCGTGGCGGCGGGCGAAAATGTGGTGCGCATCCTGCCGCCGCTGATCATCGAACAGCGCCATATCGATGAGTTCATCGAGCGCCTGTCGGCTGGTGCCCGCGATTTTGCCATGCCGGTTGCGGCTTAAAGAACACGCCTTCCCCTCGACGGGGGAGGGGGAAGGACCACAATGACCCGTGATTTCCTGAACCTGTCCGATGCCGGACACGATGCCATCGCTGCCATGCTCAACGATGCGCTGGACCGCAAGGATGTGCGCCACGGCTGGCCCAGGGGAAAGGTTGATCCCGATGCGCCGTTGGATGGGCATACGCTGGCGATGGTCTTCGAGAAGAGCTCGACCCGCACCCGCGTCTCGTTCGACATGGCGATCCGCCAGCTTGGCGGCAGCAGCATCATCCTCGAATCGGGCAGCACCCACCTGGGCCGGGGGGAGAGCGTCGCCGATACCGCCCGCGTGCTGTCGCGGATGTGCGATGCCATCATGATCCGCACCGACGATCACGCCAAGATCGAGGAAATGGCGCATTACGCGAGCGTTCCGGTGATCAACGGCCTGACCAACCTGTCGCACCCGTGCCAGATCGTCGCTGACCTTCTGACCATCATCGAACACCGCAAGGCGCTGCCCGGGCTGGTTGTCGCGTGGCTGGGCGATGGCAACAATGTGCTCAACTCGATCATCGAGGCGGCCGGGCTGATGAAGTTCACTGTGCGGATCGGCGGCCCGCAAGGCTATGAACCCGACGCGCATTTTGTGACGCGCGCGCAAGACGCGGGCGGCACGATCAGCCTCCACCGCGATGCCGCCGATGCGGTGCGCGGAGCCGATGTCATCGTCACCGATACGTGGATTTCAATGGGCCAGGACCATGCCGAGGCCAAGCTGCAGGCGATGATGGCGTATCAGGTGAACGATGCGCTGATGGCGCTGGCCAAGCCCGATGCGCTGTTCCTGCACTGCCTGCCCGCGCACCGCGATGAGGAAGTCACCGCCAGCGTTATCGACGGCGCGCAATCGGTGGTCTGGGATGAGGCAGAAAACCGCCTGCACGCCCAAAAATCAGTGTTGCGCTGGGTGTTCGGGCAGATTTGATACCGCCCCCGGCGCATATATCGCCGGGGATGGCTCGATAGGTCAGCCGGTGATCAGGTCGCTGTGCTTTTCGGTCAGCGCGAAGGCCTTTTCATACCAGTCGGAACCGGGGTAATTTGCCCCCAGCACCGCTGCGGCGCGCTTGGCTTCGGTCGGGATGCCCAGCGCCAGATAGCATTCGGTCAATCGGTACAGCGCCTCGGCGGTGTGGCTGGTGGTCTGATATTTGTCGACGACCTCGCGAAAACGCAGGGCTGCGGCAAGCCAGTTCGAGCTGCGCTGATAATAGCGGCCAATTTCCATTTCCTTGCCCGCAAGGTGATCGTTGACCAGATCGATCTTGAGCCGCGCATCGGCGGCATAGCGGGTGTTGGGGTAGCGCCGCATCACCTCACCCAGTGAGGCGAGCGACTGCTGGGTGATTTTCTGATCGCGGGTCACATCGCTGATCTGCTCGTAGTAATTGAGCGAGATCAGATAATAGGCATATGGCGCGTCCTTGTTACCCGGATGGATGGCAAGGAAACGCTGCGCCGACTGGATCGATTTGTTATGATCCTTGGCCAGATAATAGCTGAACGAGCTCATCAACTGCGCGCGGCGCGCCCAGGGCGAATATGGATGCTGGCGCTCGACCTCGTCGAACAGCTCGGCAGCGACCTTGTTCTGCCCCCGGTTAAGCCGGTCCTTGGCCGCCATATACAGCGTGCTGACATCCCGCGCGATATAGTTGGTGTTGACCTTGTTCTTGCCGCCTGCGCAGCCAGACAGGAGTGCCAGCGCGCCCGCGCTTGCGAGAGCCAGTTTGATAGCCTTGTTCATGGCCGCAATCCTTATCGGGTAACCGTGTAAGCGCCAAGTGCAAATGAAACTGGGCGGCAAGGTTTCCCCCGCCGCCCCGTTCGCTAGATTTTTCAGCCTGTATCGCAGATGAACCAACCCTCCCCCACTCGGGGGAGGGTTGGCTGATCGATCAATTGTCGCCGGTTATGAAGTCGGGAAGACCCGCATCGGGGGCTTCGCCAGCTTCTGCACGCCCGCGACCGCGACCGCCACCTGAGCGTTCGCCACCTGAGCGTTCACCGCCTGAGCGTTCACCGCCTGAGCGTTCACCACCCGAGCGTTCACCACCCGAGCGTTCACCGCCCGAACGTTCACCGCCGCGACCACGGCCGCCATCGCCATCACGGCGGGGGCGCCGGTCACCACGATCACCACGATCGCTGCGCTCGCCACGCTCGCGCGGTTCACGCGCCGGACGGGTGTCTTCGAGCTCTTCACCGGTTTCCTGGTCAACAACCCGCATCGACAGGCGAACCTTGCCGCGCGGATCGATCTCGAGAACCTTGACCTTCACTTCCTGCCCTTCGGACAGAACGTCGGAGACCTTTTCGACCCGGTCGGTGCGGATTTCCGAAACGTGGACCAGGCCATCCTTGCCGCCCATGAAGTTCACGAACGCACCGAAATCGACCATGTTGACGACCTTGCCGTTGTAGACCTTGCCGACTTCGGCTTCTTCCACAATGCCCAGGATCCACTTTCTGGCCGCTTCGATCTGGTTGACGTCGGACGAGCTGATCTTGATCAGGCCCTCGTCGTCGATGTCCACCTTGGCGCCGGTTTCGGCAACGATCTCACGGATCACCTTGCCGCCGGTGCCGATGACTTCACGGATCTTCGACTTGTCGATCTGCAGCGTCTCGATGCGCGGCGCATGCGCTGAAAGTTCGGTGCGGGTGCTGTCGAGCGCCTTGGCCATTTCGCCCAGGATATGCGCACGGCCTTCCTTGGCCTGCGCCAGTGCGTGCGCCATGATCTCGCGGGTGATGCCGGCTATCTTGATGTCCATCTGCATCGTGGTGATGCCCTCGGACGTGCCAGCCACCTTGAAGTCCATGTCGCCCAGATGATCTTCATCACCCAGAATGTCCGACAGAACGGCAAACTCGCTGCCTTCCAGGATCAGTCCCATGGCGATACCCGATACCGGACGCTTGAGCGGAACGCCTGCATCCATCATCGAGAGCGAACCGCCGCACACTGTTGCCATCGACGAAGAGCCGTTGGATTCGGTGATGTCGGACAGGACGCGGATCGTATAGGGGAACTCGTCCTTGGTCGGCAGGACGGGGTGCAGCGCGCGCCATGCCAGCTTGCCATGGCCCACTTCACGACGACCCGGCGCGCCGAAGCGGCCGACTTCACCGACCGAATAAGGCGGGAAGTTATAGTGCAGCATGAAGCGCGAGTAGCTCAGGCCCTCGAGCCCGTCGATCATCTGCTCGCTGTCCTTGGTGCCGAGCGTGGTGGTGACGATCGCCTGCGTTTCGCCGCGGGTGAACAGCGCCGAACCGTGGGTGCGCGGAAGGAAGCCGACCATCGACTCGATCGGGCGCACGTTCTTGGTGTCGCGGCCGTCGATGCGGCGGCCTTCCTTGAGGATGGCCGAGCGGACGATTTCGGCTTCGAGCTTCTTGCCCAATTTGGTCGCCTTCAATGCGGTCGCCGGATCGGCGTCGGCATAGGCGTCCTTGAACGGGGTCTTGGCGGCGGCGATCGCGGCGACGCGCTCGGCCTTGCCGACCAGCTTATAGGCTTGCTCGAGACCGTTCCCGGCGAGACCGCGAAGCTTGCCGAGAATGGTTTCGC
>JBBQXX010000130.1:0-7585 GCA_038209235.1 Sphingomonadales bacterium | reverse complement strand
GGTGCCAGGATGGGGTTTTCTCATGGCAATCCGTACGGAATTCTTAAAAAGGCTTGAGATTCCGATCTCTATAGGCACTGTAATAACAGCTAATCCGGTCGGTTTTAGAATACGATAAATTTGTGAAAAAGCTTCATTCATTAGATCATTACGTAGATGTTCTATCACTTCCATACAGAACACTTTGTCGAAATAACCACTCGGTAATTCAGCAGCATTTTCGACAACTAGAGCGCGCCCATCTAGCCTTTCACGCGCTTGATCAGCAAGCATCGGCTCGAACGCCCAAAGTTCGCTACCGACACCGGCCTGAAGCACCTTCTCTAACAAATAACCGTCGCCTGCTCCATAATCTGCAATCGTATCATGGATTTGTAGATCACCAAGTTCAAGAGCTTGAGTGAACCGGCTACTGTGGCTCCAGCGCTTAAATCTTGATGGACTATCTACAGTAAGTTCACTGTACCGCATTAAGCTTTACTCCGAAACAGATGATATTGCATATCTACTGACACGCCAGGCATTCGTCGTAATCCGTCGTTTCACCGATCTCGAACTTGGGTGCTTCAATGGTGTTGTCGGCTTCGACGCCACCGGCAAAGCCTGCGCGTTGCACCGATTTGGAGCGCAGGTAATAGAGCGATTTGATGCCCAGTTCCCATGCGCGGAAGTGCAGCATCAGCAGGTCCCATTTGTCGACATCAGCCGGGATGAACAGGTTCAGCGACTGCGCCTGGTCGATATACGGTGTGCGGTCGGCGGCCAGTTCGAGCAGCCAGCGCTGGTCGATCTCGAAACTGGTCTTGAACGTGTCTTTTTCCTCGGCGCTCAAGAAATCAAGATGCTGGACCGACCCGCCCTTTTCAAGGATGGTATTCCACACATTGGTCGAATCCTTCGACTTTTCGCGCAGCAGCTTTTCCAGATACGGGTTCTTGACCACAAAACTGCCCGACAGCGTCTTGTGGGTATAAATGTTTGCCGGGATCGGCTCGATACAGGCCGATGTGCCGCCGCAGATGATCGAGATCGACGCGGTCGGCGCGATCGCCATCTTGCAGCTGAACCGCTCCATCACGCCCTGATCGGCAGCATCGGGGCAGGGGCCGCGTTCCTTCGCCAGCATCATCGAGGCTTCGGACGCCTTGGCCGCGATGTACCGGAAGATCTTCATGTTCCAAGATTTGGCAAGTGCGCTTTCAAACCCCAGGCCGCGCGCCTGCAGGAACGAGTGGAAGCCCATCACCCCCATGCCAACCGAGCGTTCGCGCATCGCGCTGTAGCGGGCGCGGTCCATTTCGGGCGGCGCGCGGTCGATATAATCCTGCAGCACATTGTCGAGGAAACGCATCACATCCTCGATAAACAGCTTGTCGTCGTGCCACTGGTCCCAGGTCTCGATGTTGAGCGAGGACAGGCAGCACACCGCCGTGCGGTCGTTGCCCAGATGATCGCGCCCTGTCGGCAGCGTGATCTCGCTACACAGGTTGGAGGTCGAAACCTTCAGCCCCAGGTCGCGGTGGTGCTTGGGCATCATCCGGTTCACGGTATCGTTGAACACGATATAAGGCTCGCCGGTGGCAAGACGCGTTTCGACCAATTTCTGGAACAGCGCGCGCGGGTTCACCGTATTGCGCACGCTGCCGTCCTTGGGGCTGACGAGGTCGAAGTCCGCGCCATCGCGCACCGCTTCCATGAACTTGTCGGTCAGCAGCACGCCGTGGTGCAAGTTCAGCGCCTTGCGGTTGAAGTCGCCGGATGCCTTACGGATTTCAAGGAACTCCTCGATCTCGGGGTGCGAGACATCGAGATAGCAGGCGGCAGAACCGCGCCGCAGCGAGCCTTGCGAAATCGCCAGCGTCAGCGAATCCATCACGCGGACGAACGGGATGATTCCCGAGGTCTTGCCGTTGAGGCCGACAGGCTCACCGATGCCGCGCACATTGCCCCAATAGGTGCCGATGCCGCCGCCACGGCTGGCCAGCCAGACGTTCTCGTTCCAGGTGTTGACGATGCCTTCAAGGCTGTCGTCGACGCTGTTCAGATAGCAGGAAATCGGCAGACCGCGCCCGGTGCCGCCGTTCGACAGCACAGGGGTTGCGGGCATGAACCACAGTTTGGAGATATAATCATACAGCCGCTGGGCATGGCCCTGATCGTCGGCATAGGCATCAGCGACGCGTGCGAACAGGTCCTGATAGGTTTCGCCGGGCAGCAGATAGCGGTCTTCCAGCGTATCGCGCCCGAAATCGGTGAGCAGCACATCGCGGCTGTTGTCGGTGACGATGGTGAAGCGGCGCTCTTCGACAGCCTTGCTGTCGCGCACTTCGCCGGGCTTGGCCATCGCAGCGGCGGTGGCGGCTTGTCCTGCCATGGTGATCAGCGCCAGTTCTGCGGCGCTGGAATTGCGATCAGCCAATGCTGTGCCCGCTTGTGCCCTGCCCGATTCTGCCGTTGCGGCCTTGTCGGCTGCGTCCAATACATCTGCTTCACCCATGTCGCCCGTGTTGCCTTTGCCCGTATCTCTGAAATCCATGACGTCCCCGTATAACCTGTTGCGCGGTCGGTTTGTTCCAACCGCATGTTCCTATTGTGTTCGACTCGGAGCGCAAGCGATCCGTATAGCATCTTTAAGGGGCTGACGGAGAAAACTTATCCCCAACAGTTGGCCAAAAAAGGGTCATGATACCCTTGACGCACGGCCGCATGGCTGCACCTGCGTTTCTGATCGCCTACCGTTATTGGTATGCCCCGGCCGCTCACCCCACAACCCATAGTGGCGCATCCACAATCCGGCGCAAGAGGGTAAATGGTTAATTCACTCAACGGTTCATCGCATAGTGGATTCGTTTCGTCGCCGCTTCAAGCGCGCCATGGCCCGCGACGCGCGGGGCAAAGCCGCCCCGAAAAAGCGCAAGGGGGCAAATGCGATCCGCCATAATTTTTATGTCCACAGGCTTGTCCACTTCAACTTATCCACCTGTGGATGCAAGCTGGGGATGCCAGCTACGGACGAATGTGAACGATGCCCCGCAAAGCGGATTTCCTTCGACCACGCATTGCGATAGGTTGGCAGCCGCAATAAAGACGGTCGCATGTCATCCGCAGCGTGAATATCGGCGCTGGCCACATCCGGGGGGGAATCACATGACCGTCACCATTCGCGCAGCCGATCTGGTCGAAAGCGTCGCCGACGCATTGCAGTTCATCAGCTATTATCACCCGATGGATTATATCCGCGCGCTGGGCGAGGCCTATGAGGCCGAGCAATCGCCCGCCGCCAAGGACGCCATCGCACAGATCCTCACCAACAGCCGGATGTGCGCCGAAGGGCACCGGCCGATCTGTCAGGATACCGGCATCGTCAACGTCTTTATCAAATGGGGCATGGACTGCCGGATGGACGACACATCGAAGTCGCTGCAGGAGATTGTCGATATCGGCGTGGCGAAAGCCTATCTGCATCCGGAAAACAAGCTGCGCGCCTCGGTGCTGACGGACCCTGCGTTCACCCGCCGCAACACCAAGGACAACACCCCGTGTGTGCTGCATGTCGAGATGGTGCCTGGCGATCACGTGCATGTCGATGTCGCGGCCAAGGGCGGTGGCAGCGAAAACAAGTCCAAGTTCAAGATGATGAACCCGTCGGACAACATCGTCGACTGGGTGCTTGAGATGATCCCGCAGATGGGTGCAGGCTGGTGTCCGCCGGGCATGCTGGGTCTCGGCATCGGTGGCACGGCAGAACACGCGGTGCTGCTCGCCAAAAAGGCACTGATGGACCCGATCGATATGGGGCCGCTGAAGGCGCGCGGGCCTGCCAGCGATATCGAGGCCATGCGGATCGAGATTTTCGACAAGGTCAACGCGCTGGGCATCGGTGCGCAGGGGCTGGGGGGCCTCTCGACGATTTTGGACGTCAAGATCATCGATGCGCCGTGCCATGCGGCGGGCAAGCCGGTGGCGATGATCCCCAACTGCGCCGCCACCCGCCACGCGCATTTCAGCCTCGATGGTTCGGGGCCCGCCTATCTTGAGGCGCCCAGGCTTAGCGAATGGCCCGACGTCAACTGGACGCCCGACAAGGCCGCGATCCGCGTCGATCTGGACACGCTGACGCCGCAGGTCGTGCAAAGCTGGAAGCAGGGCGACCGGCTGTTGCTCAACGGCAAGATGCTCACCGGGCGCGATGCGGCGCACAAGCGTATCCAGGACATGCTGGCGGCTGGCGAACAGCTACCCGTCGAGTTTCGCGACCGCGTCATCTATTACGTCGGCCCGGTCGATCCGGTGGGTGAGGAAATCGTCGGCCCGGCAGGCCCCACCACCGCCACGCGCATGGACAAGTTCACCCGCATGATGCTCGAACAGGGCCTGCTGGCGATGGTCGGCAAGGCCGAGCGCGGCCCGGCAGCGGTCGAGGCGATCCGCGACCACAAGAGCGCGTATCTGATGGCAGTCGGCGGCGCGGCATACCTCGTCGCCCGCGCGATCAAGGGCAGCGAAGTCGTCGGCTTCCATGACCTGGGCATGGAAGCGATCTACGAGTTCAAGGTCAGTGACTTCCCGGTTACCGTGGCGGTCGATAGCGAAGGCAACAACGTCCACCAGCTCGCGCCGCTGGTGTGGAAAGAGCGGATCGCGAGGGAAGGGCTGCTGGCGGGGGTTTGATCGGGGTGCGTGGCCTTCGTCAGGCTCAGGCGGGGCGGGGGTTAGGTGTAGTCTGCGTTATGAGGGGCAGAGTTAACCCCTTCACCCCCGCACCACGGTCATCAGATAGTTCAGCGCCAGATTGTCGCTGAGATGCAGGCCTTTCAGGGGGTCCCAGGCGATGCCGCGCGTGTCGATGACGCTCAGCCCTGCTGCACCCAGCAATTCGGTCAGTTCCGCAGGCTTGAGGAACTTAAGCCAGTCGTGGGTGCCGCGGGGCACCTGGCCGATTCGTTCGGCGGCTTCGACCAGCAGGACGCGGGAGAGCGCGGTGCGGTTGGGGGTGGAGAGCAGCATCAGGCCGCCGGGGGCAAGCGCGCGTTCAAGCCCGGCGATGAATTGCGCCGGGTCGCTGACGTGTTCGATAACCTCCATCGAGGTGACCAGATCGAAGGTTTCGCCTTGCAGTGTCTCGATGCCAACATTGCGGTAATCGATATCCAGCCCGACCGCTGCGGCATGCGCGCTGGCAGCGGCGACATTTTCGGCCGCTGCATCCAGTCCGCAAACCCTGGCGCCCAGCCTTGCCAGCGGCTCGGTCAACAACCCTGCGCCGCAGCCGACATCGAGCGCGCTTCTGCCTGCCAGCGGCTTGCGGGCTGGGCCAGCCTCAGCCCAGTGCCGGTCGATCGCGGCGCGGATATAGCCCAGCCGCACCGGGTTCAGCCGATGGAGCATCGCCGATTCGCCTTTGGGATCCCACCAGTCCGCTGCCAGCCGCCCGAAATGCGCAGCCTCTTTCGGATCGATGGTGCCGTTAGTTGTCGGCAGGCTTGCGGTTGGAGTTGCGGTGCTTGCGTTCGCCATGGGGCCTCTCTATTGGAGCGCCCGACTATAGCGGCGATTATCGCACAAGGGAAAGCACGAACCGCCAATGGCACGGATCGTCATGAAATTCGGCGGCACATCGATGGCCGGGACCGAGCATATCCGCCGGGTGGCGCGGATCGTCAAGCGCCAGCAGGATGCCGGGCATGAAGTTGCGGTGGTCGTCTCGGCGATGGCGGGTGAGACCGACCGGCTGGTCAATTTCTGCCGCGAGGCCAACCCGCTGTATGATCCGGCGGAATATGACGTTGTCGTCGCCAGCGGTGAGCAGGTGACCAGCGGCCTGCTGGCGCTGTCGCTCCAGGCGATGGGGGCGCAGGCGCGCAGCTGGCTGGGCTGGCAGCTGCCGATCCGCACCGTGGAGGCGCACGCCAAGGCGCGGGTTGACAGCATCGATGCCGCCGCGCTGATCGCGCAGATGCAAGCGGGCGTCATCGCGGTCATCCCCGGTTTCCAGGGGGTCAGCGAAGATGGGCGGATATCGACGCTTGGCCGGGGCGGATCGGATACCTCGGCGGTAGCGGTGGCAGCGGCGGTGAACGCGGATCGCTGCGATATCTACACCGATGTCGACGGGGTCTATACCACCGATCCGCGCATCGTCGCCAAGGCGCGCAAACTGCGGCATGTGACCTATGAAGAAATGCTCGAACTGGCCAGCGTCGGTGCCAAGGTGCTGCAGACCCGCTCTGTCGGGCTGGCGATGAAGGAAGGGGTGCGTATTCAGGTGCTCTCCTCGTTTATCGACGATGATGCGCCCGCCGCCGATACGCTCCCTGGCACAATGATCGTCAGCGACGATGAACTGGAAGGAATGGATATGGAACGCCAGCTGATCACCGGCATCGCGCACGACAAGAACGAGGCCAAGATCACGCTCACCCGCGTGCCCGACCGACCCGGCGCGGTCGCCAATATCTTCGGGCCGCTGGCGCAAGCTGCGATCAACGTCGATATGATCATCCAGAATGTCGCGCGCGACAAGGGTGAGACCGATGTGACCTTCACCGTGCCCGCCACCGATCTGGCGCGATCGATGGACCTGCTGGAAGCGGCCAAAGAGAAGATCGGCTTCAACCGCATCATTCCGGATACCAATGTCGCCAAGATATCGGTGGTCGGGGTGGGGATGAAAAGCCATGCCGGGGTGGCGGCAACGATGTTCAAGGCGCTGGCGGATCGCGGCGTCAACATCGTTGCGATCTCGACCAGCGAGATCAAGGTCAGCGTGCTGATCGAGGAAGACTATACCGAACTTGCGGTGCGCGTCCTGCACACCGCATACGGGCTGGATGCGGTAGAGGCTTGATCCTTTTGTTCTCCTGCGCAGGCAGGAGCCCATCTCCTGTGCGGGCCCATCTCCTACGCAGGCGGTGTATCGATAGCTTTGCAGATGGACCCCTGCCTTCGTAGGGAAGCCGAAACGGGAAATTGTAATGACCAGCCACACCTTTACATCCACCGCCATGGCGCGCGGCACCGCGTTTCTGGGTAGCCAGACTGCGATCCTGTGCGGCGCGATGAGCTGGGTGTCCGAGCGCAACCTGGTCTCAGCGATCTCCAACGCGGGCGGCTTTGGCGTGATCGCTTGTGGCGCGATGACACCTGCATTGCTCGATACCGAGATCGCCGCGACCAAGGCGCTGGCGACAAGGCCGTTTGGCGTCAATCTGATCACCATGCACCCGCAGCTGATGGAACTGATCGCGGTGTGCGTAGCGCACCAGGTCAGCCATATCGTGCTGGCTGGCGGACTGCCCCCCAAGGGCAGCATCGAGGCGATCAAGACGGCCGGCGCAAAGGTTATCTGTTTTGCCCCGGCGCTCGCGCTGGCCAAGAAGTTCATCCGGTCGGGCGTCGATGCTCTGGTGATCGAGGGCATGGAGGCAGGCGGCCATATCGGCCCGGTCGCCACATCGGTACTGGCGCAGGAAATTCTGCCCGAGGTCGCGCATCAAGTGCCAGTGTTCGTCGCAGGGGGGATTGGCCGGGGCAGCGCGATTGCCGCCTATCTCGAAATGGGCGCGAGCGGTGTGCAGCTTGGCAC
>JBBQXX010000129.1:0-7640 GCA_038209235.1 Sphingomonadales bacterium | reverse complement strand
TTGCCGCCCCAGCCTTCGAACCAGCTGACCGTGTGCCGCATGAAGTTGGCATCGTCGCGATCGGGATAGTCCTCGTGCATGTGCGCGCCGCGGCTTTCCTTGCGGCTGTAGGCGCTTTCGATGGTGCACACCGCCTGGCTGAGCAGATTGTCGAGCTCGAGCGTTTCGATGAGGTCGGTGTTCCAGATCAGCGACCGGTCGGTGACCTGCACATCCTGCATCCGCTTGTTGACCGTCTGCATCAGCGCGGTGCCTTCGGACAGCAACTGCGTGTCGCGGAACACCGCAGCGTGCTTCTGCATCGTCTTTTGCATGTCGAGCCGGATTTCCGCCGTCGGTGATCCGCCCTTGGCGTTGCGGAAGTGATCGAGCCGCTCCAGCGACATGTCCGCCGAATCCTTGGGAAGCGGCTTGTGCGCGGTGCCCGGCACAATCGAATCACGCAGGTGATGACCGGTGGCGCGGCCAAACACGACCAGATCGATCAGCGAGTTGGAGCCAAGGCGGTTGGCCCCGTGCACCGAAACGCACGCCGCCTCACCCACCGCATACAGGCCGGGGACGACGGTATCAGGATCGCCATTCTTGATGGTCACGACCTGGCCGTGATAATTGCATGGAATGCCGCCCATGTTGTAATGCACCGTCGGCACCACTGGCAACGGCTGGCGTGTCAGATCGACATTGGCGAAAATCTTGCCGGTCTCGGTGATGCCGGGCAGGCGTTCGGCCAGCACCTTTTCATCGATATGATCAAGGTGCAGATAGATATGGTCGTTTTCCTTGCCGACGCCGCGACCTTCGCGGATTTCAGCAGCCATCGAGCGGCTGACCACGTCGCGGCTGGCCAGATCCTTGGCGGATGGAGCATAGCGTTCCATGAACCGCTCGCCTTCGGAGTTCGTCAGATACCCGCCCTCGCCGCGCGCGCCTTCGGTGATCAGCACGCCTGCACCATAGATTCCGGTGGGGTGGAACTGGACGAATTCCATGTCCTGCAGTGGCAGACCCGCGCGCAGCACCATCGCCCCGCCATCGCCGGTGCAGGTGTGCGCCGAGGTAGCCGAGAAATAGCAGCGGCCCGAACCGCCCGTCGCCAGCACCACCGCATGGCTGCGGAAGCGGTGGATCGATCCATCCTCCATGCACAGCGCGATCACGCCCCGGCATGCGCCATCTTCCATGATCAGGTCGATGGCGAAATATTCGATGAAAAAGTCCGAATCATACTTCAGCGACTGCTGGTAGAGCGCGTGCAGCATGGCATGGCCGGTGCGGTCGGCAGCAGCGCAGGTGCGCTGCACCGGCGGGCCTTCGCCCATGTTCTGCATGTGCCCGCCAAACGGACGCTGGTAGATCGTGCCATTGTCGTTGCGGCTGAACGGCACGCCTGCGTGCTCCAGTTCGTAAACGGCAGCAGGCGCTTCACGCACCATATATTCGATCGCGTCCTGATCACCCAGCCAGTCCGATCCCTTGACGGTATCGTACATATGCCATGACCAGTGATCGGGCGAGTTGTTGCCAAGGCTGGCCGCGATGCCGCCCTGCGCTGCCACCGTATGGCTGCGCGTCGGAAACACCTTGGTGATGCACGCGGTTTTCAGGCCCGCCTCGGCGCTGCCCATGGTGGCGCGCAGACCCGATCCGCCCGCACCGACGACAACCGTGTCGTATACATGGTCGATAATCTTATAGGCTTCAGACATCAGCTTGCGGCTCCGGCAAAGGCAATGCGCGCGACGGCGAAAATACCGAGGGCGGCCCCGGCAACGGCATAGAAATTGAGCAGCAGGATCACACCAAACTTGGTGCCATGATCATGCACATAATCCTCAACGATGACCTGCAGACCCAGCCGCAGGTGATAGAACACCGTGATCAGCAGCAGTATCATCGCGGTGGCTGCGAGCGGCGAGGAAAGCCACCCGGTGACGGTCTCGTAATCAAGCGCCGGCAGGGTCACCAGCGAGGCGATAAACCAGATCATCAAGATCAGGTTGCTGACCGCGGTGACGCGCGCCATGACCCAATGATGCGTGCCGGTTCTGGCCGAGCCAAGGCCCCGCACTTTACCAATTCTGGTGCCACTTCCCATAAACGCCTCCTCGCGCGGGCAAAGCCTGCGCCTTACAAAAATTTCAGATCATCAGACGAAAAAGATAATCGCCCACAAGATCGCGGTCAGCACGATTCCCATAACCGGAATGACCGACGCCCAGCGATTGTTGGTATCCAGTTCATACCCCGCACCGATATCGAGCACGAAATGGCGCAAGCCTGAGCACATATGCTGAAAGAATGCCCAGCTCAGCCCGATCATGAGCAGATAGCCGATGGGCGAAGTCGCCCAACCGACAAACCACGCATAGCTCTCCGGCCCGCTGGCCAGCGCCATCAGCCAGCCGACCAGCAAGATGCCGCCGATCACCGCCATGCCGTCACCGGTTGCACGGTGCAGGATGGAGACCAGCATAGCCGGACCCCAACGCCAGACAGACAGGTGCGGCGACAACGGCCTACCCGATGGTTTCGCCATGTAATCCCCCGTTATGGTATCAATGAACCGAATGATTATGCGCCCGGCATCTGTTTAACCGATTGCCCAAACGATGCAATTGTTGATTCCACCAAAGCGCGAGGTGAGGATGCACCCTGCCCGGCAACCAGCGCTGCCATAACCGCGCATTAACCATGTAGGCTTATGCCCTGCAATACCCGGATGTTTCGTATGAGGATGGCATGAAAGATTTCAACACCAATCAGGACGGCCGCACCGACAGCAAATCGCTGTACAAGGCGGTTATGCATGATCTGTCGATCACCAGACGGCTCAAAAGCTTTGACCCTGCTGGCCACCTGACCGCATTGGCCAGCCAGGCAATCGACATTCTGGCAGGCAAGGAAGATCTGATCGCCAAGGCCTTCTGGGATCATTACGTCGCCACGACCGACATTGCTGCCAACGCCGCCGATCTTGAAAACATTCGCCTCAGCACAACCCGCTCGGTGCTCGAATACTCGCTCGATAAATTCCGCAATTTTGGCGGCCAGGGGTGGGTCGAGCGCGCCTTCAAGAACGCGCTGGCTTCGCGCAAGATGGGTGTGCCCCTGTGGCAGGTGCTGGCTTCGCAGGCGCATACCTATGATTATGCGCTGAAGATGTTGTACGAAAAACTGCCCGATGATTATGCGTTGTATTTCGAACTGTCGCGCGCCCTTGCCAAGATGATGGTGATCGAAGCCGAGATCATGTCCTATGCCGTCAACACGCTGGAAGGGCTCGAGGCGCAGCGCAACCGCACGGAGCAAACGCTCGACTTCAGACAGAGTGTCGATGGCGAACTGCGACAGGCATCGCTGCTGGGCAACGGCCTGCAAAGCCAGGTCGTCGCTGCATCCGAAGCTGCGCGCCAGATGCTGGGGCGTTCGTCCGAAGTTGCCGCCGCAGCCGAGCAATCCGCAATCGCGATGCGCGAGGCAGCGCAGACCGCAGCCGGCCTGATCCGCGCTATCGAGGATGCGCGCTGCGAGGTGGAAGTCGCCGCCGACGTTGCCGAGCGCGCCTCACGCGAGGCCGGCCATGCCGTGGCCAGCACGCAGACGCTGTCGACCCATGCCGAGTCGATCGAATCGATCCTCAGCCTGATCCGCGACATCGCCGGGCAAACCAACCTGCTGGCGCTCAACGCCACGATCGAGGCTGCGCGGGCAGGCGATGCGGGGCGCGGCTTTGCCGTCGTGGCGCAGGAGGTCAAGAGCCTGGCCAACCAGACGGCGCGTGCCACCGACGCTATCGCGCACAAGATCACCGCCATCCAGGCGGCGACCCGCGACACCGTGGCATCGAACGATTCGGTGCGGGCCACCGTCAGCGAGGTGCAGTCGTCCGCCGACCGCATCCGCGAGGCGATGGAGGTGCAGGCGCAGACCGTCACGATCATCACCGCTGCCGTCGATGAAACCGCGCTGGCAGCCGATTCGATGTCGAACACGATCGGCACGATCCGGATGGACACCGAAGGGCTTGCCAGCGAGATGGACAAGGTTGGTGCAGGATTTTCGCATCTCCAGCAGCAGCTTGGCCAGCTCAAGCACCGGTCCAACAGCTTTGCCGATGAGATAGGGCTCGCCAAAAGCGCGTGATCGCGCTGCGCTGATAGACCATGGGCCCCCGGCGCGATAAGGTAACGCGCATGATCAGGCTCAAACAGCATATCCTCGTCACCGGCTCCAGTCGCGGCATTGGCCGTGCGATTGCCGATACCCTGTGTTTGGCCGGGCATCGCGTCGTCGGCCATGCCAGCCGCCCGGTGCCCGCTGCCGATTGCGACGCCCCCACATGGCCGGTGGTCGGAGCAGATTTCGGCGACTTTCGCGGGCCAGGCAACCTGTGGCAGCAGGCGATGGAGCATCTCGATGGCCGCATTGATGTGCTGATCAACAATGCCGGAATTTTCGTGCCCAACCCGGTCGACTCAGGCGATGCCGAATGGTTGGCCGGGTGGGACGAGACGATGACCGTCAATCTTACCGCCAGCGCCCAGCTTTGCCGCTTTGCGGTGTTGCATTTTCAGGCGCTTGGCCACGAGGGGCGGATCGTCAACATCGCCAGCCGCGCCGCCTATCGCGGCGACAGCGCAGCGCACTGGCATTATGCCGCGTCGAAGGGCGGCATGGTGGCGATGACCAAATCGATCGCGCGCGCCTATGCGGCTGAAGGCATCTACGCTTTTGCCATCTGCCCCGGCTTTACGATGACCGGCATGGCCGACGATTATCTGACCAGCAGGGGTGGTGAGCGGCTGCTCGCCGATATTCCGCTGGGCCGGGTCGCGATGCCCGATGAGGTTGCCACCATGGCCGCGTTCTGTGCACTCAACGCGCCGCCCTCGATGACCGGCGCGGTGCTCGACGTCAACGGCGCGAGCTATGTGCGCTAGTGGATTGATTTCGACATTTGCTTAAGCCCAAGCCGGATTGCGATGCAAATGGCACAATCGGACCATTAGGCTCACGATGTTTGCAAGCCCGCCGTCATGCGGTGACGGAACGCAACCCTTCGATAAAGTGCGGAATGTTCGCATCGGTGAACCCGGCGATGTTGATCCGGCCCGATCCGGCCATATACACCCCCCAGTCGGAGCGCAGTGTCGCGATCTGGTCCGGGGTCAGCTGGAGCACTGAAAACAGGCCGTTCTGCTCACCGACAGCGGCCAGATTGACCGAACCGATCGCCTGATACGCAGCCAGAGCGTCGCGCACCTCGCGCATCCGGGTGCGCATCGAATCAAGCTCGTTCAGCCACAGTCTGGTCAGCCCCTCATCTTCCAGGATGATCCGCACCGATGCTGCGCCATGGTCGGGCGGCATCGACCAGTTGGCACGCGCCAGCGCGGCAAGGTTGGACTGGATCGCAGGCTGCTGCGCAGGGCTTTCGGTCATCACATACAGCGCGCCGACGCGCTCACGATACAGGCCGAAATTCTTGTCACAGCTATAGGCGATCAGCGCCTCGGGCACCTTGGCCAGAACTGCGCGCAATCCATAGCCATCCGCCTCGAACCCGTGGCCCAGCCCGTGATAGGCAATATCGATCAGCGGAAACAGCCGCTTGGCCGCGACGGTCTCTGCGATCTGGTCCCACTGCGCCGGGCTGTAATCGGCGCCCGTGGGGTTGTGACAGCAGCCGTGCAGCAGTACCGCGTCACCCGCCTCGGCCCTGTCGAGCGCAGCTTCGAGCGCATTGAAATCGAGCCGCTGGGTGGCAACGTCGAGATGGCGGAAGGTCTCATGGCCAAGGCCGACGGCGGCGAGAATCTGCGCATGGTTGGGCCAGCTGGGTGTACCCATCCAGATGCGTTGCACGCCCGCCTTGAGCAGCAGATCAGCCGCCAGCCGCACCGCGCCGGTGCCACCGGGCGTCTGCAAGCCTTCGATGCGGCCTGCCGGATCAAAATCGCCGAGCATCCACGGCATGATCGCGCGCACAAAGCCCATGTCGCCTTCGGGTCCCAGATAGCTCTTGCTGTCCTGCCCCTCGAGCAACCGCGCCTCTGCCGCCTTGATCGCCTTGAACACCGGGGTAGCACCTTCGGCGGTGCGGTAGACACCAACCCCCAGATCAATCTTGTCGGCCCTGCTGTCAGCTGCATAAAGCTTGATAAGCGCCAGCAGCGCGTCAGCCGGTTGCGCGGTCAGGTTTTCGAGCACAAATCAGTCCCCTAAATTGTCGAACATTGCCCGGACCAGCCCTGAACCGTCGGGAAAATGCGCGTGTCTCCATGCCGACAGCCGTGCGCTGCGGCAAGGCAAAAAGCTGGTCAAAGCCATATCGCTGCAACCGGCCTTCAAAGCAGCATGGCCTGCTTTTCAACGGCCAGACGATAGCTGACGGGGCTGGGTGCGAAAAGCGCTCAGAACGGAACGAAGCTGCGCTTTCTGGTAAATTTCATATAACCGGCATTGATGCCAAGCCTGAGGCCCAGCCCCAGGCGCACCGGAATCAGCACGATATCTCCTCGCCGCAGATAGCTGGTGTGAAATCCGCCGATAAGATAAGCTGCGCCTTCACCTGCGCCAAAACGTTTGTACAGGTCCTCGCTGTCATAAAGGTTGTAGACCAGCACAAAGGTGTTGCCCGCGTTGGCTCCGGCATCGAAACCGATCGAAGGCCCTGTCCAGTAGACCGGCTTGTCACCTTCGACCTTGTGGTGCAGCGTTCCTGATCCGTAACGCAGGCCGATAACGAACGCACCCGATGCTTCGCGCCCGACGATATAGCCGTTGGGCTCACCCTGTTTGCGCAATATGTCCTCGATCAACCCGGCCAGGCCTTCGGCGCCCTTGCCAAACACGCCTTCTGCCGCGCCGATCAGGTCATCTTTCTGATAACCGCTCGCCCCGGTTCCCGATGAGCTGCCCGTCGAATTGCCTGGCCCGGTTTCGAACCCCGGCTGCGGCGCAGTGGCAGGAGATGGCGCAGGTACAGTTTCAGCGCTGGTGTTTGCGCCGTCGTCCGGGGTTCCGTAAGTGGACTCATAGCCCTGATCGAGCGGTGCCTGAGCCGATGACGCTGGACCGGGCCGGTGGGTCCGGGGTGACAGATCGGCATCGATCGCATCATTGGGATCAACCGTGGTCATCTGCGCGCTGGCGCTTGCTACCAACGGCGCGCCCAAGGTGCCATCGATCGGCCCGCCCATCGACAGGGCAAACATGCCCGCTGCTGCCAAAATGTGAGTGAACACGCCCGCTCGCATAAATCCCGCCTCCCGCTTTTTTGCTCAACACACAAAATCCGTCATTTGTGCGGCGTACACAATGAATGGGCGATGACCCGAGTCGATGACGCGGTGACCCGAGTCTGCTGCGGGGTAAAACGCCCAAACCGTGCCGCAACGGATCATTTCTGCGCGCCTGCAACCTTAAACGGCGCAGCGATTTTAACCGGTTGATCCCCGGCATATGCCCCGCTATAGCGCGCTCTGGCCAATCGACCGGCCCCCGTTGCAAGGGGCTTGCCCGCATCGAAATGCGTGCCATGCGGAGACGTGGGTGAGTGGCTGAAACCAACGGTTTGCTAAACCGTCGTGGGGGGATTACTCCCACCGAGGGTTCGAATCCCTCCGTCTCCGCCA
>JBBQXX010000128.1:0-7736 GCA_038209235.1 Sphingomonadales bacterium | reverse complement strand
TAATAGGTCTGGGTCGAAACCCAGCTCATCCCGCCAATCAGACCGATCTTGCGCATTGCGTTCCGATCTTAATGTCCAAGGTTCTTACAGATATCTTCGACCATTTTCTTTGCATCGGCCAGCAGCATCATCGTCTGATCCATGTAGAACACGTCGTTGTCGACGCCGGCATAGCCGACCCCGCCCATCGAGCGCTTGATGAAGAACACCGTCTTGGCCTTGTCGACATCGAACACAGGCATGCCGTAAATCGGCGATGTCTTGTCGGTCTTTGCCGCCGGGTTGACCACATCGTTCGCGCCGATGATGAACGCGACATCGGTCTGCGCGAATTCGCTGTTGATATCCTCAAGCTCGAACACCTCGTCATAGGGCACATTGGCTTCGGCAAGCAGCACGTTCATGTGACCGGGCATACGGCCAGCAACCGGGTGGATCGCGTATTTGACGCTGACGCCTTCCTTCTTGAGCAGATCGCCCATCTCGCGCAGCGCATGCTGGGCCTGTGCCACCGCCATGCCATAGCCCGGAACGATGATCACGCTTTCGGCTTGCTTCATCATATAGGCTGCGTCTTCGGCGCTACCGCGCTTCCACGGCCGATCGATCTTGGCTGCACCATCGCCGCCGCCGCCGCCGCTTTCTGCGCCAAAGCCGCCAGCGATCACCGAGATGAAGCTGCGGTTCATCGCCTTGCACATGATGTAGGAGAGGATCGCGCCCGATGATCCGACCAGCGCACCGGTGATGATCATCGCGGTGTTCGACAGGGTAAAGCCCATCGCGGCGGCCGCCCAGCCCGAATAGCTGTTGAGCATCGAGACGACGACGGGCATGTCCGCGCCACCAATCGGGATGATCAGCAGGAAGCCGATGATGAACGACAGCAAGGTGATCAGCAGGAACAGATAGCCTTGGCCAGGCCCGCCTTCTGCTGACACGGTATAGATCGCGATCATCCCAAGGATTGCGGCAAGCACGCCCAGGTTGATGATATGGCGCCCCGGCAGCATGATCGGCGAGCCCGACATATTGCCGTTGAGTTTCAGGAACGCGATAATCGACCCGGAAAAGGTGATCGCACCGATGGCAACACCCAGCCCCATTTCGACGCGGCTGACCGCCATGATCTGGCCTGCAGCATCGAGAATTCCGAACGCTTCGGGGTTCAGCCACGCTGCGAGCGCCACCAGTACTGCGGCAAGACCGACCAGCGAGTGGAAGGCTGCGACCAGCTGCGGCATATCGGTCATCTTGATCCGGCGCGCGATCACAAAACCGGCGACCCCGCCGATGGCAATGGCCGCAATGATCTCGACGATATTGGCAATGTCATGCGTGATCAGCGTCGTGATCACGGCAATGCCCATGCCAATCATGCCGAAACGGTTGCCATCACGGCTGGTTTCGGGGCTGGACAGGCCGCGCAACGCGAGGATGAAGAACACGCCGGCGACCAGATAGGCCAGCGACACCCAAGGGTTGACCGCCGTGCCTTCACCGCCGGATGCAAACACCGGTGTGGCCGATAGCGCCGACAATGCAGCCATGTAAGCAGAAGGACGATTGATAGCGTTCACGATTGCCCCCAGCGCCATCACTTGCGCTCCTTCTTTTTGTACATTGCAAGCATGCGCGCGGTAACGGCAAAGCCGCCGAAAATGTTGACGCTGGCAAATACCACTGCGAGCAATCCCAGATATTTGGCGATCATCGACCCGGCCTCTGCGCTGGCCACCAGCGCGCCGACGATGATCACCGACGAGATCGCATTGGTCACCGCCATCAGTGGCGTGTGCAGCGCCGGGGTCACCGACCAGACCACATAATAGCCGACAAAACAGGCCATCACAAAGATCGAAAGGATTGAGATAAAGTCCATGTCTGTTAACGCTCCGCTGTCCAGGGCAAGACAAACGCGCGTCCTTCTGCCCAGGTCGTCCCGATCATCTTGCCGTCCTGCAAGCAGGCTGTACTGTGGTATTCGCCGCTTCCGTCTGTGGTACGGAATGCGACACAGGCCCTGCCCTGTGCCATTCCGGCTTTGCCAACGAGTATCTCGCTATTGTAGAAAGTACCAGTCACGGTCTTGTCTGCAGCAATGTTTAGAACCATCGGCTGTGTGTAGGGCTCATCGGTCAGCGCCAGGCGCAAATCGACAGTCCATGTTCCCTGCATCTCGGCATAGGCAGCTGGTTGGGTTTGAGCGAGAGCGGACGTTGCGATCAACAGTGCAAAAGCCGGTACAAATGCCTTGATCACCCGAGCAGCCTCTCGCTCACAACCTTGCCGCCCATGGTGACGCGGACGCCCTGGACGATTTCATCGTCATCGGGGAACACAGGCGCGTTGGCATCCTTGTCCCAGAACGAAGATACGAAGTTGTAGAGGTTGCGCGAGAACAGTGCGGAGGTGTCGGTCGCCAGTCGCGATGGGACGTTGCGGTGGCCGACGATCTTGACGCCGTGCCGTATGACGACTTCGCCGGCAACCGCGCCTTCGACGTTGCCACCCTGCTCCACCGCCAGATCGACCAGCACGCTGCCCGGTTTCATGCTGGCAATCTGCGCATCGGAAACCAGCCGCGGTGCGGCCCGGCCCGGGATCAGCGCGGTGGTAATGACGATGTCCTGCTTGGCGATGTGCGCGGAAACCAGTTCAGCCTGCGCTGCCTTGTATTCATCGGACATTTCGGTGGCATAGCCGCCTGCGCCTTCGCCCTCGATGCCTACAACATTCTCGACGAAGATCGCCTTGGCGCCCAGCGACTGGATCTGTTCCCTGGTCGCCGAACGCACGTCGGTTGCCGAAACCTGCGCACCCAGCCGACGCGCGGTGGCAATCGCCTGAAGCCCGGCAACGCCAACCCCCATGATAAACACCCTGGCCGCCGAGACCGTCCCTGCCGCCGTCATCATCATCGGGAAGGCCTTGCCGTATTCGGAAGCACCATCGAGCACCGCCTTGTATCCCGAAAGGTTGGATTGCGACGAAAGGATGTCCATCGACTGCGCGCGGGTGATGCGCGGCATGAATTCCATCGCCAGCGCCTGAAACCCGCCCGAAGCATAAGCATCGATCCGCGCGCGTTCGCCAAACGGATTGAGCGAGGCGACAATGATCGCGCCTGGCTTGGCACCCGTCAGGCTGACCGGGTCGGGGCCCTGCACACCAAAAATGATATCGGCATCGGTAAGCACATCTGCCCGCGAAGCCACTGTCGCACCAGCCGCAGCATAATCAGCGTCGGCAACCGATGCATATTCTCCTGCGCCGGCTTCGACAGCCATGGTGGCGCCCAGCGCTATGAATTTCTTGACGGTTTCCGGGCTCGCCGAAACGCGCCGTTCATCTGCTGCCTGTTCCTTGAGGATCGCGATTTTCATGAAGGTCGCCGGTCAGCTGGCGATCAGGAAGACGACAAACGCGGTCACCAGCGCCGCGATAATCGCACCGGTCTTGATCCAGCCCATGAAACCATCATAAGTCTGACGAGCGGTTTCCATTTGATTGCCAGAAGCGTCGTTGGCCATGGTCTGAGACTTTCCCCATTTGAATTTGGTGCCGAATTTGGCTTCGGCTCGCCATAACCGAATGGCGGTTGCCGCTCAATCCCGCAAGCGTCAATTAACTACACCATTATCAACCTTAGCTTTAATCGGGTTTTTACCACATTTGGCTACACGGGTCGGTGATGGCAAAAGAACGAGCAGATGCAGATCAGCAGACCCGCCGGGTGATGTTGATCGATAACGAACCGGCGCAATGCCGTCTGGTCGCGGCGCTGGCAGGCAAGGCCGGCTGGCGCACCATATTTGCACACGATTCGGAAACCGCGATCGCCATGCTGGGTACGCAGGAAGGCATGATGCTCGATGCCATCATTCTGGACCAGTGGGTGCCGGGCGATGAGGCTGCCGAACTGATCGCAGAGCTCAAGGCGCGCCGCCCTGCGCTGCCGATCCTGATGCTCACCGCCAGCACCTCGCCGTTGCTTGCGGTCGACGCGATGCGCGCCGGGGCGACCGATTATCTGATCAAACCGATCGCGCCCGATCGCCTGGTCGCCGCGCTGAACGCTGCTGTCCGCAAGGATGATGTCGATGAACTGCGACCGCTGACCGAAAAGATCGCAGCTCCGCTCGACTTCGATGAGATGATCGGCTCATCGCCGCGCTTTCGCGCTGCGCTTGCCATAGCTGCCAAATCGGCGCGCACCCATTCTCCCGTGCTGATCGAAGGCGAAAGCGGCACCGGCAAGGAGATGATCGCGCGCGCCATCCATGCTTCCAGTCCGCGTTCGAAATTGGCGCTGCGTCTGGTCACATGCGCAGGAGCATCAAGCGGCCAGATCGAATCGCAGCTGTTTGGCCACGAACGCGGCGCATTCCCCGGTGCGTTCGACCGGCATGTCGGCATCATCCAGCGCGTCGAAGGCGGCACGTTGTTCATCGACGAGATCGACCAAGTGCCGCTCGAATCGCAGGCCAAGCTGGCCGATGCGATCCGCGCTGGCGAAATCGGCCCGCTTGGCGCTCGCCACAGCTTGCGTTGCGATGTGCGCTTTATCTGTGCCAGCAACATGCCATTGAAACCGATGGTCGAGGCAGGCACGTTCCGCGAAGACCTGTATTTCGCGATCGCACCGGTGCACATCACCATCCCGGCGCTGCGCGATCGATCGAGCGACATTCCTTCGCTGGTCCGGCATTTTCTGGCACGCATCGCCGAGCAGCCAGGAATGCGGGGCCTTGGCGTGACCGATGAGGCGCTGTCGCTGCTGTCGAGCTATGGTTGGCCAGGAAACGTGCGCCAGTTGCAGAACGCCTTGTTCCGCGCCGCGATTTTCTGTGACGGCGATGCACTGACCACCACCGAGTTCCCGCAGCTGACCCATATGCGCGGTGAAGAGGAACCCCGCCGCGCATCGGCCAGCCATGACGGAATCGGCATCACATTATACGCCGAAGATGGCAATCTGCGCCCGCTCGAAGATATCGAGGCCGATGTCATCCGGCTGGCGATCGGCCATTATCGCGGGCGGATGACCGAAGTCGCGCGGCGTCTGGGGATCGGTCGTTCGACGCTGTATCGCAAGCTGACCGAACTGGGCATCGATAACGCGGCCTAACGGGCCTTTTTCCCTTCCCTGCGCTCGCCCTCGCCCATAAGAGCGGGCGGATGAAACGCGATCCCCTTGCCGTATTGCATGACACCTTTGGCTTTGCCGCCTTCCGCGGCGTGCAGGATCAGGTCGTCAGCCGCGTTCTGGCGCGCCAGAATACGCTGGCGATCATGCCGACCGGGGCGGGCAAGTCCTTGTGCTACCAGCTGCCAGCGGTGACGCTGGATGGTTGCTGCGTGGTCATTTCGCCGCTGATTGCGCTGATGCATGACCAGTTGCGTGCGGCCCACAGCCTGGGTATCCGCGCCGCCAGTCTGACATCGGTCGATACCGACTGGCAGGAGACGCAGGACCGGTTCCGCAATGGCGACCTCGATCTGCTGTATGTCGCGCCCGAACGGGCGAGTTCGGAAGGGTTTGGCAACCTGCTGTCATCTGCACCGGTGTCGATGTTCGCGATCGACGAGGCGCATTGCGTGTCAGAATGGGGGCATGATTTCCGCCCCGATTACCGGCTGCTGCGTCCGCTGCTCGACCGGTTTGCGGACTGCCCCAGGCTCGCGCTGACCGCGACCGCAGATGCGCATACGCGTGAGGATATTCTCAAACAGCTGGGCATTGACCGCGATGGCATGATCATCGCAGGGTTCGATCGCCCCAACATTCGCTATGCCGTGCATCCGCGCGATGGACTCGCCACGCAAATCGGCGATCTGGTCGCAGCCAATCGCGGGCCGGGCATCGTCTATGCGCAGACCCGCGCCGCGACCGAAAAGCTTGCGCAGCAGCTGGGCGGCAAGGATGGCAAGCGCCAGGTACGCGCTTATCATGCCGGGATGCCGCCCGAGGTTCGCCGCGCCAACCAGAACGCCTTTATCGCCAGCGAAGATATGGTGATGGTGGCCACGGTTGCCTTTGGCATGGGCATCGACAAGCCCGATGTGCGATTTGTCGCGCATGCTGGCCTGCCCAAATCGATCGAGGGCTATTATCAGGAATCGGGCCGCGCAGGCCGCGATGGCGAACCGGCACAAGCGCATCTGTTCTGGGGCGCAGATGACTTCGCCCGCGCCCGCACCCGGGTCAATGAAGTCGAGGAATCGCGCCGGGCCGGGGAACGCGCGCGCATATCGGCGCTTGGCGCGCTGGTGGAAACGGGCAGTTGCAGGCGGGCCATATTGCTCCGGCACTTTGGCGAAAGCCCGCCTGAATCCTGCGGAAACTGCGACAATTGCCTGACCCCGCCGGCCAGCATCGACGCCACACAAACCGCACGCAAACTGCTGTCTGCGGTGTATCGCACGGGTCAGAGCTTTGGCTTGGCGCATCTCGAATCCGTCCTGCTCGGCCAGTCCAATGACAAGGTGCTGCAGCGCGGGCATGACAAGCTTTCTGTGTTCGGCATCGTTCAAGGCGACGAAGCGACGCTGATCAGGCCTGTGTCGCGTGCGCTGCTGCTGCGCGATGCGCTGGATACCAACGAGCATGGCGGGCTGATGCTGGGCGCAGAGGCGCGCGCGATCCTGCGCGGCGATGTCGCGGTGTCGCTGGTGTTGCCGCCCAAGCCGGCACGGCGCAGCAAGCGCGATGCCGCCGCGCTGGTGAGCCCCGCCAACAACCCGCTGTTCGAGGCCTTGCGCGCCTGCCGCAGATCGCTCGCCCTGAATGGCGGGGTCCCGCCCTATGTGATCTTTCACGATAGCACCTTGCGCGAAATGGCGGACAGCAAACCGTCAAGCTTGCAGGCGTTATCGCAGGTTTCAGGCGTTGGGACGCGCAAGCTGGACGCCTATGGCGATGCATTTCTTGCGGTGATCCGCGACAATCGCGACGCCTGACCAATGTATTGACATGGTGTGGGTCACAATACAGCTTTTAATGTTAGTCCTGTCCGGAGCGCGATGTCATGGCTGACACAGGTTCTGGCGCAAATTGGCACCAAGGGGTGACAGATTGAGGACAAAAGTTTAAGCCGCTCAACATGACAGATATCCTCCTTTCCCGGCATCCCGACGGCCGCAAGCAGCGCAGTGAGCGTAGCCGTCTGGCGATCATCGATGCGATGCTCGACCTGATCATGGGCGGCAAGATGGAGCCCAGCGCCGCCGAGATCGCAGAGCGTGCCGGTGTCAGCGCGCGGACGGTGTTCCGGCACTTTGAGGAAATGGACAGCCTCTACAGCGAAATGACCGAGCGGATGGAGGCAGAGATCATGCCGGTCATCCAGCAGCCATTCACAGCACAGGGGTGGCGCGCGCAGCTCGATCAGTTGCTTGAGCGGCGTGCGATGATCTACGAGCGGATCATGCCGCTCAAGATCGCAGCCAGCATCCGTCGCTTCGGATCGGACTATCTGATGAAGAATTACCAGCGATTCTTACACCTGGAGCGGGTCGGGCTGGAGAATGTCCTGCCCGACAGCGCACTCAAGGACACGACGTTGCTGTCGGCTATCGAGATGTGCGCCGGTTTCCAGACCTGGCGGCGGCTGCGACAGGACCAGAATCTGGACGTTGAGCAGGCGCGCGACGTCGTGCGGCTGACGATCATGAAACTGCTGGACTGAGCGTTGCGCGTCTTGTGGTTGATCGCCGGAGCCGCCCATCTCGCG
>JBBQXX010000127.1:0-7748 GCA_038209235.1 Sphingomonadales bacterium | reverse complement strand
CCTGATCCTGCAGGTTTGGCAATTGCCGCAAATCCGGTGAGCCATAACCACCCGGGAACTCGCGCAGAGGCGATGCGGCGGCTCGATTATACAGATCGCGCGCCCGATGTTCTCGAGCGCGCTGTGCCGATCGAGGCACCGATTGCGATCGAATACAACGGCATCGGCTATGCGGTGATGATGGGGACGCCCACCGACCTTGAGGATTTCGTCACTGGCTTCACGATCAGCGAAGGCCTGGCAAGCGCGCACGAGATTGCAGCGCCGCAAGTGACCGCGACAGAGGGTGGCTGGATCGTCCGGCTGAACCTGCCAGCGCGGTCGATGCCGCGCATACTGGAGCGTGCCAGAACCCGCGTGTCTGAAAGCGGGTGCGGAATCTGCGGGATCGACAGCATCGCTGCTGCGCTTGCGCCGCTGCCAAAGGTCACAGCGCGGATCAATGTCTCGCGGACAGCAGTGGCCCGCGCGCTGAACAGCCTGGGCGATTATCAGCTGTTGGGCAGAGCAACCGGTGCCACCCACGCTGCTGCATTTTGCTCGGCTGCCGGCGGCATCCTGCTGGTCCGCGAGGATGTTGGTCGTCACAATGCGCTCGACAAGCTGATCGGTGCGCTGGCGCACGGCGGCATCAGCCCCGCGACCGGTTTTGTCCTGCTCTCGGCGCGGTGCAGTCAGGAGCTGGTCGAAAAGACGGTGCGCGCCGGATTTGCGATGCTGTTCACAATCAGCGCGCCGACCAGCCTCGCGATCGATCGCGCGCGCGAGGCGGGGCTGACGCTTGGCGTGCTGGCGCGCAACGACAGCGTGCTGATCGCGCACGATCCCCATGGCAACTTCGCGTGACCCCAGGCGTCTGTCTCCTAGCGGCGAACACCCTTTGCCACGCCAGACCAAGGACAGCTTGATGAGCGATGACGAGAAGCTCCCACATTCATCGGGGCCGGCGGGCGGCTGGGGATCGTTGAAGGGCATAGCGGATATCTTTGGCGCAACATGGGCGACGCCTGCCGCTGTGGCCACGCTGGCGCGCCTGAACAAGCCCAAGGGGGTGATGTGCGTATCGTGTGCATGGCCCAAGCCGGCCAATTACTCGGCGTTCGAATTCTGTGAAAACGGCGCGAAGGCAACGCTTTGGGAACTCACCACCACGCGTTGCACACCCGAATTCTGGAGAGATGACGCGCATACGGTGAACGAGCTGCACGACTGGAGCGATCACGATCTGGAGATGACGGGGCGTCTGACCCACCCGTTGCGCTACAACGCGACGCGTGACCGCTACGAGGAGATCGGCTGGGATCAGGCGTTTGCCGAGATCGGCGCGGTGCTGAAGCCGCTGGAGCCCGAGAGCGTGATCTTCTACGCATCGGGCCACGCCGGTCTAGAGGCATCGTATCTCTACGCGTTGCTGGCGCGCGTTTATGGCAACAACAACCTGCCGCAAAGTTCCAATATGTGCCACGAAACCACCTCGGTCGGGCTGACCAAGGTGATCGGTTCGCCGGTGGGAACGATCGTGTGGGACGATCTGGCCAAGGCCGACGCCTTCTTTTTCTTCGGGCAGAATCCGGGAAGCAACAGCCCGCGCTTTCTGCATCCGCTCAAGGACTGCAAGGATCGCGGCGGCAAGATCATCACCTTCAACCCGGTGATAGAGCAGGGTCTGGTGTCGTTTGTGGATCCGCAAAGCCCCGGCGCGATGCTGACCGGCAAGGAGACGAAAATCTCCGACCAATACCATCAGCTGAAGGCGGGCGGCGATGTGGCTGCAATCCTGGGTCTGTGCAAATGCATCGTCGAGGCGGACGATCTGGCGCAGGCGACAGGGCGACCCGAAGTGATCGATCACGCATTCATCGCCGAACACACCACTGGCTTCGATGAATTCATCGCGTCGTGCCGTGCGGCAAGCTGGCGCGAGATCGAGCAGGAAAGCGGCCTTGCCGAACCTGCCATCCGCGACGCGGCGCAGGTCTATATCGCCGCCAAGCGCGTGATCGGCGTTTACGGCATGGGTCTGACCCAGCATACGCACGGCGCGCTCAACATCGCGATGCTGGTCAATCTGCTGTTGTTGCGCGGCAATATCGGCCGGCCAGGAGCAGGCTGTTGCCCGGTACGCGGGCACAGCAATGTTCAGGGCCAGCGCACCGTCGGCATCGCCGAAAAGACCAAGCTGGTGCCGCTCGACAAGCTCAAAGCGTTGTTCGGCTTCGATCCGCCCACCAAGGACGGCATGGCGATTGTCGATGCGGTCGAGGGGCTTTTTGCCGGGACGGTAAAGGCGTTTATCTCGCTGGGAGGCAACCTCGTGCGCGCGGTGCCCGATCAGAAACGCATGGAACAGGCCTGGCCTGAGCAGGATTTGACGGTGATGGTTTCGACCAAGCTTAACCGCAGCCACCTGTTTCCCGGCAAGCACGCCTATATCCTGCCCTGCCTCACCCGTTCCGAAATCGACAAACAGGCCGCCGGCGAACAGGCGGTGACCAGCGAGGACAGCTTTTCGATGATCAACGGATCGAAGGGCCATCGCTCGCCGGCTTCCGATTATCTGATGAGCGAACTGGCGATCGTCACCGGCATCGCCCGCGCGACGCTCGATCCGTCGCCAAAGCTGAAATGGGATGAATGGACCGCCGATTACGGGTTGGTGCGCGATCTGATCGAGGCGACCTATCCCGAAGATTTTCGCGACTTCAACGCTCGCATGTTTCAGCCAGGCGGTTTCTACCGCGGCAACCCGGCGCATGAACGCCAGTGGAAAACACCCGGGGGCAAGGCGGTGTTCACGACACCTGGCCAACTCAACGCAATCGGGTTTCAGGATGCGCCCGGCCGCTATCGCCTGATCACCTTGCGATCGAATGACCAGTTCAACACCACGATCTATGGCTATTCGGACAGGTTTCGCGGCATCGAGGGCACCCGCGATGTGCTGCTGATGAACCCCGAAGACATTGCCGAGGCGGGTCTGCACGATGGCGAGACGGTGCGCATGATCAGCGACGCCCCTGACGGACATGACCGGCGGCTCGGCGGGCTGAAGCTCACCGCATACAAGCTGCCGCGCGGGACGGTCGCGTCTTATTACCCCGAGTGCAACGTGCTGATCGCGATCACCCACCACGACGAGCTGTCGAAGACCCCGGCGTCAAAATCGATTCCGGTGCGGATCGAAGCCGACTGGGGTTAAACGCCACAGATCAGCCGCTTATGGCCAAGCCCCACAGCGGGACTCGAATGTCAGAACCAATCCATCAGAGTGCCGCAACGTCTATCAAGCAAGCAGCCGTCTCAACGCTTTCTTAACCGAGCAACGCTAATCAATCCACGTGCCGGACTCGGTACGCTTTCCTCCATTCAGGTCTTTACAGACCTCACTGGGCCGCCAGACATCTGTCTGCGCGGCCCGATTTTTTGGGGTTTGCAGCGGTGGTGCAGCGCAATATGGACGACGCCATGACCCTGCCCAACAAAATTGCCGTCGTTCTGCTGTCTGGTGGACTCGATTCGATGGTATCGGCTGCGCGCGCCAAGGAAGCAGGGTTTGCCGTTGCCGCGCTGACCATCGATTACAACCAGCGCCACCGGGTGGAAATCGGCGCAGCGCGCACGATCGCAGCGCACATCGGCGTGGTGCGCCATATCGTGTTGCCGCTTGATCTGCGTCAGTTCGGCGGATCGGCGCTGACCGATGATATCGATGTGCCCAAGACCGGACCCAAGCCCGGACAAGATGCCGATATCCCGGTGACATACGTGCCCGCGCGCAACCTGATCTTTCTGTCGCTGACGCTCGGCTGGGCCGAGGCGCTGGGGGCGCGCGATATCTTTATCGGGGTCAACGCGCTCGACTATTCAGGATATCCCGACTGCCGCCCCGATTTCATCCAGGGTTTCGAGCGGCTGGCCGACCTTGCCACCAAGGCGGGCGATCAGGGCGAGCCGTTCACCATTCATGCACCGCTGCAATATCTGGGCAAGGCGCAAATCGCGCTGGAGGCTGCGCGGTTGGGGCTTGATCCGGGGATGAGCTGGTCGTGCTATGACCCTGCCGCCGATGGCCGCGCCTGCGGACTGTGCGACAGCTGCCGCCTGCGCAAGGCAGGCTTTGCCGAAGCAGGGCTGATCGATCCGACAGTTTATGCCGCTTGAGTAACGGTCACAGCTTTCGCCGGAGAACCGACGATCATTCGGCGATCGCATCGTCTTTGGCTGACTCGGCTGGTGCTGCAGGCACCGGCGCAGCTTTGACCGCTTCGCCCGACGCGTCTGTTGCAAGCACCGGCTGCGCAACCCCCGGCGCTGGCGGTATCAGCCCCTGATCGGCAGGATCAGCCAGCGGCGCGTCATTCGGTAGCAGGCTGAGATCGGGCAGCTCATCGCTGATCGTTCCCTCTGGCGCCTTGCCCTGGACCACGCCGCCGCTGGCGGCAGGCTTGCTGTCACAGCCCGCCAGCAGCCCGGCCAGCATCGCGGCCAGCGCCAGCATCGCCGCCCGCGCTGGCCCGTTTCGCATCGTCATCGTCAGGTCTCCATGTCGCCTTCGCTTTGGCACGTCGCGTCCAGCGCCGCAAGAAAGCGCGGCAGGTGGCAGGCCAGCGCCGCATCCAGATCGGCCATAGCGGCCTTCACCCCCAGATCGGCGAGACTGGTCACCGGATATTCGCTGATCCCGCACGGCACGATGCCGCCAAAGTGGGTCAGGTCAGGATTCACGTTGACCGCAAAGCCGTGCATGGTCACCCAGCGCCGCACGCGCACACCGATCGCGCCGATCTTCGCCTCCTGGCCAGCGCGCGTATCGGTCCAGATGCCGATCCGCCCCTCGGCCCGCCGCGCCGCAACGCCAAGCTCGCCGAGCGCGGCGATCACCCAGTCTTCCACCGCATGTACGAAGCAACGCACATCCTTGCCGCGCTGCCGCAGATCGAGCAGCACATAGCCCACCCGCTGGCCCGGCCCATGATAGGTATAACGCCCGCCGCGCCCGCTGTCATACACAGGGAACCGCTGGCTGAGCAGTTCGGCGGGATCGGCGCTGGTCCCTGCGGTATAAAGCGGCGGGTGTTCGAGCAGCCAGACAAGTTCGCGCGCCTCGCGCTGTTCGATCGCACGATTGCGCGCCTCCATCTGGGTCAGGGCATCCGGATAAGCGATCTGGTCCGCCTCAATTCGCCATTCGGGACCCGATGTCTGGCCCGGTAACGCTGAATCCAGGATCGATGCCATCATGTATTGCCTCTGTATGCCTGCGCCGCGCGCGCCAAATGCCTTGCGCGGTTCGCCGGTGCCGTTTAGCGCACCCCTTTAACCGCTAGAGTCTATTCACGACTTTGGCCATTAATCGCTTTTGACAGTGAGGCCAATCCCGCCGTGACGCGCAAGCTTGATCTTTCCGCCTGCTGGAATGACGTGATGCAGCTGTTTAGGCGCGAGCGTGACCTGCTGCTGAGCATCGCAGGCGTATTCGTTCTGCTTCCCAGCCTGGCTTTCGCGATGTTCGCGCCGCAGCCGGTGACACCGCAAGGCGCAGATTTCACGGTTCTGGCCGAAACAATGCGGCAGTTTTACATCGACAACATCTTCTGGATCGCATTGGTTGGCCTGGCTAACGGATTTGCCTCGGTGGCGATGCTGATGCTGATGCTCGACCGCGCGCGACCCAGCGTCGCAGAGGCCATGCGGCGGGCGCTGGCGCTGCTGCTGCCGTATTATGCAATGGGGATATTGAGCACTGTTGCGGTGTTTCTGGGGTCGTTGGCGTTCGTGCTGCCCGGCATCTACATCTTCATCAAGTTCGTGATTGCAGGCCCGGTCATGGTCGCTGAGCGGATGGCCAGCCCGGTGGCTGCGCTCCGCCGATCATGGCAGCTCACCAAAGGCAACAGCGGCCGCATCCTGATATTCGTGGTGATCGTCGCGCTCACCGCTTTCTTTATCTATCTGACGTCGGTCACGGTGCTGGGGCTGGTGATCCGGCTGGCGGTTCCGGCCGACATCGCCGAAACGTTGACCACGCTGGTCGATACAGTGCTCAGCATGTTCCTCACCGTATTGATGGTGTGCGTCTATGCCGCGATTTATCGGCAGCTGGCCGAGCCCGACACCAAAAGCGTGGCGAGCGCGTTCGACTGATTATCTATTCGATCAGCGGTACACGCGGAGCTGCATCGCGCGCGATAACCCCGGTAAGGCGTGGATCATCTGTTATCTCGATCTCGCGCGCTGTCGGTATAAAACCGTGGCGAATATAATAGCCCAGCGCGCGCGGATCATCCAGCGTGCAGGTGTGCAGCCACACCCGCTTGACCCCGGCGCGCCATGCCAAAGCCAGTGCCTGCGCCATCAGCCAGCCGCCCATGCCTTTGCCGGTAAGCGGCGGGATCAGCCCGAAAAACGCGATCTCGCATACGTGCGCAGTGCGGAAATCCAGTTCCAGCAGCCCGACCTCGATCCCCTGCCGATCAAGCACCGCAAATATTTCGACCGCAGGGTCGCAGATGATTGCAATCAGCGCATCATCGCTGATCACCAACCTTGAAAACCACAGCCACGGCTCTCCGACGCGGCGATAGAGCAGCCGGTAATTATCCAGCGCAGGCGCCTGCCAGCGCTTGAGCCGCAACGCAGACGGCTTGAGTGGTTGCGCGACAGGCTTGCCGCACATCTCCAGATGGGTGACGACCGTGGCCAGCTGCCCGCGCGGCACAGCGGTGAACCGGGATGTCATGTCAATCAGGCCCGAGACTATGACGAAGGCGATAATGGTGCGGCGCGAGATCAAGCACCAGGCACAAATCCAATAGCGCAGCGGGATGGTTGCATTTGTGGCGCAACCATCCCTGTCTCGAGGTCATATTGAGATGCCCGAACCCGTCATTACAATTCAGGCTCTTCATCTCCCCCCGAATCGTCCTCCTCGGGCTCTTCTTCCTCAGCGTCTTCTTCCTCGGGCTCTTCCTCTTCAGGTTCCTCCTCAGCCTCTTCCTCTTCGGATTCCTCGGAAGCCTCCTCCTCCGACGATTCTTCTTCGGTGGTTTCTTCCTCAGAAGATTCTTCGGATGACTCCTCGCTGGTTTCTTCGGAAGTTTCCTCGGTGGTTTCCTCGGTGGTTTCCTCGGTGGTTTCCTCGGTGGTTTCTTCGGTGGTTTCTTCGGTGGTTTCTTCGGTGGTTACCTCAGTCGTTTCCTCGGTGGTTACCTCAGTCGTTTCCTCGCTGTATTCCTCGGTGATCTGGGTCTCGAAGGATTCCGACGTGATCGTCTCCTCGATCAGAGTTTCGCTGTAGGAATACTCTTCCACAATCGTGGTGCTGTAGACCTCATAATACTCGGAATAGCTGAATGAACTGCTTGAATAGGCGCTCCATGAACCGATGGTTGCAAGGTCGATCACAGCTTCAAACAATGCCAAAGTGATCTGCGCATCAGATGTATAGCGTTGTCCACCGCGGTTGCCGCTGAACTGGAAGGCGCTGTCACCTCTCTTCAACCAATACAGCACATAGGTATCGACATCGATCGGCTTCCTCACCCGGCGCCCGCGCACGTCGGTGATGATGTCGCCAGGGACGATCCTGTTCTGCGCGGCAATCCCTCTGGGATCGCTTGAAATCACCAGAACACCCTGCACGTTGGGCCTTATGCCAAAGGTCGAACGCACCTGGGGGGTTATTTCCATCAGTGTCGCATCGATAGCGCGCGAGACATAAGGCTTGGGCAATCTGCTCGCCTGCGCCT
>JBBQXX010000126.1:0-7754 GCA_038209235.1 Sphingomonadales bacterium | reverse complement strand
ACCTCTATGACGAGCATGACTTCGCGGCAGAGAAAATCACAGAAATATGGCCCCAAAGGCATCTGGCGCGAAAACTTGAAACCGCGTCTCTGCCGCCCTTTCAGGTGCAGCCACAATCGCTTTTCTGAGAGGGTTGCAGCGTTGCGCAGGCCTTGCGCACGTGATGTGTTGCGCGGCTGAAAGCCTGGCATCGCAAGCGCTTCCTTGTTGAACTGAACAGGCCCACCCCGGCCTTCGGCCTGCCCCACCCGCAAGCGGGCGGGGAGAGGCGTTGTGCGACATGTCTCCCCTCCCGCTTGCGGGAGGGGCAGGTTCAGCTTGCTGAACCGGGGTGGGTTTGAAATCCCCGCCCCGCGTCAGTCAACAGCTTTTACCTTCCTGTAAGGCACGAACTGGCTTAGCGCACAGCTGCCCAGCGGCACGCGTGCGACCAGATCCTGCACCAGCACGATATCGCCCGAGCACAGACGACCGACAGGGGTGCTGGAAATCAGCGTGTTGTTGCGTGCGCCCGGGCAACCGAGATAGGGCGCATTGACATATATCGTTGATCCGTCGTCGTAGAGCAGCACATCGTCGCTGGCTGCGGTCGATCGGCGCAGCCGGGTTTGCGGGATGCATGATACCGGCTCGCCCGCGACACGATCCCTGATGTAGAGCTTCGCGATCTTCTGGCCCCTCTGGTCGAGGCCTTCGATCGCAGCCAAAGTGGTGGCGCGCACATCGTCTCGCGGATTGGCAGCGCGTTCGCTGCCAGCGGCGAGCAATGGCGCGGCCAACGCAGCAGCGGCCAGACACAGCGCAAACGGGATTTTTCGCATCGCAAACATCCTTGTCATCCACCCCCGCAACACGCTTGACCCATAAACCAAATGCCGCCGCATCGCCAGCGGCTTACCAGACGCCGGTATTGGGCATGGACGTCCAGGGTTCGGCCGGGTCCAGATGGCCGTCCTGCAGCAGTTCGACAGAGATGCCATCGGGGCTGCGCACGAACGCCATATGACCGTCGCGTGGCGGGCGGTTTATGGTGACGCCCGCGTCGATCAGCCGCTGGCAGGTCTCGTAGACATTCGCGACACGATAGGCGAGATGCCCGAAATTGCGTCCGCCGGTGTATTCCTGCGGATCCCAGTTGTGGGTCAGTTCGACCTCGGCAACACCCTCCTGACCGGGCGGTGCCAGGAAGATCAGCGTGAAGCGGCCCTGTTCGCTGTCGAAGCGGCGAACCTCGCTCAGACCGATCAGTTCGAAGAATTTCACCGTAGCGGCAGGATCAGTGACGCGGATCATCGTGTGCAGATATTTCGTCATTATGCTCTACTCAATTCATCGCAGTTAAGACACGGTTCATCGCAGGACGGCTAATCCGTTGGTCGTGCTGTCCGGGCGGGTTTACCCGGTGGTTATAGGCGGCACATGTTGCATTGAAAGGACAATAGGATGGTTGACGGCGGGGAATCGAACGGCGCGGGCAATCGCGGCTGGCTGGCGAACAATGTGCTGCTGGCGGGCGCCGGGATCCTGGCGCTGGGTATGGTCGCGGGCGGCTATCTGCTGGGTGACGGCTTGCTGCGCGCCAAGCAGGCGGACCGCTCGGTCACCGTGCGCGGGCTTGCCGAAAAGGATGTCACCGCAGATCTGGCCACCTGGACCATTGCCTATTCTGCGCAGGCCGACGATCTGGCGGGTGCGCAGGCTGATATCGACGCCGATACCAAGGCCTTGCGCGGCTTCTTTATCGACCTGGGCTTCGATGGCGAAGCGCTTCAGCCAACCGGCGCCAACGTCTCTCAGTTCAACAACAATTACGGCTCGACCACCTACACCATCCGCCAGCGCCTGTCGCTGCGCACCAATGACATCAGGAAAGCGCAAGCGGCGGTGAAGCGGCAGTTCGACCTGATCAAGCGCGGTGTCGTGCTCGAGGAAGGCTCTGGCATGGCCTACAGCTTCACCAAGCTCAATGCCATCAAACCCAAGATGGTGGCCGAGGCGACCAAGGATGCGCGCGCCTCAGCACAGCAGTTCGCGCAGGACAGCGGCACCGATGTGGGCGGCATCAAGAGCGCGACCCAAGGCTATTTCTCGGTCGAATCGCGTGATGGCGAAACCGGCGGCGGTTGGGGGGTAAGCGATTCCCCGTTCAAAAAGGTCCGCGTCGTCACCACGGTCGATTTCTATCTGGACTGACGTTGGCGCGCCGCCCTGAGCGGTTATCTGCTACTCCGCCGCGCCCAGGGCCGCCAGATGCCCGCGCGCCGTTCTGGCAACCGGACCATCGGGCCGGATGGCGATGGCTTGATCCCAGTTGCGGCGGGCGATGTCATATCTCCCTGCGCTCGCTGCGATATTGCCTGCTTCCAGGGCAACCTCTGGATCACGCGGGGCAAGCGTTGCGGCGATGTCGATATCGGCCTGGGCGCGGTCCAGTCTACCTTGACGCCGCGCCAGCGTGGCGGATAGCAGCCAGGCGAGCGGGTCTTCGGGCACCAGCTTGTGCGCTTCGGCAAACGCGGCCTCTGCCTCATTGGGCCTGCCTGCGACGACCAGCGCGCGGCCCCGGTCGACGTGCAATTCGCCCAGCAGCAATCCGGCGCTGATGCCTTGCGCCATCGCGGCATCGAAATAGGTGAGCGCGACGTCGGCATTACCCGAAGCCAGCGCGGCGTTGCCGGCCTGCGCCCACAGGTTGGCGGCGCGTGTATCATGCGCGCGCTCGGCATCGCGCGCCGCAGATACGAAGCTATCGGCAGCGGCCCCCCAGCGGCCATCCTTGGCATAGGCAAAGCCCAGGCAATGCCGCGCGAAATAGCCGCCGCCTGCGATCAGCCATTCGTTTGCGGCAACGACCCCGCTGGGCGGATCATCAGTCGCCATGTCGATGCACGCATCGAACCGCGCTTCGTCGGCAAACGGCGCGTTGAAAACAGGTTCAACCGCCGCAACGCTGCGCGTCGGTGCAGAGGGCAGCGCGACATCGTCTACAGGCGCAGCCGGTCCCATCACGGGCGCAGCGCCAGGCCCATCGCTCGCGGCAGGTTGAAGCGCCTGGATCGCTGCGAGCAGCAGCAAAGAAGCCTGAAATGGCAAAGGCTGTGTCCTTGTTCGGGGGATTTGTTGGCAGAAGGCTTGGGATGCGCGACCTTAACCGGGGATTGATACTGGCGGAAGGCGCTGTGCAGCGATCGCCGTGGCAAAGGCCGCACCACCATCGGCGCTGCGGTCGAGCGACAGCCAGGGTTCGATCAACTCGATCTCCATCAGCGCATAGCCGCGCTGGCCATCGCCCACCATGTCGATACGCGCGTAAAGCACATCGTGGCCGACACCGGCCAGCGTCGCTTCAGCCAGCTTGACAGCTGCTGCGGGTGCATCAATTGCGGCAGAGCACCCGCCGAACTGGCCCTGCACGCGAAAATCGCCATCGGCTGGGCGTTTTATGATCGCGTGCGCCAGTCGACCTGCCAGATAGAACAGCGACAGTTCGCCTTCCGAAGCGATGCAGGCCATCAGCGGTTGGACGAGCATGGATGTGCCCAGCGCGTCGGCAGGGCAGGGCGCGCCATCGCGCAACAGCCAGGTGCTGTCGGATCCTGCCGACACCGGGGGTTTGATGACAAGATCGGCCGTACCAAAGCCAGCGCGGGCAGCAGCGAGGTGTTGGTCTTCCAGTGCCGCATGCCACCGGGTCGGGACAATCGCGATGCCAGCAGCTTGCAACATCAGCAGATAGCGCTTGTCGGTGTTCCAGCGCAGGACCGGCAGCGTGTTCATGAAGCGCACGCCATCCCATCGGTCGAGCTGCGCATACCACAGCGCGATATTGCGGTGATAGCCCCACGCCATCAACGGCAGCACCATGTCGAAGTCGAGCGGTCGCATATCCGTCCACGCGCGCCATTCGACCGAAATGGCCTCGCGCGCCAGCACAGGTTCGATCTGCGCCGCCTGATCGCGCCAGTCGTCATAGCGGGTAAGGTCGGCATGATCGGGGATCAGGATGCAGATGCGCATGGGTTCAACCTGGCCAGAGTTTTCGGTCAACGGAGGGTTGAGGCTTGATCGCTTGGCGGTTTGCCGTCAACACTCAGGCCATGACCGATCCTGCCCCCGTTATCCAGAGCCTGATCACCGGGCTTCCCATATTCATGCTGCACCTGGGCTCTGCCACGCTGGTCTGGGCGGCGGCGCTAACGCTGTACACGTGGATCACCCCGCACAAGGAATTTGCGCTGATCCGCGCTGGCAACATGGCCGCAGCGATATCGCTGGGTGGCGCGGCGATCGGTCTTGCGCTGCCGCTGGCATTTTGCCTGGCTGCATCGGTCAATGTCTGGGATATTGTGATCTGGGGAAGTGTGACGTTAATATTGCAGCTGTTCGCGTTTCGCGTGATCGATCTGCTGATCGGCAACCTGTCGAAGCGCATCGAAAAAGACCAGATCGCAGCGGCAACGTTTCTGGCGATGACCAAGATCGCGCTTGCGGCACTCAACGCCGCTGCGGTTGCCGGCTGATCAGACAGCTCAACAAAACAAATGGCGGACCACCACAAGGTGCCCCGCCATCGGTTTAATCATTCCGCAGACATGAGAGGTCAGGGATATCGAAGCGGGCTAGCTTGTCAGCTTCGATCCCATCGGCCTAAACCCTGCCTGCCGAACGTGTGTTTCAACTTGCGGCGAAAGCCCCGTTCAGAAACGGAACGAGGTGGTTACGCGCACGCTGTGGAAGTTAAAGTCAGGATCGCTGCGGCGTATATCTGTCTGGCCCGATACAAGCAGGAACGGGTTGGTTATAGGCGCTGTACCCCGGCTTACGTTCACGACAAAATCGTCGTTGGTGTAGCTATTGTACAGATATTCCAGACCAATGGTTATGTTCTTGGCGATCTTGGCTTCAACGCCGCCGCCTGCCTGATAGCCAAACGACCAATCGCTGCCGTTGTTGCTGAACGCATTCAAACGATTGGATGTCGAGAAACGATTTTCAATGCGACCGTAGCTTACACCGCCGGTGCCATAAAGCAGGACACCGCCACCGGGAGTGTATCCGGCGCGCGCGCGCGCGGCAATGGCATAGTCTAGTTCACGGCTGAACGTGTAGTTGGCCGGTGTCGTGGTAAACCCGGTTGCGAAATCCCTCGCTTCCGAACGGCTGCCTTCGATCAGTGCGCCGATGACAAAGTTGCCGTAACGCTTGTCAGCGCCGATGCGAACGCCGTATTCCAGACCGTTCTGGTCGGTTCGGCAGCCTGCGCCAGCGTTGTTCGCATTGGCTGCACCCCTGCAGAAGCCGGGGCTGAATGCGTTGGCGCCCGCGGTGGTCCGCACAACGTCGCGAAACCGACCATCGCCGTTGGTGTCAAACACCACGCCTTCGCCGCCATCGTTGGGCTGTGCGCTATAACCCACATGGCCGCCTATATAGAAGCCGTCAAAATCGGTATCTTCCTTGACGGTCTGGGCGAATGCCGGGGTTGACAGCATCGCCATTGCGATTACCGAAAATGCAGAGAATTTGATGGGGTGTTTCATGTCTTTTGCATCCTTGTTTTTTGATTGATAGCGTAGGCTGTGAAACTGATGAGCACTCCCTATGGTTCCAACCATAAAAATAATCTCGTCCGCGCGTTGCGGATTTGTCACAGCCTGCTCGCTTCGATCTGTTTGATAGACATCCAATTGGTGAGAACACGACCCTTGGTTCACAGAACCACGTATTGGATGTTGGCATGCTTCAAAATAAATTATTGATGTTACAAAATTGTTTTTGGAGCCCTGATTCTGACATGTCTTTTGTCAGTAATATTCCTGTGTCGAATATGTCCATCGGTTGCCTGAAGCAAGAGAATTCATGAGCAAGGCCCGTTCCAGCAAACTGCGTGGATGCCTGCCGTGGTTGCTGGGACTGGTTTTGCTTTGGGTCTGGTTCAGCGGTGACGAAACTCAATGGAGCGATGTGACGCTGAATGTCGAGCAATATGATCCGCGCAGCCCGCGACGCCCGATGCCGCAAATGGACGAAAGCTTTGTGATCGCAGACCCAGGGCCGCAGCAGGATAGCCAGGGAACCGCCTTTGCCGTTGACCGCGATGGCACATGGCTGACGGCGCAGCATGTGACGCATGGGTGCGATCGTCTGGGGCTGGCATCCCAAGATGGGATCGACGCGATCGCCGATGTCGTGGAAAGTGCCGAGGCCGACGTTTCGGTGATCCGCCAGGGACCGCAGGCAGCGTTTGCGCTGGCGCTGACGCAAGATACGCCAAGCGTGGGCAGCTTGGGCTATCACATGGGCTTCCCTGCTGGCGAACCCTCGGTCGTCGCCTCGCGCTTCATTGGTGCAACCTATGCGCTGCGTGGCGGCCCGGCGGGTCCGGCCGAGCCGATATTTGCCTGGGCAGAAGGCGATCGCCTGCCGCCTGCCGATGGTCCGCTGAGCGGGATCAGCGGCGGACCCACTTTCGATGGGCGGGGCAGGGTGATCGGTGTCAACGCAGCGTCTACCCCGCGCCGTGGCCGGGTGCTGACCACCGATCCGGTGGCGATCGTGCGGTTGGTGGTGGCGAGCGCTGCCGTCGACGAGCCGGGGCAGTTCGCTGATATTGCCACGCCAGCCGACGCGGCGGCGCTGTTCAACACGCTGCTCGATCAGGGCATCATCCGGCAGGTCTATTGCGATGTGCGTTAGGGCTGGCTATGGGCGCGGCACGCCATAGCCAGGATAGACCGCGATGAACGATAAGCCCGAACCAGCCGCAGACGATCAGCCCGATGCCGGAACGGACACGGCACCGGCTGCCAGCCCTGCAGCCAGTGATCTACCGCCTGACCGGCTGGCGATCAGCCCGCGCAGCCCTCATTTCGACGGCGATCTGCTTGGCCGGGGGATCGGTATCCGCTTCAAGGGTGTCGAGAAGCACAATGTCGAGGAATATTCGATTTCCGAAGGCTGGATCCGCGTTCAGGCAGGCAAGACCATGGACCGCAAGGGCCAACCGCTGACCCTGAAGCTGAGCGGGCTGGTGGAAGCGTGGTACAAGGATCTGGGTGACGACGCTCCGGTCGCCAAAGCGGGTTAAGCCTCAGCCGCCCAACTTGGCGAGAAGATCGTCGATCGGATCGGTTTGCAGGACCGGCGCAGCAGGCGGCGCAGCGCGCACGGTTTGGCGGCGATGCTGCTCCAGCTTCTTCAGGTATCTTGCATATTGCTTGCGCTGCTTTTCGAGCAGCTTGACCTGCTTGCGCGCGTCCTTGTCGGCGCGGCGCTGCGCCTTGCGCTCGTCGCGGGTCAGGGCGCGGTCTTCCACATCATCAAGCGCTATCTGGACATGCGGCGGCGGCGCAAGTTGCGGCTTGCGGCCCTGTGGATAGATGAATCCGTAAACCGGATAGCGGGTGGTGCCCAGCCCGCCGATCGGGGTGTACCACACGCGCACTTCGCTCCAGTCATTGGCGGACGACACGTCCTCGGCCAGCACATCGCTTTCGATCTGGCCTTTGCGGCCGTTGATCGGTGACCAGTTGGCATGGTTGAGCAGCACCCGGCGCGAATCAATGACCTTGGCGACCGCTGCGACATGGCCCAGTTGCATCGACCGATACGGCTTGAACGCCATCACCGCGCCGGGCAGGGGACGGTTGCCCCGCGCGTAGCGGCCATCGGCCTGCTGCCACCAACTGTGCGCGTCACCGTAAATCTGGATACCGCTGACCTGCCGGGCATAAGGCACACACTGCAACAGCGGC
>JBBQXX010000125.1:0-7764 GCA_038209235.1 Sphingomonadales bacterium | reverse complement strand
TGCGGCTGTTGGGCCAGGTGAACAGGAAGCGGGGCGAATAGGCTCTGCCGCACATGCCGTAATTGCCCGCGCCAAAGCTGCCGCCGATCAGCACGGTGACCTTGGGGACGCTGGCGGTGGCGACCGCAGTGACCAGCTTGGCACCGTGTTTGGCGATGCCCTCTGCCTCGTATTTGCCGCCGACCATAAAGCCGCTGATGTTCTGCAGGAACAACAAGGGAATGCGCCGCTGGCAGGCCAGTTCGATGAAATGCGCGCCCTTGACCGCGCTTTCGCTGAACAGCACGCCGTTGTTGGCCAGGATCGCCACCGGCATGCCCCAGATATGCGCAAAGCCGCACACCAGGGAACTGCCGTACAGCGCCTTGAATTCGTGAAACTCGCTGCCATCGACCAGCCGCGCAATCACCTCGTGCACGTCATACGGCGCGCGGACATCGGACGGGATGATGCCATATAGTTCCTGCGGCTCGAACCTGGGCGGACGCGGGTCTTTCAGATCAATGTTCGGTTTGGGGATCGGCCCCAGGTGCGAGACGATATCGCGAACGATGGTCAGCGCATGCTCGTCGCTCTCGGCGACGTGATCGACCACGCCCGATTTGCGCCCGTGCAGGTCGCCGCCACCCAGATCCTCGGCGCTGATCTCCTCGCCGGTTGCGGCCTTGACCAGCGGCGGCCCGGCCAGAAAGATGGTGCCCTGGTCGCGGACGATGATGCTTTCGTCGGACATCGCAGGCACATAAGCGCCGCCTGCGGTGCAGCTGCCCATCACGCAGGCGATCTGCGGTATGCCCAGCGCGGACATGTTGGCCTGGTTGAAAAAGATACGGCCAAAATGGTCGCGGTCGGGGAAGACCTCGGCCTGGTGCGGCAGGTTGGCACCGCCCGAATCGACCAGATAGATGCACGGCAAGCGGTTGGCTTGCGCGATCTCCTGCGCGCGCAGATGCTTTTTCACCGTCATCGGATAATAGGTGCCACCCTTGACCGTCGCATCGTTGCACACGATCATGCACTGGCGGCCTGAGACGCGGCCGATGCCTGCGATCATCCCTGCGCCGGGGATCTCGCCTTCGTACAGGTCGCAGGCTGCGAGCTGGCCGATTTCAAGGAACGGCGAGCCCGGATCAAGCAGACGTTCGACGCGGTCGCGTGGCAACAGCTTGCCGCGCGCGGTGTGCCGCTCACGCGACTTGGCGTTGCCGCCGAGGGCAGTTTGGGCCACCTTGCCCCACAGATCATCGCGCAAGGCGATATTGTGCGCATATGCTGCGCGGTAAACATCTGAACTGGGCTGGATTTTTGTGTCGATCGCTGGTGCGGTCATAGCCAATCAACTCCCCCACCGGATTAGCGCTTTGCGCTGTTCATCGGCGAAAAACTTCTCCTTAGAAACGTCTTTTGCTCGATCCAAACCTAATTCTCGGCAAACCTCGTGCAGATTAGATTTGGCTGTATCAGTCGCGTCATTCGTATCCTGCCTAACCACTGCCGCCGAAAGAATGGGTAATTTTTTGTCGATGCAATGCTGTGTCAACTCACCTAAGATAATCATCACTTCCCGAAGGCAATGGATTCCATTCCACGGTTGACCAGGATAGGCGAAGCTCCAAACCTGCCGATACGTTACTGGTGCCCCAGTGGCAGCGATCTGTTTGGTAATGAGTCCGAAAATTTTTTCGATGTCCATCACCGCGCTCCGATCAGTTCGCGCGCGATCAGGAACCGGCGTATCTCATTCGTCCCCGCGCCGATGTCGTACAGCTTGGCGTCGCGCAGCAGGCGTTCGACCGGCCAGTCGGTGGTATAGCCCGCGCCACCCAACGCCTGGATCGCCTCCAGCGAGCATTTCACCGCGTTCTCGCTCGCCAGCAGGATCGCGCCGGCCGCATCGAAGCGCGTCGTATTGCCCGCATCGCAGGCGCGCGCCACCGCGTACACATAGGCGCGCGCACTGTTGAGCGCGACATACATGTCGGCAACCTTGGCCTGCACCATCTGGAACGCGCCGATCGGCGATCCGAACTGCTTGCGCTCGCGCACATAGGGCAGCACCACGTCAAGACACGCCTGCATGATACCAAGAGGCCCGGCCGCGAGCACCGCGCGTTCATAATCCAGCCCGCTCATCAGCACGCCGACGCCGCCATTGAGCGGCCCCATGATGTTCTCTTCGGGCACGAAGCAATCGTCGAACACCAGTTCTGCGGTCGGGCTGCCGCGCATCCCCATTTTCTGGATTTTCTGGCCGATGGAAAAGCCCGGCATGTCCTTTTCGATAATGAACGCGGTGATGCCGCCCGATCCTTCGCCGGTCTTGCCATAAACGATCAGCGTCTGCGCATAAGCTGCGTTGGTGATCCAGAATTTGGTGCCATTGAGCCGGTATCCGCCCGCCACAGCCTCGGCCTTGAGCTTCATCGAGACGACATCGGATCCTGCGCCAGCCTCTGACATCGCCAGCGATCCGACATGCTCGCCCGAAATTAGGCCGGGCAGATATTTCGCCTTCTGTTCGGTATTGCCCCAGCGGCGCAGCTGGTTGATGCAAAGGTTGGAATGCGCGCCGTAGGACAGCCCTAGCGAGGCGCTCGCGCGGCTGACCTCTTCCATCGCGATGACATGCTCCAGATAGCCCAGGCCAAGCCCGCCATCGTCTTCGCTCACCGTGATCCCGTGGAGGCCAAGCGCGCCCATCTGCGGCCACAACTCCACCGGAAACCAGTCTTCGGCATCGATCTTCGCGGCGATCGGCGCGATCTTGTCGGCGGCAAACCGCGCGGTCGTGTCGCGGATCATATCGGCAGCCTCACCGAGCGCAAAATCGAAATCGGGAAGCGTGGACATAACAAAACCTCAAGCAGGGGTGACTACAGCATCGGCTTCTAGCGGCGATGGTCAGCAAAGGAAAATTGATATCCGCGCAGCACCTATACCAAGCTGGCGGGAGCGAATCATCACCTTCTGAATTAAGCCCGCCCAAACTCAGGCCGCCCCATCGCGCGGCCATAGAGCGCAGCATAGCGATCGAGCATCTTGCGCTCATCGAACTCGGCAGCAGCCCTGGCGCGGTTGGCGGCACCCAGCGCGGCGCGCAGCGCCGGATCGCCAGCCAGCCTGCGCAGGCAATCGGCCAACCCCGCCTCGCTGCCCGGTTCGGCCAGCAGCAGCGCGTTGTCGGGCGACACCATATGCGCAACATCGCCGACCATCGGCGCTGCGACCGGCAGGCCCGCCGCCATCGCCTCGATCACCGAGATCGGCTGCTGCTCGCTGTCCGACGATAGCGCGAAGATATCGAACAGGCCGATGTAGCGCGCCGGGTTTTTCAGGAAGCCGGGCATCAGCAGCCGGTCGCCAAGGCCGACCCGTGCTGCCTCGGCCTCGATGCTGGCACGCTCCGGCCCCTCGCCGACGATCACCAGCCGCACCGGCATATCGAGCGCCGCCACCGCGCGCACCAACCTGGGCAGGTTCTTGACCGCGCGCAACCCCGCCAGCGTACCGATGACTAGCTCGCCATCGCGCCGCTGAAAGCCGGGTAGCGCGCCGCGCTGCGGACGCTTGGCATAGGCCGCCACCTCGATGCCATTGGGGATACGCCGCACCCGGCTAGTGGGCTGTTTCCAGACCTCAAACGCGATTCCCTCCAGTGTATACGATGGCACCACCAGCGCTTCGGTGCGCGCCAGCGCGACCATGCGAAACCAGTTGCGCTTGCGCTTCAGCTTCAGCGCCTCGTCTTGGTTGAAGCCATCCTCGTGATGGATCACCGGTGGCAGCGGGGTTGTCCCGGCAAACAGCGTGCGCGCCATTACGCCGTCCATCGCCCCCCAGTTATAGCTGAGGATCAGGTCAAATTTTTTGAAATACTCGACGAATACCCGGTATCGCGCGATGCTCGGCTTGCCCGCCAGCGATGGCGCGTCGATGGGGAAATCGGCATGGATGCCCGGCTTGATCGCGTCGCGCGCCCCCAGCGCTCCGGGCACTGCGGTCAGTATCGTATGATGCGCTGCGCCGCCAAAATGGTTCATCAGCCGCACCGCGCGCGCCTCTTTGCCGCCCAGATCGAACGTGCTGTGCAAATGGAGGATACAGGCAGGCTTCATCGCGGCGCCGGCTATAGCCGCTTAGGCCGGAGCGGCAAGCGCAGGCAATTCGATCTCGGCCAGCATCGCATCGATCGCACCTGTCACCTCGGGCTCTTCAAGCGTTGGCGCATGGCCCTTGCCCTCAACGGTCAGCAGCCGGGCATGCGGCATTTGCGCCAGCATCTTTTGCGCGGTGGCCGGGCTGAACAGATCGGACAGCGCGCCGCGCACGATCAGCACCGGTACCGGCGCAAGTCCGGCCAGCGCAGGCCACAGGTCCACCCCCGCCTCGCCCCCGGGCACCGCGAACGGCTCGGCGATCTTCATATCATAATCATAAACGATCCGCCCCCCCGCGCTGACCTTCATCGCCTTTTTGGCCATGTCGAGCCATTCGCTGACCCCAAAACCCGGGAAGATCGCCCCCTGCACTTCGGACAAGGCGCGCGCCGCATGAATCCATGTCGGAAACGACCGCCCCTGCCCGACATAGTCGCGAATACGCTTGAGCCCCTCAGGTTCGATCTGCGGCCCGACATCGTTGAGCAAAGCCGCCACCACCCGTCCGGGCCGGGTCGAGGCGAGCAGCATCGTGATCAGCCCGCCCAGCGAGGTTCCGAACGCAATGAAGCGGTCGATGGCTTCGGAACGCAACAGCGCCTCCATGTCCTGCACATAGGTCAGCGGAACATAGCTCATCGCATCCTTGGCATAGGCGCTGTCACCGCGTCCGCGCAGGTCCACGCATATCACCCGCCAGTCGCCTGCCAGCCGGGCAGCGACATTCTCGAAATCGCGGGCATTGCGGGTGAGGCCGGGAATGCAGATGATCGGTGGGCGATGCGCATTTTCAGGCCGCGCCGGATAATTGCGGAAATGCAGGCGCAAGCCATCGTTTGACCACCAGTAACCGGCGGTAAAGGCTTGAACTGGCTTGGTCATGGTTGCGCAGGCTCTCCTTGGCCCCCACTATCGCTGGATGACAACAGAACCGCAAGCCGCTTCGACCCACGCCGATCCCGCTATCCTGACCATCGCCGATGCTATTGCTCATCCGGTAAAAGCGGCCGATTTTCCTGCGACGATCCTGCGCTTCCGCAATGACCGGCATGCCGCAACGGTCGGGCTGGCCGGGCTGGACGATGCATCATGGTGCCAGCATTTCGGGCGATTTGTGGCCTTGCCCGGCAACCTGCCGCAGCCGCTGGCGCTGGCCTATCACGGCCACCAGTTCCGCAATTATAATCCCGACATCGGAGATGGACGCGGGTTCCTGTTTGCGCAGCTGCGCGATGATGCCGCGCGGCTGCTCGATCTTGGCACCAAGGGATCGGGGCAAACCCCGTTCAGCCGGGATGGCGACGGACGGCTGACGCTGAAAGGCGCGGTGCGCGAGATACTGGCAACCGAGATGCTTGAGGCGCTGGGGGTCAACACCAGCAAGACCTTCTCGGTGATCGAGACGGGCGAGGCGTTGTGGCGCGGCGATGAGCCATCGCCGACGCGTTCGGCGGTGCTGGTGCGGCTGAGCCACAGCCACATCCGCTTCGGCACCTTCCAGCGGATCGCCTATGAAGACGACGCAGCAAAGATGCACCGCGTGGTGCGCTACGCGCTTGATCAGCTTTATGACAGACGCACCGATGACGCGGAGGGTGGTGCCAATAACGCGGCGCTGTTGCTCAATCTTGCGGTCGAGCAGACGGCTGATCTGGCGGCCAGTTACATGATCGCAGGGTTCGTCCACGGCGTGCTCAACACCGACAATATGAACATCACCGGCGAAAGCTTCGATTACGGTCCGTGGCGATTTGCGCCGACCTGGGAGCCGGGGTTTACCGCTGCGTATTTCGACCATTCGGGGCTTTATGCCTTCGCCCGCCAGCCCGAGGCGATCCACTGGAATCTGGGGCAACTGGCAGTGGCGCTGCGGCTGATCAGCGATGCGCCGCCGTTGATAGCGGCGCTTGAACGCTTTGGCCCGCTGTATCAGGCAGCGCTGGCGCGACGCTTTTGCTGGCGGCTGGGCGTGGTGCCGCAGGGGCTGGAGCTCGACCGGACGCTGATCGGCGCAGGCGAGGCTCTGATGATGCAGGGCGGGGTCGGGATCGACGCGTTTTTCTTTGCGTGGATGGGCGATGCCATTCCCGTTTGCCCAGCGGCGCTGACCGGAACCGATGGCGAGTCGCTGTGGGCAGCGTTTGGCGCAATCAAGGCGCGCTATGCCGCTGCGCGCGATCGCGCCCACCCGTATTGGCTGGGCGATACCCCGCAATCGATGCTGATCGACGAGGTCGAAGCGATCTGGGCCGCGATTGCCGAGCGCGATGACTGGGCACCGCTCACCGCCAAGGTGACAGCGGTGCGCGCCATGGGCGAGGCTTTGCGAGGCTTTGCGCGGCCAGATCCTCCCCGAACCGGGGAGGATTTACATCACAACCACACCACCGCTGTATGAATTAGCAACCCGACAAGCCCGCCCACCAATGTGCCGTTAATGCGGATGAACTGGAGGTCCTTGCCCACCGCGTGTTCGACCCGGTCGGTGATAGTCTGCGCGTCCCAGCGATGAACGGTCTCGGATACCAGCCGCACGATCTGGTCGCCATAGCGGTTGGCGATGCCGACAAGCGTGCGGCGCGCGAAGCGGTTGATCTGGGTCTGCATCCGCACATCGCTTTGCAGCGCTTCGCCGATCTGACGCAGCCCGTCGCCGAACTGGCCGGACAGGGCATGGTCAGGGTTGCGCGCGGCGCGGATCAATGCGGTGCGGCTGCGCTCCCACAGGCCATCGAGCCAGCGCGCCATCGCCGGATTGGCCAGCATTTCCGATTTGATCCCTGCCACCTTGGCCTGCATGTCGGCATCGTTGAGCAGCCGGAACGCCATCGTTGCAAGCCCTTCTTCCACCTTGCCACGCAGCGGGTGGTTGGTATCCTCGGCCATGTCGAACAGCAGGTTGTGCAGGCCATCGACGACACCGGTGGCGAGCCTTTCGTCCAGACCGGTCCAGCGCATGATCGAATTGGCGCGGCTGCGCACCATATCGCGCAACAGCTCTTCATTGGCAAACAGCGTCCGCTGCGTCCATTTGATGATGCCATCCATCAGCGGCAAGTGCCGGTTATCGGCAATCGCGGCATTGAGGATCTGCCCCAGCAAGGGCGCAACATCCAGCTTGTCGAGTTGCACCCGCAGCGCCTCCTTGGCGTTGCCGCCCAGCCGGTCCTGATCGAGCGATTCGAGCACATCGGCGACAAGGTTGGACGCGCCCAGACGCAACCGCCCTTCGCCGCCATCAGGCTGAACCAGAAAGCGCCCCGCAGCCGCCGCGACGTTCATGGTCCGCATCCGCCGCGCCACCACCAGCGGCGTCAGGAAATTGCTGCGCAGGAAACTCGCCATCGTATCGCCGATGCGGTCCTTGTTGCGCGGGATGATCGCGGTGTGCGGGATCGGCAGGCCCAGCGGATGGCGAAACAGCGCGGTCACCGCAAACCAATCGGCCAGCCCGCCAACCATCGCAGCTTCGGCAAAGGCACGAACATAACCCCAGCGACTGTCAACTGCGCCCTCGGCCCAATGGCTCGCAAGGAACACCCCGGCCATCACAACCAGCATACCGGTAGCGATCGCACGGATCTGCCGTGCCGGGTCTGCTTGCCTG
>JBBQXX010000124.1:0-7801 GCA_038209235.1 Sphingomonadales bacterium | reverse complement strand
CGCCACCTTGGCCTGCTAACCCAACACCGTTCAACTCCACTACGACATATCTGATGTCTTCCCCATAAGCCAAAGCCTGATTGACCGGGATCGTCCAGGGCGTCGTTGTCCAGATTACCGCATACGCGCCGACCAGTTCCGGCGCATTCGGCGCTTCGATGATTTCGAACGCCACATCGATCTGCGTCGATGTAACATCCGCATACTCAACCTCGGCCTCGGCCAGCGCGGTTTTCTCCACCGGTGACCACATCACTGGCTTGGCACCGCGATAGAGCTGGCCGCTGGTCGCAAACTTCATCAGCTCCTGCACGATGGTTGCTTCGGCGGCAAAGTCCATCGTCAGGTACGGATTGTCCCAGTCGCCGTTGATGCCCAGCCGCTTGAGCTGCTCGCGCTGCGTATCCACCCAGTGCTGCGCATAGGTGCGGCATTCGGCGCGGAAGGCGACTGGATCGACTTCGTCCTTATTGAGCTTTTTTTTGCGATACTGCTCCTCGATCTTCCATTCGATCGGCAGGCCGTGGCAGTCCCAGCCGGGCACATAGGGCGCATCCTTGCCGAGCAGCGACTGGGTGCGGCAGACCATGTCTTTGAGGATATGGTTGAGCGCATGGCCAATATGCATGTCGCCGTTCGCGTACGGCGGGCCATCGTGGAGGATGAACTTTTCACGGCCGTTGCGCGCTTCGCGAAGCTGCCGGTACAGGTCTGCTGCCTGCCAGCGCGCCAGAATCGCCGGTTCCTTCTGGGCAAGACCAGCCTTCATCGGAAAGTCGGTCTGCGGCAGAAAGACGGTGTCTTTATAGTCCGTGGCGGGGATTGCAGTCTGGTCAGTCATGATCGCGTGCGCTTAAGGGGCGCGGCGCTTTCAGGCAAGCAATTCCCGCGCGCGCACGCAGTCTGCCTCGATCTGCGCGGTCAGTTCCTCCAGACTGTCGAACTTCGCTTCGGGCCGGATGAAATGGCGCAGCGCCACCTCGATCGTCTGGCCATAAAGGTCTTCGTTGAAATCGAAGAAATGCGGTTCGAGCAGCTCCTTGGGCGGATCGAACTGCGGGCGGATGCCAAGGTTGGCCGCGCCTTTCAGCACCCGGCCATCGGCCAAATGCCCGGTGACCGCATAGACGCCATAGACCGGGCGCAGATAGCTGCCCATGTCGATATTGGCGGTGGGATAGCCCAGCAGCCGCCCGTTCTTGTCACCATGCTGGACCACGCCCTGCACCGCAAAAGGCCGGGTCATCAGCGCCTCGGCCTCATCGGGCGCGCCGTCGAGCAGGCAGGCGCGGATGCGGCTGGACGAGATGATCGCATCGCCGGTCGAGACCGGGCCGATCGCTTGACTGCGCAAGCCCAGCAGCGCGCCCAGATCATGCAGCACCTGCACATTGCCGCCACGGCCTTTGCCGAAGGTGAAATCCTCACCCGTCACCACGCCTGCAGCGCCAAAGCGCATGACCAGCAGATCGGCGACGAAGCTGGCCGCGCTGGTGTTGGCCAACACCTCATCAAAGGCGAAGACCAGCATCGCATCGGCACCGGCGTTAGCAAACAGTTGCTGGCGCTGGTCGAGGCTGGTCAGGCGGAACGGCGCGATGTCAGGTTTGAAATAGCGCACCGGGTGCGGATCGAACGTCGCGATGATCGCCGGGCGATGTTCGGCTTTGGCCCATGCGATCGCGCGCCCCGCCACGGCCTGATGCCCGGCGTGGAAGCCATCGAAATTACCCAGCGCGATGATGCCCCCGCGCAGATGTTCGGGCAGCGGCGCGCTGCCTTCCAGCCTGATCATGACCTGGTCTATAGGGCCTTGCCGGGCAAAGGTTCAATGCCCTGTTTGATGATGCGCAAGGCGTTGCCGCCCATCACCGCACGAATGTCGCCTTCGCCAAAGCCGATGTCGAGCAAGCTTTGCGTTACCTGTGCGATCTGGCTGGTATCGAACCGGGTTGTCACCGCGCCATCGAAATCGCTGCCCAGCGCGACATGCTGGATGCCCACCAGATCGCGGACATGCGCGATCGAGCGCGCGACCTGCTTCGGATCGGTCGAGCATAATGCCCCGTCCCAATAGCCGATGCCGATGATGCCACCTGTGGCCGCCACCGCGCGAATCTCGGTGTCGGACAGGTTGCGGTTGACCTTGCACACCGCTTGCACCCCGCCATGGCTGGAGACCACCGGGCGGCGCGCCATCGCCAGGATGTCCGCAACCGCCCGGTGGCTGGAATGCGCGATATCGACGATGATGCCCCTGGCTTCCATCGAACGGATCATCCGGCGGCCAAACGGGGTCAGCCCGCCCCTGGTCTCGCCGTGCATCGATCCGGCCAGTTCGTTGTCGAAGAAATGGACCAGCCCTGCCATCCGCATGCCCGCGCCGTAAAGCCGCTCCAGATTTTGCGCCTTGCCCTCAAGGTTCTGCAAACCTTCGACCGAATAGAGCGCGCCGGTAACCTGTTTGCCCGATGCGCGCGCCGCCAGCAGCCGGTCGATATCGGCTGGCGCACGGATCAACATCAACCGGCCCTTCGAAGCCTTGGCGGCGCGCTCCAGCTTGGTGGCGTGCCACATCGAACGCTCGAAAATCGAGAACCACGTCCGCACCGGTTGCAACTGCGCCATGGCGAGCAGGGTGATGTTGTCGGTGTCGTCCGAGTTGCTCTCGTAATTCTGGCCGCGCGGTGTCTTGGACACCGACGAAAAGATTTGCAGCGCAACATTGCCCGCCTCAAGCCGGGGCAGGTCGATCTGGCCGCGATCCGCCTTGTCGAGCAAATCGCGCTTCCACAGCAAGGTATCGCCGTGAAGATCGGCGATTGCCAGGCGCTTGTGCAGCTTTGCGGTGTCGGCGCGGATCGCAGGGAGCGGCTCATCGGTGACGACGTTGGTACTCGCCTCGAACTGGCCGGGCAGCACGGTGACGACAAAGACCAGTCCGGCGGCGATCAGCAGCACCAAAACGAGCAGGATTTTGCGGGTCACCGCCGCACCAGCGAGACGAAGCTGAACGCAGGCCGGTCCTTCTGCTCTGCATCGGCCGGATGGTCGGTGCGCGCAACTTCCTGCCAGATTGCCCGATTGAAGGCTGGCATCACGGTATCACCTGCGGGCGCAGCGTGCACCTCGGTCAGCTCGATGCGGTCGGCTTTGGGCAGCAACAGCGCGAAAATCTCCGCCCCGCCGATCACCGCGACATGCGGCGCATTGGCCGTAGCGATCGCCTGATTGACATTGTGCACCACCTCTGCGCCATCCTCGTTCCAGTCGCGGCTGCGGGTCAGCACGATATGACGGCGACCGGGGAGCAGGCCGGGAAGGCTGTCAAAGGTCTTGCGGCCCATGATCATCGGCTTGTTCTGGGTCAGCCCCTTGAAGTGGCGCAGGTCCATCGGCAGGTGCCAAGGCAACGCGCCGTTGGCACCGATTACACCATTTTGGGCGCGCGCCAGCACCAGGAATAGCTCGGGATGGTTCATGCGTCTGCTCCCGCAGGGTGCAGCGAAATGCGCGTGACATGGCCCATCTTGCGTCCCGGCAACGCGCGATATTTGCCGTAAAGGTGGACATGGTTGGTCGGTTCGGCGAGCAGTTGCGGCCAGCGGTCTGCCTGTTCGCCGATCAGGTTGCGCATTTCGGCGCGGTCACAGGCAAGCGAGGTATCGCCCAGCGGCAAGCCGCAGATCGCCCGGATGTGATTTTCGAACTGGCTGGTGAATGCGCCCTCAATCGTCCAGTGGCCCGAATTGTGGACACGCGGAGCCATCTCGTTGAATACTGGTCCTGCGGCTGTGGCGAAGAATTCCAGTGTCAGCACCCCGATATAGTCGAGCGTCTCGGCAACCTGAGTGGCCAGCGCGCGCGCTGCCGGAACATGCGCAAGGATACTGGCATTGGCGGGAACTGTGGATCGGTCGAGGATACCTGAGACATGCGCGTTTTCCGGGCTGTCCCAGAAGCGGATATCGCCATCTTCACCGCGCACTAGGATCACCGAGAATTCGGCGTCGAAAGCCACGAAGCCCTCGATGATGGCGGGCACGCCGCCCGCCTCATGCCAGCGCGCGACCGGGTCATCGCCCTTATGGACCCGTGCCTGACCCTTGCCATCATAGCCCATGCGGTTCGATTTGATGATCGCAGGTGTGCCGGAAATCGCAATGGCGGCGCCAACATCGGCGGCAGTTTCGGCAAAACCATAAGGTGCAGCGCGGCCGCCAAGCCCGGTTACAAAGCGCTTCTCGGCGATGCGGCTTTGCGCGATTGCCAGCGCCTGGGGCGAGGGGCGCAGCGGTACCTTGTCGGCGATCGATCGCAACGGCGCGACGGGCACATTTTCGAATTCATAGGTTACGACATCGCACGCAGCGGCAAAGGCGCTGAGCGCTGCTTCATCGCTATAATCGGCGCAGGTGTTGATCGCAGAGACCTCGCCGCCGGGGCTGGTCGCTTCTGATGCGAAGATGTGGCAGCGATAGCCAAGCTGAGCTGCGGCGAGGCTGAGCATCCGGCCCAGCTGGCCGCCCCCCATGATGCCGATTGTACTGCCCGGGGCGATGGGGTCCACCTTGTCTGGGGTCATACCGGCTTTTCGCCGATCGAACAGCTTTGCGCGGCGCGCCATGCATCCAGCCTTTGCGCAAGCGCTGCATCAGTCGTCGCCAGGATCGACGCAGCCAGCAGGCCTGCGTTCTTCGCTCCGGCAGGGCCAATCGCCAGCGTTCCGACCGGCACGCCACCGGGCATCTGAACGATCGAGAGCAGGCTGTCGATGCCGCTCAGCGCCTTGCTGGCAACCGGCACCCCCAGCACCGGCAGCCGCGTCATGCTGGCGACCATGCCGGGCAGGTGCGCTGCGCCACCTGCGCCTGCGATAATCACCTTGAAGCCTGCCGCCACCGCGCCTTTGGAAAATTCCACCATCCGGTCTGGCGTGCGGTGCGCCGATACGATCCGGCAATCATGTGCCACGCCCAGTTCGACCAGGATTGCAGCAGCACCAGACATCGTTTCCCAATCGGACTGACTGCCCATGATAATCGCGACAGGAACGGCGGCAACCGCGACCGGCTCGGGCTTATGGGCTGGCTCGGCCACGTATTTCTCTCCGCATATTGGCTGGTTGCAACAGGGTCTTAAAGCCAAAGCCGGGCACCCGCAATCGTCATGGAAGGGAAATTCTTCGGTCATTTATCAAACATCTAACCGTCCCGGTTGTGCACAGATTATAAATGGTTGAACCCATTTTCATCATGTTGCACCGCGTCAAAGTTGTTAAGGTGCAATCGGGACGCGCATGGGATATCGGGCCACGTCAAATGAATATGATTGATGTCTACTGCGCTGAGCGCGATCACGCTCCCGAGGCCGAGCTTGCGTTGAGCCATGATCAACTCACCTTGCTGTGCGCCGATTTGCGCGAAAAGAATGCACAGCTGGTGGCGCGCGTTCGGGTGCTTGAAGACGAGATTTGCCGCGACACGCTCACCCCGCTGTTCAACCGGCGGCATTTTGAACAGGCAGTCGCCACCTGCATCGCGCATTGCCAGCGTTACGACAGCCGGGCAGCGTTGCTGTTTGTCGATGTCGATGACCTCAAGGCGATCAACGATACCTACGGCCATGCCGCAGGCGATGAGGCGCTTCGGACCATCGCCGATGTGCTGGTTGGCAATGTCCGCACCACCGATGTGGTCGCGCGGATTGGCGGAGACGAGTTCGCGTTGCTGCTGGGTACGATCAGCCACGACGACATTTCGCAAAAGATCGCGCAGCTGACCTCGGGCATCGCTGCGTGCCGCCCGCAGTTCGCAAAAGGCCGCCAATGCCTGTCTGCAACCTTCGGCCACGCCTTCATCAGTCCCGACGACCGCGCCGACAAGGTTCTCGCGCGCGCCGACCAGATTATGTATCAGTTCAAACGATCACGCCGCGCAGCCCTAGGCTGAAGGGAGAAGGGGTGCGCTGACGCGAGAAGGGGTGCCTGGCGACCCCAACATCGGCGCAGATCGGCGATGGACGCAACGCTATACAGAACAACCCGATTGCACGCTGCCGCACGGGCTGCAATGTTGACCCCTATGGGGTGCAAAAAAGCTGTGCCCTTGATAAGCAAAAGGGGTTTGCAATGCGGATATTGGCTTTGATCGCGGCTTTGGCGTGCACGACTATGGCGGTTCCTGCTGGCGCTCAAGTTAAGGCGGCTTCGGTCGATTACACCGCGCAGCTTAAGCAGGGCGATGTCGTTCTTGATGACTTCCGCTTTGGCAGCGGTGAGCAGATGGACAAGCTGCGTATGCATTACGCCACTCTGGGTTCACCCAGGCGCGATGCGCAGGGCAATGTCACCAACGCGGTGATGGTGCTGCACGGCACGGGTGGAAGCGGGCTTCAGTTCGTGCAGCCGCAGTTTGCCCACGAGCTGTTCGGGCTGGGCCAGCCGCTCGATATCACCCGCTATTACATCATCCTGCCCGACAATATCGGCCACGGAAAATCCTCCAAACCCAGCGACGGGTTGAAGATGCGGTTTCCCGCCTATGATTATACCGACATGGTCAAGGCGCAGCGGCGGATGCTCACCGAGGGGCTGAAGGTCAACCGGCTGCGGCTGATGATGGGCACATCGATGGGTTGCATGCATGGCTTTGTCTGGGGGCAGGTCGACCCCGCATTCGTTCAGGCGATGATGCCGATGGCGTGCCTGCCGATGCCGATTGCTGGGCACAACCGCATGTGGCGCAAGGCAGCGATCGAGGGGATCAAGGCCGATCCGGCATGGGCCGGCGGCAAATACTCCAGCCCGCCGGTGATGGGGCTGCGCGTTGCCGCCAGCCTGTTGCAGGTCGCAGGCTTTGCGCCGCTGTATCTGCAAAAGGCTTTTGCGACGCGCGATGCCGCCGATGCCTATATCACCCAGCGGATCGACGCGGCGATCGAAGGGATCGATGCCAACGACACGATCTATCAGGTCGACTCATCGCGCAACTATGATCCGTCCGCCGCTGTCGAGAAGCTGACGATGCCGGTGACGTGGATCAACTCCTCGGACGATTTCATCAATCCGTGGGATTATGGCGTGGCCGAAGACTTTGGCAAACGGCTGCCCGATGGTCAGTTCATCCTGATCAAGGCCACCGATGAAACGCGCGGCCATGGTACACACACCTGGGCGCGCTTCTGGAAGAAGGAATTGCTCGAGTTGCTGGCACGTAGCGAAAAGTAACAGGCGTTCACATTATCCAGATCCTCCCCCTTCAGGGGAGGTGGCAGCGGATAGCGCTGACGGAGGGGATGCGACTGGGTGTGACGATAAAGGAAGTGACGGTAAAGGGTGTGACGATGCCAGGTGCGACAATCAGGCCGCCGCACAACACCACTTCCCCTCCACCATTCGCTTCGCGAACGGTCCCCCTCCCCATTGGGATAAGATTTTGTAAGTTCAGGCAAACACGCTGGCCAGCTGCTCGCTGCTTGCGCCCTCCCTGGAGCCGCGCAGTTCGATATAGATCGCCGCGATGCCCGCCGCGCCCACCGCAGCACTGACCGCGCTGACAAGCGCGCTGGTCACCGTCGTGATGGTCGGGCTGATCAATGCGAGCAAACCAAACGGGATGGCAATGATCGTGCTGAACACGACGAAGATCAAAATCAGCCCGAGCAGCTTCCAGCGCGACCCTTTGGTGAGCACAGAACTGCGGCTGAGCGCTTCGAACACGCCAAGGTTTTCGACCATCAGCGCAGGCACCGCCACCATCCACATCAGATAGAGGATCACACCGGGTATCAACAGCAGCAC